>JAEZIX010000026.1 GCA_023415935.1 Cyanobacteria bacterium OH_CDB_20 | reverse complement strand
TTTTAGCAATTTCTGAGACTTTGTCAATAAGTATATACGATACACTTAATATATCACCACATTACCATATTATTTTCTAATTGTATTTTTTGCTTTTACTGCTATATTATAGAGGATAAGAAGGGACATTTATGTTTAATAAAGTTTTGTTCGTTATTGATGAGGTGGAATTAAAATATTTTGAGTTCAACGACCTTGTCACAAATTTTTGGTTCGTAAAAGAATTTTTATCAAGAGGCTATGAAGTAGATATAACAACTAAAAACAACCTTTTTGTTGAACAAGCAAAAGGCATGACTAAGGCCTATAAAACATTTTTAAAAGATAGTAACATTTTTTACAATAAAAATATTATCAAAAAGCAAATAAACGACTACGATACAGTGTTTTTTAGACCAGATCCGCCTTTTGATATTAATTACCTTAATGCCTGCTATGTCTTTGACTTTGTAGATACTCAAAAGACAGTGCTTGTTAACAATCCTCAAAGCATAAGGAATTTTAACGAAAAATTCCATGTTAATTATTTCCCTGATTATGCTCCAAAAAATATAGTTACAAGCTCAAAAGAAGAAATAAGAGCCTTTGTAGAACAAGAGGGAAAAGCAATAATAAAGCCCCTCAACAGATGTTTTGGAAGCGGTGTATTCATCTTGCAAAAGGGTGATAAGAACATAAATTCTATAATTTTATCTTTGACTGAAAACGAAAAAACACTTGTTATGGTTCAAAGATACCTTGAAAATGCTGCCTTAGGCGATAAAAGGGTGCTTATCATCGGAGAAAAAGTATACGACGAATGTATCCAAAAACTTCCTGGGGATAACGATTTCAAATTTAATACCCATAATGATAAATACTTTGAGGCAACATCTTTGTCAACTTACGAAAAAAGTATGGCAGAAGATATTGCAAAAATTTTAAATAAAAAAGAACTTTACCTCACAGGACTTGATGTAATCGACGAAAAGATAATAGAGATAAACGTTACGAGCCCATGCTACTTTATAAGAGAAATAAATAATGCATATGGAATCCGCTTTGAAGAAAAAATAATGGAAGATACCATTGCGCTTATAAACAGTAAACTTGGGCAAGATGAGTACTCTTTATGCTCGAAATAAAAGAAGAAAAAAAAATTCAAAACAAAAGTGAACTTCTAAATATATTTTACTCAGGAATAAAAACTGGGCAAAATATTGGCGTTGAAGTTGAAACTCTTGCTATATATAAAGATTCAGGGGTAGCTGTTTCCTACAATGATATGGTTAAAATCATTGAAAAATTTGACGCTAATAAATGGCAAAAACATTATGAAAACGGCAACCTACTTGGACTTAAAGGCGAAAAGGCAAATATAACCCTTGAACCTGGAAGTCAGCTTGAAATAAGCCTTGTGCCAATGAATACAATTCAAGAAGTAGAAACTTCGCTAGCTTGCTTTTTCAAACATTTGAAAGAATATACAAAAAATACAAACATCCGGTTCACAAACCTTGGAATTCAGCCAAAATCAACATTTGATAAAATCAACATAATCCCAAAAGATCGCTACAAGCACATGACAAACCTTTTTAAGGATAACGGCCAACTTCCATTCATTATGATGAGGGAAACTGCCGGTATTCAGTCAAGTTTTGACTACAAAAGCGAGCAAGATGCAATCAAAAAACTAGCTTTAGCCATAAAATTAAGTCCTATTGTAAGCAGTATCTACCAAAACTCTGTTGTAAGGGATGGAATGCTTTCAGATATAAGCTCAGAGCGGGCAAATAGCTGGTTAAATATGGATGATGCAAGATGCGGACTTATCTCAAAAAACCTTATTGAGAATTATGACTCTTATACCTTTGAGGACTACACTGATGAGCTTTTAAATGTTCCAATGGTTTTTATAGAAAGAAATTCTGAAACAATACCTGTTAAAAATATGACTTTCAGAGAATTTTACATTAATGGCTACGAAGGATATCAATCAACGCTTGAAGATTGGGAACTTCATTTAAGTTTATTTTTCCCTGATGCAAGACTCAAAAGCTATGTAGAAATACGCAACCACGATAACCAAAGAGAGGAGCTAATTTATAGCGTTCCTGCTTTTTGGAAAGGAATAATTTATAATGATAATACAATCTACGAGGCTTTTGACATAGTAAAAGCATTGTCTTACGAAGACTTACAGGAGATAAGAATGCTATCTCCTAAACATGGTTTAGCTTTAGACATAAAAGGCAAAAAACTTAAAAATTATGCTCAAAATTTGCTATCTCTTTCCTACGAATCACTGAAATCCTTTAGGAAAGGTGAAGAAAGATACCTTGAACCAATAAAAAACCTTGTGGATAGAGGCATAACACCATCAAACATTATAAAAGACAAATGGAATAATGAATGGGAACAAGACTTTTCAAAAATGATTAAGTCGCAATATATCTCTATATAAGGCTAAGTCAAGATTATTATGACAGCTCCAGCAATCATAATGATTGTTCCAACCAATTTTTTGAAAATATCTTTCTCGTGGAAAATTTTATATCCTAAAAATACAGTAATTAAAGTTGAAAGCTGGAAGAGCGCAAGAGAGTAACCTACATTCATCTTTTGAAAGACATAAGTTGTCGAAAACTGCATTGCGCCGATACAGAGAACAAGAGGCAAATAAAGACCGAAGTCAGGTTTTTTAAGCTGACTATATTTTTCTTTTCCGCTAAATAAAAGAATAACGAAAGAAAATAAAGCCCCAAACCAGCACCACAAGCTAAATGCGGCCACCACAGAAGACAAAATGATAACTTTTTTGATAAAAACTGCCTCAACCGCTGAAAACACAAGTGCCATAAGCCTACATAATATATCTTTTCTTAAAAATATTTTTAATGAAAATTTTTCTTCTTGGGTTTCAAAAACAAAATAACTCCCGGCAATTATGAGAATCATACCTAAAACACCTGCGGAACTAGGCATCTCCCCGAGCAAAAATATTCCTGCAACCATGCCAACTATTGATTTATAAGAGTTTACAGGACCTAAAACAGACAATTCGCCCATTTGGATTGCCTTTATAATCAAATTACAGCCAATAACTCCTAGAAGAGAAGCTATAACGGCATTTCCCCACAATTCAGCAGAAAATCCATGCCAGCCAACCCCAAAAGACGCAAAAATACAAACCAAACTTAGCAAGAAAAAACTCATAAAGTTTATAACTAAAGAGCTAACCCCTTCTTGAGAAAGTTTTTTCTGAAAAACATTTCCGAGAGGATTTGCCACAATCCTTATAAATATTGCAAAAATGAGCTTGTACATAGTAAAACTTTCTAACACATAAAAACCAATGTCAAGCTAACAAATTTTATTTTGTTCGAGTTTTGTATATTAAAACATCAAATAAAAAGAGGAATTAGGAGAGAAGCATGAGAATCACAGGAGTAATGGCACCCTCATTTAAAGCGGTTATTGCAAGTGATCGGCTTGTTGAAGAACTTACAGCCATGTCAAAAGATGAAGAAGCAAATCCTACGTTGCGTAACCGTTCAGGAGCCGCGCTAAATGCTATCCGCGAAGCAACAAACCAACAAAAAGCAAACAAAAAAGTAAATCTTTTTGTTGACTATGGCTCGATGTATCTTGGATACGGAGATTCTTTCGAAAATGCACAACCTATCAAAAGCACCATAAGGAATTTTAAAGAAATTTTTGTAAAAGACAAGATAAGTCCAGTAGATTTCCTTCCTGATTTTTACAGAAAAATAAGACAATTATCAGAACAGGCACTAAAGACAGGCCCACAAAGAATAAAAACAAAAAGTAAAAAAGGATAAAGATTAATCTTTATCCTTTTCATTTAAATGGGTTGAAACTGTCTGTTTAAGGAGCTTACCACCGAGATAAACGCCGACTCCTATGCCGATACCTGCTGCTACCGGCCCTAAAAAGGCTGCCGAGATAACACCAGCCATAACGCTTAACATTACTCCTGCAAGCATCAAGTCCTTGTTGCCTTTTGATATCTGAATTTCTTTTGCCGGAGTATTATTAGTCTCATTTATAGTTTTTACAAATTGATCTTTTGCTGAAGTTTCTTGAGTTGCAAGTGATGAATTTTGCCTAAAACTTAGGCTTTCAACATTTTTTGGGCTTGTTTTTTGGATTTGGGAAACTTTACTTTTAATCTCAAAAATATCTCTTGTAATTTCAGTATCTAAAGTGACTCTTGATTGAGAGCGTCTTTCTGTACCGCTTCTTCTATCGTTTTCAACAGGGACATTTTCTCTTCTTCTGTCACTTACTATTCTGTACTGAGGATAAAGTCTGTATACTTCCATCATTTTCCTAGCCTTATTTTGTTTTCCACATTATAAATCAAACTTTTCATTTGCAATATAATATGTTAAACATATTTAACACTTGCCTCTTTTAGGCTTGTATAAACCACAATTAGCGCCGATTTTTTCGTACAGTCTTCCTTTTTGATTACGTTTTGCATAAGCTAAAACTTCGCCTGTATCGTGAATATATTCGTTAGAATCGTATTTAGCATCATCAAATTGAATCACGCCACCTGACATTGTAAACCCTCTCGGCTCACCCTTATCATTAGGAAGTTGTACGTATTCAATCCATTTTCTTATCTCATTTATTTTGTCTTGTTTATAGAACATTGAATAAAGTAAAGACGATAACGGAGTATTTGCGGCAAAAACATTTTCCACTTTCTCTCCTTTTTCAAGTCTTTCAATTGAAGACATCAATAGTTCTGTTTCCGAAGAATTTGAAGCTATTTCAACCCCTCTTGAAAGCAAATATCTTGCTTCATCATGAAGTCTAATTCTGCATTGTTTAATATTTGATGAAACATTTGGAGAGCTTGCTAAAACTTTTTTGTAACAAGGATCCTTCATGATTTCTTCTAGCTGTTTCAATTGTTTTATATCATCAAGTACCCTTTTATATGGTTCTTGTTTTTGTGTCAAATTATCTATAAGATTTTGACCTGAAGCAATATATTTTTCGATATGCTCTTCAGTAAATGAAGCGCCGTTAACTGAATCAATAATACTTTGAGCAATTGGAAGAGCTTGTTCTTGCTCAACTCCAGGCATCATAACAATAAATTCTTCTCCGCCGAAACGATACGCTTTGAATCCTTGTTTAACAACAGCTGTGTTAATATTACTAGCTGCAAGTTTTATAAGAACATCGCCAACATCGTAGCTTAATAGGTCGTTTACAGATTTAAAATTATCAAGATCGAACATTGCAAAAGTAACCGGCTTGCCTTTTGAAAGATATTCATCTTTAACATACTGAATATCATCATATAAAGCATCGATGTTGTTTAAGCCTGTTTTAGGATCTAATCTTACTCTATTATTTATTGCAGCACATCTTGCTTCAGATGTTTCTAGATTTTTTCCGTCTATATGAAGAAAGTTCATTGTATCTTTAATCAAAGCTGATTGAGCTAAAAGCGCTCTTTTAATCTCAGGGATTCCAGCTGAAGTAGTACCTGGCTGGCCTTTTAGACCAAGAATACCTAAAATATCTTGAATATCTTCATCATTAACATTAACATTTGCGCCAAAAGATATTAGCTTAGGAGAGTTATTACTTGATTTAACAAATACGTCTTGAACAGGACCGTTTACCTGCTTTCTTGCAGGTTCTTTCTGTTTAAAAGGTACAACGTTTTGATTAGATATTGCTAATCTTGCGTATATGCTATTAATGTTCACTGTGTATTTTTCCTAAAATCTGAATATGTAATAAATCTGTGTTTATAATAAATGCGATGAAAAATAAAATTGCCTCTTATTTTCCATTTTTATAATAAATCTTAACCAATTTTTTTATAAATATATGTATGTTAATATTGGCATTATGATTGGCGTTATAATTTTCGACTTAGATGGAACATTATTATACACACTTGAAGATTTAAAAGATAGTGTTAATTTTGCTTTAAAAAAATATAATTACGACCCTATTTCGCTTGAGCAGACTAAAAAATTTGTCGGAAACGGCGTAAGAAAGCTCATCGAAAGAGCAATCCCAGACGGTGAACAAAACATTAATTTTGAAGAATGTCTAAAAACATTTAAAACCGACTATTCTGAGAACATGTGTAACAAAACAAAACCTTATGATGGTGTATTAAAAGTTCTTGAAAAAATCAAAAATATGGGAATTAAAACTGCTGTTGTGTCTAATAAATTTGATTCTGCAGCAAAAGAATTATGCAAAAGATACTTTGGAAATCTTATAGATATTGTAGTAGGTCAATCAGACTCAATACCTCAAAAACCTTCACCTGAAAGTATTTTAAAAGTTATAAAATACTTTGGCTACGATGCTGAAAACTGCATCTACGTAGGAGATTCTGAAGTTGATATTCAAACAGCAAAAAATGCTAGTATTCCTTGCATAAGTGTAATATGGGGATATAGAGAAAAAGACACACTTGAAAAAGCCGGCGCAAAAACAATAATTAATAAACCTGAAGAAATACTCGGGTTACTTGTTTAAAAAAGCCCAAACACCAAATGCAAAAATAATAAGCCCTGATACTTTGTTAACAATATAGATAAATTTTTCATCTGATTTTTGCCCGATATATCCTGCAATAAAGCATAAACAGAGCCACCACAAGGCTGAACCAGAGAAAACACCAATTATAAACTCTAAAATTTCTGTTTTATTGGTGCTCATTATGCCCATGCCTGCAAATATTGCTGTGAAAGAGATAATTGTCATAGGGTTAGTTATTGTAAGAAAAAAAGTTGACAAATAATCGCTAAAAAGCCCTTTTGAAACTTCTTCTTTAGCTTTTTCGGCTTTTTTTGCAAGAAAAATCTTTACACCGAGATAGCATAAAAACAACCCTCCCAAAATCCTTATATAAAGAGCATATTCAAGCAAAACACTTGATATTGCTGTAAGGCCTAACGCCGCTATTGCGCCATAAATCATATCCGCTGATGCTGCCCCAAGCCCTGATAAAAATCCGCTTAATTTGCCATTTTTGAGGGTTTTATTAATACACAAAAGTCCAATAGGGCCAACGGGCGCAGCTATTGAAAATCCCAGAACTAATCCTTTAAGAAGCAACATTATTATTCCGACTCTCGTAACTTGTTAAACTAAAGAGATTATATCATGCAAAATACAACTATATACTTTTAGAGAGCAGCCGAATGATTTAACTGCTCTCTAATATTTATTTTTCGTTTTGTATTATACCTTTACCCGCCTTGGAAGATTTTTTTGTATTGACCAACGTAGTCAATTTTTTCCATATTATGATTTGTTCCTTCAAGTTGGTTTTTGAAATATGCGATAAATGACTTTAACATCAAGAACTCACCCAGTACCTCAGGTTTTATCCCTGAGCCGTCTTCTGAAAGTTCAAAGCCAAGGGTCTTTTGCCAATGACCTTCTGATCCTGCATTTTGGATATGCGCATTTTCGAGGCGTTCTGCTTCTTGAGTTTTATCCGCTCCAACCGGAATCACATTTGTAATAATATTAACTGATTGCCCGTTGAGCTCTGTATCTATTGCAGATTGTAATCCTGAATGTGCGGAGCGCGGATATGTATTTAATTCAAGATTTACTTTTCTCAAAGACTCTCTATAAAGCTGGGCTATTGTGTTTGATAGATCAACTTCGCTATCATGGAAAATAAATTGTTCTTTTGTTGCGCCGTTGTCGCGGGCTGCTTTATCAAACATTGCAATCCTCGCTGCAAGGTTATTGTCAGGAGCATTTGTAAGGACTTCTTTTGTAATATCTCTAGCTGCTTCAAGCATTTTTACAGCATCTTTTTTAGATAAACCGGCATAAGCTAATAGCGGCAAATCATAAGCTAAATCACCAAAGCCGCTTGCAAGATTGTCTACACAATCTATTGTTTTATATCCTCTTTCAATCGCTTCTTTTTTAAGTTTTGCAGAAGGATTTTTATCAGTCAAACACAAGAAATGTTTTGCAACGGCTTCTTTTAAATCCTCGCCTGTCTTGCCTTCACTTTTATAATATTCTTCAAACTGCTTTTGTAAAAGTTGATATGTAGCATTGCTTTCAAAAGTAGTGCCTGATTTTGAAGAGATCATAACTTGAATTTGTTCTAAATTACCGCCTGCTTTTTGAATAGCATGCTTAATATTTCCTTCTCTCACTGCGCAGCAGTAAGTAACATTATCACCAAGGCCAAGAGCTTTTGCAGCTTCATCTGCATTTGCAGGGTTGCCTAAGGCTACAAAAATAAGATGCTTTTTGCCTGGGATTGCTTTTTTGAAATCACCAATCGATTCATAAACCCTATCAGCAGAACCATCTTGCAACAATTTTGCAGGAAGGTTAATCCAAGAAGAATCATTTTGAGCTTCAGCTACAAGCTGCGCTTGTACTTGCTTTGCTTTATCTTCGTAACTAGATTCTAAAAATTTTTCATTTTTGGGAATAACATATGAATAATGTATCAAAGCGCCAAAAGGAATTTGCGCATATTTTTGTTTTTCAACATTTTGCGAATAAACCCCATTAGAAACACCCAGTTGTTTTTTGTTAACATTCTTTTTTGCAGCTGCAAAATTAACAGCATCTATGCCTCTCACTAACATTTTAATAAACTCCTTCTTATTTTTAGACCTGCAGTAATATATATAAAAATTGTAAAATTATAATTTGCTAGCTTTGTAGCATGCAAATACATTCTCATTTTAATCTAAAATCAAAATAATTTATAACAAATTGTAAAAGAGGCTAAAACAGACGATTTTGCTCAAATATAATTCTATATATCATAAAACTTTAGTTATTCTAGTATTGACAAAAGTTGATTTTAGTATTTAATTAAAAGTGTTCGGATAGCCGAAATTTTATTTTGAAAAGAAAAATAATGTTAAAACAAACACTTTTAAACAACCAAAATGCATGTTGTACACCTAGATTTGACGGGTGTACTGATATTCTTATGCAAGTTTAAAATATAAGTGTAATAGAGATATAAGTATAAAATCCCGTCTAAAAGACGGGATTTTTTGTGCAGTTTAATCAGAAAGGTAAATCATGAAAATTGGCATAAATAACGAATACAAAAACATAAATCAAAGAAGACAGGCATTTAAAGGACCTGTGGATGGAGCATTAACACAGACACTAGCGCTTCTTGATACTAATCCTATGGCAAACGCAGCCATAATAGACCTTGTGGTAGATGACAGCCCGAGGATCTATTTAGACGCAAAGAAAAGAAATAAGTTTGCAGCTGCTGAAACTGCATTTAGAGAAATCACGGGAACATTTATTGTCTGCATATCTTCAAGTTTATTTGCAAAATACCTCGCAAAATTCGGAAATAAAGCAATTAACCCTTCTGTAAAAGTTGAGCCCTCTTGGGCAACAGACAAGGTTCTAGACCTTTTTAACTCCGCTTGGGAAAAGGGTGATAAAAAAACAGAAGGTTTTGTTAGAAATGTCATTACAAACCTTTCAGGCTCAGACGGGAAAAAAGTGAACCACTGGTCTCAAATTGAGTGGGATAAAGTTGATTGGTTTGACAAAAATTCTTGGAAAAATATTAAGTGGAAGAACCCTGCACATCAAGGTATTTTTGAAAAATTAAAAGATGAAAAGAACATTTTAAGCACTTTAACAGAAATTATTGACGATAAAAATATAGACACCAAAGACGCAAAAAATATTTTAGGGATAATAGGAACAAGAATAGGTAACGCCCTAAAAGTAAGCGAAAATGTCGACGTAAACTTTGATGAAAAGTCCGTCTCTTCAAGTGTATCAAATGTTCTACGGGATCTTTATGATACAGGCAAACATCTATTCAATAACCCTGCTTTAAACAAAGAAGAGGCCCTAAAGAAACTCTCAAAAATTAGTAAACTAAAAACTTTTGGAGGTATTGGACTCGCTATAGCCCTTGCAATAGTAAATCAAACAGTTAACAGAAAAATAACACAAAAAAGAACCGGCACTGATGATTTTGTAGGAAATGTCGACTATATTGATAATCTAAACAGCAAAAACCTTAACAAGAAAAAAGATAAAAGACTCATATTAGAAAAAGCTGCAGTTGCTTCAGTATTTACAGGAATGGTCGCTAAAGTTTTAAACGTTAAAAATTTAAAAGATCTTGCAAAAAGACTCGAAATAACAGGACCTTCAACGGGAGGAGCTGCGATTAAAGTAATTTTTGCAACTCTTGTTTTAGGAAGATTTTTTGCATCAAAAGATAAAAATGAACTTAGAGAATCAGCAACAAGAGACATCTTATGCTTTTTAAACTGGCTTGTTTTAGGCGGTTTTGTATCAAAAGGTGTCGCAAATCTCTTAGATAAAGGTCAAAAGAACCTATTTAATATTTCAAAAGAAGGAAAGGGTCTAAAACACTGGCTGCAAGATATCTCACTAAAATCACACGCAGAAGTTGCAGCTCAAGGTGGAAAAGATGTGGCTAAAAATCTTAGAAAGTTAAATATTGCACATCTGTCAGGAATTTTGTATTCAGCTCTTGCACTAGGCATTGGAGTAACAAGCCTAAATATCTGGATGACGAAAAAATTACACAAACCAAATCCGCCAAAACAAGTTCTTCCTAAAACACTTCAACACCCTTTACCTGTAGTCTTTAAGTCTATTGGCAAAAAAACAGCATTATCTTCCCAATAATCAGTCCTATATAAATCCCATAAGATATTATGGAACGAGCTCTTTTTCAAGGGCTCTTTTTTTATTTAACATATGAATTTTTGTAAAAAAAGATGGCTAAAAAAGCATATTTTTTATCTCAGAGCCATTATGACTGTATGCAAATAAATTCATTTCATTATAATTTTAATAAAAATTCAGTTAACCAAAACAAAGGTTATACAGGAAAAAGCAGCTTTGTAACAGCACCTATTGGCGCTGATACTGTTTCTTTTGGTGATATGAGTGATGAAACAAGAGAATATATAATCAAGGCAAAAAAAAAGAAAGCAGAAGCAGCAAAAGACAAAAAAGATGCAAGAGAAAAAGCATATGAAGAAAAGTATCAGGAGCAAATGGAAAAACATCCTGCAACCGCTTTTCTCTATAACCATAACATCCAAAAATCCGAGCGTGCGAAAATGGCAATGCAAATGCCTACATTAAAAACTTACTCTCAGTTTGCTGAAGAGATGGGAGTAACTGAAGATTTTGTAAAACTTTGCGCAAAAACAAAACTTATAGAAACAGACCATCTTGAAACAACTTATGAAGGTCATTTACACTTTATCGATACAGGATTTGAAAAGAATAAAGAGTTTATAAATTATTTAAAAGGAAAACTACCTAGCAGTATTTCAGGCGGTCAATTTCAAGTCAATTACAATATAAAAGACTATGAAATGAAAAGATACCTTGAAAATAGAGAGGCTATGCCGATAGGTCTACCTTATGAAACAGGGTTTGGAATATGTAACGTTATGCTAGACAAACTAGACCCTATAAACCAAGCTCTTATTGCAAAAGTTAGAAGACAAAGGCCGATTCCATCAGAAAAATATTACAAAGGGAATAGTTATATAAGCGCGCAACCTCCTAAAATGGTTCCTGTAAGCTATTTATCAAAACTTGGCTTCGGAGATCCTAAGATGCTTGCACAAATGATACTTTCAGGAAAACTGCCGGGAGTCTGCGAAAAAGTTGAAAAAGGTGGACAAACCAAATATTCTGCAAAAGTCGATATTACCCCTTATATAAAATCAGAAGAGGTTTTGAGAGATTTAAGGAAGAAAAATCCTGATGTAATAAAATTGCAAGACTTAGCGCAACAGATGCATTTAAGACCGGCAGACATAAGATACTTTATGCAAAACGGCGACATCGATATAATTCCTGAATATATTTTCTGGGATGATTACAATAGTGTTTTCATCAATAAAAAAGACCCTAAAAACAGCGTATTTTTAGAAGAATTACAACTAAGAAAACAATTGGAAGAGGAAGTTCAAAGAGAAGCAGAAACAGCTCACTCAGAAGAAGTTCAAGCAAGAAAGCAACAAAATGAAAGCGAGACTTCTTTAAGGATGAAAATCGCTTGGCATCTTTGCCCATATACAAGAGAAATCCTTAAAGCAGAAGCTCAAGAGAACAAACACCTCGGTTTAATAATTGCAAAAGAAGAAAATGAAGAACCGCTGTCTCAACAAGAGCAAATAATCCTTAATTCATACCGCAAAAGAGTCTGGGAAACAGGTCATGCTAAAGAAGCCTTTAGTGATGCCTTGAGTCAAGCAGTTGCTATAATGAAACAACTAAAAACCGAAGGAATAGACTCTGTTTCTGACCCTGAAATTGTTAAAATAATCAAAAATCATAACACCGCAAGCAGTGACGAGGATTAGCATTTAAATTTTATAATAAAAGATTTTATTGGCAAAAAATATAATCACGTATGTTTATACAATAATAACAAATGAGAGAGGATAATTATGATTAATAGTATTAATTTTACAGGCAGTGTATTTCTAGCAGGAAGCACAAAAAAGTTGTCCCCCAAAAAAGAAGTAAAAAGATTGCAAAGATATGCAGATAAAAAGGACTATGATGTAGTAGTTTATGGAAGAGACTATTATGCAGGCGGAACAGGTGTTTATAACACATTGTTAGTAAAAGAAGACGCTCATACAGGAAATAATATGTTCGCAAAAAGAACATTTGATATGAAAAAGCCAATCAGAGACGAAGAAGTATCTTTCAGCTACGATATGTAGTTTTAAAAATTGAATACAAAAAAATTTATCAAAATATTTTTGTAGTATTATATCCTCAAAGGATTAATGGCTTATGGCTACAGAAATTTTAAATCATACATTTCACATAGAACTAATAATGCGCAAAGTGCTGAATCACATATCATTCAGCTTTGACCCGATAACTTCTGTTACCGCGGTTTTGGTTGTGGTAATAGCCTTTTTGCAATGGCGAGCATCAAGAAAACAATATAAACAAAATTTGTTCAAAATGCGTTTGGATTTCTATACAAAAATCAAAAACTACCCGAATGTGTTGCTAGATTTTCAAAATATCCAAAGTCTTTTGTTTTGCGAAAAAGAAAAAAATAGCGATAAATTAGACGAAGAAATAAAAAAAATTAAAGAAATAACAGACGCTGCCCTTAGAGAATCGGGGGAGATTATATTCTTATTCGGTAAAAGAGCAGGGCGAGAATGGAGAGAGTTTTTTAATCTGGTTTATGTTCTTGCAAATACAATCGACTCAAAAACAACAGAAGAAGACCTTGCTAATAAATTAACAGAATTAAATAAAAAACAAATAAAAGTGTTCAACTCCTTTAATGGCAAGCTAAATCTGTAGGGTGTCAAAAATTATTTTGTGCATTCATTAAATGGTAAGGATATTGGGGAATTGCTCGAACCCTTAACGAAAGATTTAATCAAGCTTATGCTTCTTCCCAAAGTCATTCTTTTATCTGCTGAAATTGAAGCATGGAGCAATATGATATGATTAATATATAGGGATTTTAAATTCACAGTAAAGGAGAAACATGAGCATAGAAATTTCAGATAAAATAAAAAAAGCAATAATTTTATCAATGAAAGATGAATTTACAGAAGAAGATTATCCTGTAATTGATGATTCTATAGAGCAGATTAAGTCCAGTGAAGAGTACCAAATATTTGATCTCTTATACGAAAGAAATGGCTATGAACAAATTTTAAAAAATCGAGAATATAATAAAGGATTTGTCTCTAGATTACTTTTTAATTACCATGAACCAATTATAGAACTTGAGATTTTTATTGAAAATTGCTTATCTATTATTAATGAATTTAACTATGAAGAATCAATTGAAGCTAATCTATATACAGCTATTGACGGTATTGCTGCAAGAGCAATGTTGATTTCACAAGAAATATTGCTCTTGGTCAAAAATGGTTTTTCATCAGGAGCTTTAGCTAGGTGGAGAACACTTTATGAATTAAGTATAATAGCAACATTTCTGGCAAAATACGGGGAAAATACAGCTCAAAGATATTTAGCCTATCAAGATGTATCAACATACAATGAAGCTAAGCTATATAATAAATATGTAGGCACGTTAGGTTTTGAAGAAATAAAGAAGGAAGAATTTAATGAATTACAACTTAGATATGAAAACATTAAGAGGCAATTCCCTGAAATTAACGATGGTGATTATAGTTGGGCTTCTCACATTTTAGGAATGGCTAGTTTTAAAAAAATTGCAGAAAACACAGATTTAAATTATTTATTACCATTTTATAAGCTATCTTGTAATTACAACCATGGGAATGCAAAAGCGATTTTTTTCGATATTGGGCAACTTTATGGATTATCGAAAGAGCAATCATATAAATTGGCACAAACGAATGTCGGATTTACTGATACTGCCCAACTAACAGCTCTTTCGTTGTTAAGTGTAGTAAAGGCTTTAATTTCACTAAATCCAAATATGGAAAACTTAGGAAGAATAATATATTTACAGGACAAAATTACAAAGTTAGCAACTTTATTTGATGAAGTATCTAAAAGAATAGAAAACGAAGAACAAGAAAAAGTCTGTAGGGTGGGTTAAAACCCACCAAATAAATATTAAAATAACAACAAAAAAGAACACCCATAAAAGATGTTCTTTATTTGTTTTAAAATGGGGCGGATGATGGGATTGTCTTGCTCGTTCGCGTTAAACGGCGTTACGGTCTTGCTCTTCGCAAGCCCTTCAGCCTCTGCTCACTCGCGCTCGAACCTTATTACAAGGCTTTGCCTTGTTGGGTTCTCATCCCAAAACAACACTTTAACTAAAACAAAAAGACCTCAAAAGAGGTCTTATTTGTTTTAAAATGGGGCGGATGATGGGATTCGAACCCACGAATATCGGAACCACAAACCGAGGTCTTAACCACTTGACGACACCCGCCATTATCTATTTTATTTAATTTTCAATTTCTTATGGACTACGACAGACTATTTATCTTGATTATTAAGTCTGCCGGGGTTTCGCATCCATCAAACTATGCACCGCTTTGCTTGTGCTTGTTTGTTGTAACGACACCCGCCATTCAAGTAATTAAAATATACAATAAATAAAACTGCATTTCAATATCAACAATGATTTTTGTAAATTTTAATCTTATAAATTCTCTTAGCGCAAATTTTTTATTTTCAATTTTTGTAAGAATATTATGCAAATTAATGGTATTCACAATATTTCTTTTAAAGCAAAAGCTTTTCAGTTCAGGCAAATTGATGATCTGAACAGGGAACTCTGCGCGGAAATCTCAGGCATTCCATCATCTACAAGAATGTATTTAAAATTTGATACCGTATATAAAAATTACGACTCATGCCTGCCAAAACAAAGTCTTTTTATTAAAAAAAGCAATGAAGTAATGAGTAGAATCTGGAAACTAAGAGATGAATTTGAGGAAAAATATACCCTAAATCAAGATTATGACTACAAATTATTACAAAAATTAGTTAGAAAACATAGAGGCGCAAACTGCAGAGAAATGGTTGAGCTTATGAAACACAAGTTAACAGCAAAAGGCATCGACTGCAAACTTATTGGGATGGATATCAAAACAAAAAACCCTGCATTGAGAAGGATGGCCTCAGACCACATTTTTTTGGTCGCCAACATGAGCGAAGATGCAAAAACCTCTGACCCAACAACTTGGGGCTCAAAAGCAATAATAGTAGACCCCTGGGGACAAACTGTTTCCTACACAGCGGATGGAATTAATCACTTAAAAACCCTTTTTAAACTCGATGAAACCCAAGAATATATGGTCTTTCGACAACAAGTATAAAAAAGGCTATTAAAATAGCCTTTAAAATATTGGAACAACCTGTGAACTATTCTACTAAAACAGGCCCATCAGGATTTATATGCTCCTTCCAGGCATTTATAGTTTTCTGTTCCATTTGTTTAAATTCGTCTTCAGAGTAATGAGAAGTACCCTTCAGTTTTTGCAGAGATTCCCAAGAAGACTTGATATTTTCAGGAGAATCTATCCTGAACTTTTTATTAGCAGCATCTGCAAATTTAACTTTGGCGAAGTGCTTATCCCCACAGTGAGGACAGCCTCCCGACTTGATAACCATAATAAATTCCTTTCATACCGAAATACCCTTAATTCCAAAAAGGTATATAAACTATCACTCTGTAAGAATAGTGCTTTTCGCATGAAAGTTCATTGTACAAAGTATTGATTTTGTCTATTGGCAAAAAGAGTAAAAAATCCTGTTATAATTTGAACCGGATATTCTTACTCTTTTGTTTTGCTTGTATCAAGGGTGGTTTTTATCTATTTTATTAATGTTTTGTTCGCTAAATTTGATCTTATTGATTTAATCAAATTTGTAGCAGGTTCGCTATAATCAAGTTTGTCCGCAAAAATTTCAACATAGCAAAGTTTTGATTTCTGCTCTTCTTTCACCTGATTTAGAACATTCTCTAAATCCTTATTTGTTTTAACTTTTGCTGTGAAACAATCTTTTCCGAATACTGAAGGGAGTTTTGAATAATCCCATGATGTAATCTCGTTGAACCTATCCATAGGATCACCGGAAAGCATTCTCTCAATTGTATAACCCGAATTGTTCAATACAAAAATCACAGGTCGAATGTCATATTCAAAGAAATTTGCAACCTCTTGCATAGTCAACTGGTGCGCGCCTTCTCCTGTAAACAATATGGTTCTTCTTCCTCTTTCGGCAATAGCTCCGCCAAAGGCTGCAGGTGTTGCCCATCCGATTGAACCCCATAGAGTCTGTGAGCTGTATAATGCTCCTTTAGGAAGCCTAATCATCCCGCACGCAGGACTTATCATGCCTGTTTCGATGAAAATATTGTCATCTTCTTCAAAGAAATTTTCTAAAGCAGGGAAGATATCATCGACTTTTAAAAGCCTTTCTTCTGCATTTTTCATCTCTAAGCCAAAATCGTTTAAAGACTCTGTGTTATTAAATTCAATTGCATCATACAAACCATCTAAAACATCGTTGATATAAACGTTATTGTATCTTTCGCCGTCAACCACAACATAATCTGATTCAATTTTTATGCGCCATTTGCTATCTTCTTTTACTGAAAAACCGCCTGAATTTAAATCAGCAAGAAGTCCGCCAACAGCAATTATTAAATCAGAACTATTCATAAGTTCTTGATGAGCTTTAGAATTTAAAACTCCAACTTCTGTTCCAATAAAAGACTTTGAAGTTTCATCGATTGCGCCTTTTCCCATAAGGAGAGTGGTTGCTAACATATTTGTCTTATCAATAATATTTTGTAATTTATCTTCGACCTTATATCTTTTTACAATATAATCTGCTAAAAGCACTGGTTTTACTGAGTTATTAATAATATTAGCCATCTTGTTAACAGCAGTCTCAAGTTTTTCAACATCAGACTCCATTACAATCTCGGGAATATCAGAATCTATCTCCATTTCGCAAATATCAACAGGAATAGCAACATAAACGGGCTTTCTTGTTTTAACCATAACCTCGATTATTCTGTCAATCTCAGCTTTTGCGTTATCTTTATTCAAATAAGCAACCGCCTCAACTACGTGAGAATATGCTTTTGCAAATGCATAATAATCAGGATTTTCAAAATTGTGGTGCAAAATAACGTTGTTTTCTATCATTGCACTACTTGGGACTCCTGCAATTTTCATCAAAGGAATTCTCTCAGCATTAGCTCCTGCAACACCATTGATTGCACTGAGTTCGCCAACTCCATATGTTGTTACAACTGCGCCGAAACCGTTCAATCTTGCATAACCGTCAGCTGCATATCCAGCATTTAATTCATTTGTGCAATTTATCCAATTTACATTTTCGTTTTTTTCAACTGCGTATAAAATATTAAAGTTAAAATCTCCAGGAAGTCCGAATACATCCTTAATTCCGAGCCCAACCAGTCGTTGAACTAAATAGTCAGCTACTTTCACTACTGTTTTCCTTTTCTGTCATTAATGTATGTCTACTTCCTATAATGACCGAAGCAAAAAAAAACGTCAATATATACTCCTAATAAGAGTTATGACGATTTTTTAAAAATCAAATAAAAAATTACGATTTGAAAAAAATATTTTTCAATTTTATTAAATTTCATTTGAAAAAATAGATAAATTCAAATCTTAAATCATACAAAAGCTGTTTTTAGTATAAAAATTTCCAAATTTACATTTTGTAAAATTATGCAGGAACTACCTTGAACTTGCGATTTACAAGAAGACGTTTTTCTTCGATGAAATCAAGTTCATTTGCAAAAACCTTTATGCTTTTTCTTGCATTTGTAAGTTCAAGTAGAAGTGAAACGTTTAATCCTACATTATAAAGAGAAATATTATATTTTGATAACCTTTTAAGAGCAAGAAAAAATTCGCCTGAAACAGAATCAATATTTTTCATATTTATTGCAATATTTTTTCTTCTGATATTCAGCCTAAAGGGGCTTTTCAAATACTTGTATAGCTTGTCTACCATATCTTTAGACAGATACTTTCCTTGAAAAGATACCAAAACGATATCATTATCTTTTACTACTTTAAACATAGAATCCCTATCTATGTTCTGATTATAACTATTTCTTGAATTTCTTATAATCAGCTTTAAGATAGGGATTAATCTAACTAAAGTATAATATTTAAACTTCTTCTGCTATTTCCACTATTTCTGCAGCTTCTGCTGCTTTTTTCTTTTCAATAGCTCTTGCTTCTGCTTTTCTATTGCTCTTATATCCGTATGCAAAATATATTGCAACACCTATAACAAGCCATAGAGGGAATAGCATTGCTGAAGTTTTTAAATCGAATAGCGCTTTAATCATTAAGTATCCGCAAATACCTATTCCTAAAAGAGGGAACCATGGTGAGAAAGGTACTCTAAAAGGTCTTGGTCTTTCAGGATCTGTTTTTCTTAAGATTAAAACACCCAAACAAACAATTATGAATGATGTGAACGTACCAAAGATACAAAGCTCAGCAGCTACGTTCATATCTAAGAATAAAGAACCGATGATAACAAGAACTGCAACTGTCCAAGTAATAACATACGGCGTTTCATATTTAGGGTGGACTTTTTTCATTATTTTAGGGAAGAAATTATCTCTTGCCATTGCATATAAAATTCTACTTGTACCAAATTCTAAAACAAGTAAAACCGAAGTCAACCCGGCAAGTGCACCGATTGAAATAAGTCCAGCTACCCAGTCTTGATGAACCATTCTCATTGCAAAAGCAATAGGAGCGTGAGTATCAATTTGATTATATGGCATCATGCCTGTAAGAATAAGTGCAACAGCACCATATATAACTCCGCAGATAAGCAGAGAACCAATTAAACCAATGGGTAAATCTCTTTGAGGGTTTTTGGTTTCTTCAGCTGCTGTTGAAATAGCGTCAAACCCGATATAAGCATAAAATATTACAAATGCACCGATTATTATACCGTCTAAGCCGTTTGGAGCAAACGGAACCCAGTTTGATGGTTTAACATAAAATGAACCAACAATTACGAATAACAAAATTACAGCTAACTTAGTAAATACCATTGCTGTTGCCATTTTTGTTGAATCTTTCATTCCTCTTGTCAATATTACAGCCAAGAACAATATTATGAAAATTGCAGGAATGTTTACACAAATAGGAATACCCATAAAATGAGGTATTTGTTGCGCTGGATCAAGCCCCAATGTCGCATATTTTGCAATCGCTGATTTATAATCACTTATAAGCCATAAAGGAGGATTTACAATCCAAGAAGGCAAAACTGTCTCAAAACCTTTTAATAACTGGAAAAGATATCCGGTCCAACTTGAAGAAACAGTAATAATACCGATAGCATATTCAAGCATTAATACCCAGCCTATCATCCAAGCTGCAAGCTCTCCCATTGTTGCAAAAGTGTATGTATAAGCACTTCCCGCAACAGGAATCATAGATGCAAACTCAGCATAACAAAGAGCTGGAAATATACAAGCAACCGCTGCCAAAACAATTGATAAAACAAGAGAAGGACCTGCGCCTACATGGTCAGGAGTACCAGCTGCAGCAGAACCAATCATAACAAAGATTCCTGCACCAATAACAGCACTGATACCTAATATAATAAGGTCAAAAGCCGTTAGGGTCTTCTTTAATCCGTCTTCTTTTGATTGTTCAATCAAATCATCTGGGTTTTTGGTCTTTAGCAATTTTGACACAAAATGCTCTATCAAGCTTGTTTCGGTTACTTCTTTACTCATTTTTACAAGTTCCTTCTAAGTGTAAATTATCTTAATTCCTTTGATATTCCTTTTTCAATAAAGGAAATCCGAGCTCTTCACGTTGTTCAACATACAATTTAGCCACTGTTGCAGCCATTTTTCTCACTCTATTTATAAAATTTATTCTCTCGTCTTTGCTTATTACACCTCTTGCATCTAGAAGATTAAAGGTATGTGAGCATTTTAAAACATAGTCATATGCAGGAAGTACAAGTTTTGCATCACAACATGACTCAACTTCTTCCTGACACAAATCAAACATTTTAAACAATCTTTCAGCACTTGAATATTCAAAGTTATATTTTGATTGTTCAATTTCATTTTGAAGGTATATTTCACCGTATTTTAATTCTTTATTCCACATTACATCATAGACAGAATCAACGTTTTGAAGATACATTGCAATTCTTTCTAAACCGTATGTAAGTTCAAGTGCAACAGGTCTTATTTCAAGACCGCCAACTTGCTGAAAATATGTAAACTGTGTGATTTCCATGCCGTCAAGCCAAACTTCCCAGCCTACACCTGCAGCTCCTAATGTCGGAGACTCCCAATTATCCTCAACAAACCTCACGTCATGTTTTGAAAGGTCTATTCCCATTGCCTCAAGACTTTTTAAATATAATTCTTGAGCATTATCAGGAGATGGTTTTAAAATTACTTGATACTGAAAATAATGTCCCAATCTATTAGGATTTTCGCCATATCTTGCATCCGTAGGTCGTCTACAAGGTTCAACCATTGCTGTATTCCAAGGTTCAGGTCCTAATGAACGCAAAAAAGTAGCAGGGTTCATTGTACTTGCACCTTTTTCAATATCGTACGGTTGCTGAATTATACACCCGTAATCTGACCAAAATTTTGATAAATTTAAAATTAATTCCTGAAAAGTTAATCCCAACTTTAATATCCAATCTTGTACTTAGCTAGCTTATTTATTTTATATCAATCATAAAAAATTTCAAATTATATTTCTTAGAATGTTAAGTTAATTTATTCAAAACAGCATGTCTAATTACTATTAAACAGATTGACTAGCATTATAAAAAACACTATATAATCTAATTTAATAAATATGAAGTTCAAACTTTAAAACAAAAATTAAATTAATCTCTGAGTCTTACAGCTGCACAAGTCCACCCCATTGAAGACGGCGTATCGCAATCACTCGCGTAACCATCACCGTCATAGCCAAAAGGTTTTATTGCATTATGAAAAACATGTATAAGATATACGTCTTCGCCTTCTCTGTTCGGCCTTTTTACACCATTAACATCGATGGTTATTATGCCGCATCCGTGGACAGCATCAGAGCAATCAGCAGCTGATAAATAAAACTGGAGAATTGTGCCATCTGCCAAAACTACTGCCGGGGTATCTTGCATCCAAGAAAAGCCCCCATCACTTTGTCCATTTTGACCTGTGGCACCTGCGTATCTACAACCTCCTGAATAACCCTGATCACAAACTTTCATTGTATTTAGATATTTAGAAAACATATCTCTGAAATCAACGCTGGTATTTGCCATATCTTTTATGCTGCCGTTGTTATCACTAGTAAGTTTGTTTAATGCACTACTTAAAACAGAATATTCTTTTCTAAATGAGGACCTATAAGCATTCCTGTTTGTTTGCATCAAAATAATTGGCACAACCATAGCAGCAATAACCCCAATAATAACTAATGCGACAAGTACTTCAGCCAGTGTAAAGCCTCTTTTATTAATCAAAAAAGATTTCTCCAATATTATTACCTAAGTAGAAATTATACAGGAAGTACCTGAAAAAGCAAAATAATTAAAAGCGCCGCCCTTATTTATCATAAAAGCGGCACTTAAATTTGTATATAATTTTAAAAATTATAATTTGTTAGCAACCATTAATGTAGTTTCAGCTAATCTTGTTGAATAACCCATTTCGTTATCGTACCAAGAAATAACTTTAACCATATTGTCACCCATAGTCATTGTCAATGCAGCGTCAACTGTTGATGATTGAGAAGAACCAATGAAGTCAGCAGAAACTAGTGGAGCTTCTTCAAAAGCAAGAATTTTGCCATCAGCAGCTTCTTTTAATGCAGCGTTAACTGCTTCAGCTGTAACAGGTTTTTCTGTTTCAAATACAACGTCAACAACAGATACATCTGGAGTTGGAACTCTTAAAGCAAAACCGTTCAATTTACCTTTTAATTCAGGAAGAACAAGTGCAACTGCTTTTGCAGCACCAGTTGTTGTAGGAACGATATTTAGAGCGCCTGCTCTAGCTCTTCTAGGATCTTTGTGTCCTGCATCAAGAAGTCTTTGGTCACCTGTATAAGAGTGAGTTGTAGTCATAAGACCTTTAACAATACCAAATTTTTCAAGAATAACTTTAGCAACAGGTGCTAAGCAGTTAGTTGTACAAGATGCCATTGAGATAACGTTATCTGTAGCAGGATTGTATTGATCATCATTTACGCCAAGAACAATTGTTCTGTCTTCATTTTTTGCAGGAGCTGAAATGATTACTTTTTTAGCACCAGCATCGATGTGAGCTTTTGCTTTTGTAGCATCTGTAAAGAATCCTGTAGATTCGATTACAACTTCAACGCCTAATTTTGCCCAAGGTAATACTGATGGATCTTTTTCAGCGAAGAATAATATTTTTTTACCGTTAATTATTAAACCATCTTCTGCTGTTTCAACAGTACCGTCAAATCTACCCATAACTGAGTCATATTTGAAGATGTGTGCAGCATCTTTTGGCGTTAAGCCAGGATCGTTAATTGCTACATAATCAAGTTTTTCGAAAATACCTTCTTTTATAGCAGCTCTTAATGTGTTACGGCCAATTCTACCGAAGCCGTTAATTGCAACTTTTACCATAGTTTAAGACTCCTCTTCTTTTTACTACCATGTTTTAAACCATGACTATTTTATAAATTAAACATAAATGATAATCAAGCTAACCTTTAAGTTTATTTTTTTCCAAGAACAAAATCTTTGTCTAACAATCTTGTAAATTTCAGATTAGACAATTCTTCCTTTGTAAAGATTCCACCTGCCTCATAAAAATATTTATAGGCTTTTGCGTCCTCTACAAATCTAACTTTTATCATCTTTTCCTCGGGGACACCATATATCCCGTAATAATACTCAGAAGGAAATTTTGCTTTCCCTACTGCTTTATCTAAATCTTTCTCTTGATTACGATTAAAGCTAAAAAACAAACATTTATTGCTTATTGCAGACAAAGGCAAATATGCACTTTTATTATGCTTCAAATCATAAAATCTATAAATTTTTTCGGCTTTATACATCAATTGCTTTGTTTCATACCTTGATGCCCTATCGTAAAGAATGTCTGGTAAATTAATCTTATACAAAAGTGGATACCCACAAATAACAAATCCTGCAATCAATATTGCAAAAGCTATTTTATTTTTTTTGCCAAACATTCCAAAGATATAAGATAAAAAAAGCACTATTATCATTACTAAAACAAATATAGTATCTGCCTTTAAATCAAGCGAAACAATCCAAAAACTAACCCCGTCATAAAAAGTTTTGCCTGAAAGAAATAATATATAATTAAAAAACAAAATTCCAATTAATAACCCTACAGAAACAATTACAACTTTTATACTTTTTTGATTATTTCTTTTAAAACAAAATCGTAAAATTATAACAAATAGTACAGCAATAAAAATTAAATAATATGTGTTTTCTTTCAAAACATGTTCAAAATATGATGCGTGGAAAATTTTAATATTTGTAAGCAATTCATGAAAATTCCCGAGGCTTCGATTAATGCCTCTTTCATTAGCAATATGCCAAAAACTTGGACTAGCATAGAACAAGACCAAACCTGCACAAAAAGAAGTAACTATTGCGAGATATCTTGTAGACAAAACATTGTTTGATATTTTTTTATGGAATGAAGACAAAACAGTTATTAATAATAATGCAACAAAAGTAGTTATATTAAGAGGTTCAACAGAAATACCTGTTAAGAACGCGGCAAGATAGATTCTCCAATTTCTGTATTTGCCTAAAACATAAAAATCAGAGAACATAGTCCAAAACAATACAAAAAATATCATAGGAAAAACGTACCGTATGAACCTTGTATATATAAATGTATACTCTTGAAATAGATAACCTAGATTGAAAAAAATTGAAAAAAATAAAAAGTTCGAAATTGCATAAAAAAACAAGAAGTGTTTTTCATCAGAATAAGAAACCGCAAGTTTTGCTAATAAAAATGGAATTAGCCAGTAAATAAATCCTTGAAAAATATAGATAAAATAAAAGTCATCAGGATGAATATTCAGCATTTTAGGCAAAACAAATAATAAAAATTGATGAAAGACTGTAGAAACAAAACAACCATGATTGGCACCCGTATACATTTCTTGTAAAGTACTAGGAATTATAAATGGTTCGGCTATATCTTCAAACTTTATACAATTTATGATTCCAAAGTATTGAAAAATTAGAACTGTAAGAAGCAATAATATTACCGAAATAGTTATATTTAATGTTTTAATATTAGTATTTAATATTTTCATACTTCATTTTTTAAATAATACAATATTGATATTAAACTAAATTTCAAATTTATGGTACAATGTAACAGAGTTGTACATAGTAGGGATAAAAATCAATGACAAAATCAGCTAAGGATTTTTCTAAAAAAACATCAAAAGACTTTAATGTATGGAGAAGATTCTTTCAAAGACTCGTTTGCAACTGGACTTACGGCATGTATATAAGAATCATGTACAGACTTGAAGTACTTGGATTAAAAGACATCCCAAAAGATGCCAACTATATAGTTGCAGGTAATCACATCTCTGCAAAAGACCCTTTTATAGTTGTTCAAGCACTTTGTACCCCAATTGCATTTATGGCAAAACAAGAACTTTTTGAAAAGTTTTTCTCAAGAACATTAATGGATTGGTGCGGAGCCTTTGCGGTTAACAGAGATAAACTTAGCGTCTCTACAATAAAAACAGCATTATGCGTCAAAAACACAAATTGGAAATTAGGTTTATTCCCTCAAGGAACAAGGGTTTCTAATGGAAAAATCGAAAATATATCAAAAGGTTTTGCTTCTTTGGCAAAAACAATGAAAACAGATATCTTGCCGGTCGCAATTATCGGTGCTGATAAAAATGTTAAAATTCCTTTTACAGGTAAAATAGTTGTAAAAGTTGGAAAAATTATTCCATACAGTGAAAATATAGATGAAATGGTAGATAAATGGTGTTTGGCAATTGCTGAGCTCACAGGACTTGAATACCAACCCGCATAGGAATGAAAGATGAGTGAGACAAATTACACAAAAAGAGAAGCTAAAGATTTTACATTTACAAAGAGATTATTTCAGCTCTGGGCTATATACTGCGTTATCTGGCCTATCCTTAAGATTTTCTACAAAGTAGAAATAAAAGGCAGAGAAAATGTCCCTAAAGACAGGAAATTTGTATGTTCTGCAAACCATATTTCCTATTTTGATCCGTTTTTAACTGCCTGGGCGACAGGAAAGTCTCTCGCATACATGGCAAAAAAGGAACTTTTTGAAACCCAGCCGATGGCTTCAATGTTAGATTTTCTTGCTGCATTTGCTGTCAACAGAGAAAAACTTGAAGTCTCTACAATCAGAACAGTAAAAGAAATACATAAGACGAAAAACTGGCTTCTTGGAATATTCCCTGAAGGTGGAATCAGAAGAAACAGAAAGATTGAACAAATAAATAAAGGTTTTGCTGCAATTGCAAAAGCTTCTAAAGTTGACGTTCTTCCTATCGCAATTACCGGCTGCGAAGAATACAACTGGATCCCATTTAAAGCAAAAGTTGTTGTTGAGATTGGTGAACCTATTTCTCATGAACTTGAAATTGATGAAATAATTGAAAAATGGGGCAGAGAAGTTGCCAGAATGGCAAATTATGAATACTGTCCTGAAACAGAAGCAAAAGAATTAACTACAGCACGGTAATACCATAAAAAACACAAAAAAAAGAGACTTTTAAAGTCTCAATGTTTTGTTAAAATTCCTCGTGTGTAATGCCTTTTGTGTAAGGGTATTTGGCTTTGTCTTTTCTCTCTCAAATTTTGCTTGATTTGCTCTCTCTTACTTATATAAAGTATTTTATATACAAAAAATTGCTTTTTTATATATTATTTATTCACAAATTCTTAACACTTATTAACAAAACCCGTAAAGTTAAGATTTGTATAAACATAAACAAATTTATGTGTTGTTGTTAAAATGTAATTAGGGGAGTATCGATTTGTATGAATAAAGTCCTGCTTATATCGGATAACAAAGTCAATATCAAAAATATCATAGATTTTCTTGAAGAAAACTCTCTTCAGATAACTGTCTCAAGTGATGAAGAGGAAGTTTTTCATTCTGTTCAAAACAGTGAAATAGATATTGTAATTGCAGACCTTACAACAAAAAATATCAATGTTAACAATGTATGCAGAAGAATAAAAATTCAGGCACAGACAAAAAATATTCAGACAATACTCATTTATGAAAAAGATAAAATTGATTATGAAATTTTAAAATATGCAAATTCATACATTCAAGAACCGGTTGATAAAGAGGTTTTGCTTGCTTCTATAAACTCTGGGCTTCAAGTTAAAAATGCACTTGCAAAACTTTCTGAAAACAACATTGACCTTTGCAAAAGTCTTTATCAGCTAAATGTTTTGTATAACACAAGCACTCAGCTTGCAGGCTCATTAGACAAGAACAATCTTGTAGATATTATGCTTGATGGATTGGAAAAGAGTTTAAGTTTTTCAATCTGCTATTCTCTGATTTATAACAGTGAAAACGATATTACGCTTTTAATAAACTCGCTTCACCCTATATCAGAAAGGCTTGAAGACGCAATAAAACTAAGAGCAGTCTTAAGCTATAAAACTTTATTTTCTATGAATCCTGACGTTGCGAGTATCAAAGTTAAAAAGAATATAAAACATCAGTACGCTGAATATGATTTAAATGTATTCACCTTTGATAACCTTTTTGCGCCAATAAATATTAAAGATAAATTCTTTGGAATTATTGAAGTTTTTAGGTCAAACGATTTTTCACAAGAAGACACGACTTGTTTTCAAACCCTTGTAAAACAGGCATCTTTACCTTTAGAAAGTGCCATTTTGTATGAAGAGATAAAAGAAACAAATATAAAACTTGAAAGACTTGAAAGACTAAAATCAGAATTTATCTCTATTGTGTCTCACGAACTCAGAACACCACTGACTGCAATTAAAAACTCTTTAGAAATTCTCTTAAGCGGTAAAACCGGGGAAGTTACAGCCCAAATGGACAAGTTTTTAAACCTTGCAAAAAGAAATGTAACAAGACTTTCTGCAATTATTAATGACCTGCTTGATCTATCTAAAATTGAAGCAGGGAAAATGGATTTTCGCTTTGAACTTACCAATATTAATACCCCTACAGAGTTCATTAAAAACACTTTTGACACTCTTGCTAAAGAAAAAAATATTGAAATTGCTTTAGATTTAAGTAAAGAGCTCGATTTGGTTTATATTGATTCTCAAAGAATTGAACAGGTTTTGACAAATCTTGTTTCAAATGCAGTTAAATTTACTCCTGAAAACGGAAAAATAGTTGTAAGCACGTCAAAAATAACTAAAAACGAAGTTGCAGAGACAGATTTCTTTGAAGAAAAACCTAAAAACCTGTTTAAAGAATACATTAAAATAAGTGTTCAAGACTCAGGAATAGGAATAGCTGAAGAAGATAAACACAAGGTATTTGACAAATTCCAGCAGATTGAAAACTCGCTAAGCAGAAAAGTCGGAGGAACAGGGTTGGGTCTTCCTATTGCAAAACAGTTAATTGAAACCCACAAAGGTTTTATATGGCTTGAGAGCGAACCCAATCACGGCTCAACTTTCTCAATTGCAATACCTGTTATGAACGAAGAAGATATTTTCGTTGTAAACCTTTCACAAAATATTCAAAAAGCTAAACAAAATCACTCTTCGATAGGAGTTCTTGCAATAAAAGAAAAACTCTCATGTGCACAGTCTTTTATTGATAAAATGTTTGAAGAAAAAATTATACAAAAAAGCTCTACGAGTTTTAGCTTAACAAATTCTGACGGAGAGTTTAAATATTTTTACCATAATGCTCTTGAGCTAGAACCGCATGTTCTTGAGTTTTATAAGAAGAAAATTGAAGGTTATATTAAGTTAAGTGGAAATGAGTTCAATAATTGTGATATATTGTATTCAACGGCAATATTTCCTAATGATGCTCTAACGGCAGAAGAACTTATTAAAAAAGCTAAGTTATCTTTTAAAGAGGTTTGTTATGAAGAAGATTTTAATAGTTGATGATGAACAAGATATTGTGGAAACATTGCAGTTCATGCTTGAAGCAGAGGGCTTTGAGTGTTATACGGCATTTGATGGGGAAGCAGGGCTCAACCTTGCAAAAGAAATCATGCCTGATTTAATCATACTTGATGTAATGATGCCAAAAATCAACGGCTACAAGATAAGCAGATTACTAAAATACGATAATAAATACAAAAATATACCTATTATAATGATTACTGCGCGCTCTCAGGACGAAGACAAAATAATAGGCGAAGAAACAGGCGTAGATGAATATATCACAAAGCCTTTTGAAATTGATTTTGTTGTAGAGCGTGTTAAAAGCCACTTGGGTGTTTAGATGGAAGCTATCGTTACAAACAAAACGCTTGAAAAGCTCAAATATGACCTTGTAAGAGACGGGCTCATATCATATGAAGACATCGAAAAAGCTCAAGAAGTAGCGGCTGCTCAGAATGTTAATATAGGCAAAGTGCTTATTGAATCAAGCCTTATAACTGAAGAAATGCTTTTGAAATTTTTGGAATCAAAGCTTCATATCCCATATCTTGATTTAAGAGATTATTCACTTGATACAAGGTGTTTAGAGCTTATAAGTTTTAACGATGCTCAAAAATACAAGCTAATACCGCTTTTTAAAATCGAAAATGTTTTAACAATCGCAATGGCTGACCCTTTGGACTTATTTGCAATCGATAATATTGTTGAAAAAACAGGTTGCAAAATTGAACCTATCATTTGCGCAGAACACCTTGTTATGCAGAAGATTGAAGAATATTATAAAACCGATAGTTCTGTCGGAAAGATTTTCCTAGATCAAAATGAAGCAAAATACGACTGGCGTGAAGTTTTACATGCAGAAACTCTCTCTGAAGAACATATACAAAATATTCTGCGAGCAATTTTAAAACAGGCAGTATTCCAAAAGGTCCACGAAGTTCTCTTTGAACACGCTCCAAATGGTCTCTGCGTAAACTTTAGGACATCATCAGAAATTATTTCGACGGGACAAATTCCAACAATAATTGTTGCACAATTTATATCTAAATTAAAAACACTTTCATCATTAGACCCTAATGTATCAGAGATTCCACAACTCGGAAAACTTATTTTTAAAGTCGATGAAACAACTTTCACAGCAAGCATATCTGCTTTCCCTACAATTCAAGGAGAAAGAATTTCGCTGAAAATTTATAAACCTCCTAAGAAACTTTCTGAGATAGGTTTTACAGAAAAACAAATTGAAATAATTAAAAATTCTATAGAAAAACCCGGGATTATACTTGTTTGCGGCTCTTCTTTAAGCGGAAAAACACACACTATTTATTCGATTCTGTCAGAGCTTCCTAAAGAAAATAAGAACGTGATGACAATTGAATCTATTGCAAAATATAGCCTCAAAAATGTTCACCAAAGTGAGCTTAACGAAAATATCAGCTTTAATATTGATAAAGCTATGCGTTTTATTGAGTTTCAATCTCCTGACATAATATATTTCGAGGGAATTACATCAAAAGAAGGTCTCGATTATTTCTGCTCTCTAGCGTTCAAAGATAAAGTATTGATAACAGAATTCTTGACAGACAATATGGTTGATTTAAATACAAAACTTTCAAATGAAAATTTTGCAACCTTAAAACCTCTGATAAGCTCTCTTATCCTTATACACAACAAAAAGAGTATTGAGGTTTTTGACAAAGACGACCTTAAAAAATATATTTTATAGCCATTTATTTTTTAACCAATTTACAAATAACTGCATCATGTTCATCATAAATTATGCTGACTTTGTAACCTTTGTCTTTAAACAAAAGTAATATAGTATGCATATCATCACCAGTATGGGCAAAACATAGATAAATAACAGGAAAATTGAAATTGTTGTCTAATAATTTACTGATTATTGCTCTAAATTCATAATAATCGCCATCTTCTACCCAAGGGATCTTAACGATATTATTTTTGTATGATTCATCAAACCTCGGGTCTTTTTCCAAATAATACATAAAACCATATTTAGCGCCGTAATATAAAATAGTCTTTTCTTTATAACCTTCTATCTCATACCATCTTTGGACCATACCTTTGGTATCTTCTTTTTCCCAATGTTTATAAACCCCATAAACACCTGTAAAACAGTATATAGCAGTTAAAAATACAATTGAATAACTGAGTATTTTGCCTATCTTTAAAAATAATTTGCTGTAAGAAAGTCCCAATTCAGTTAAAAAATCACTTATGGTAACAATCGCAGTTAACAGCCACAATGGAGTAATAAAAATCCCCCACCTAAAGCCAAATTCACCATATGAGTACAAACCTGCTTTGACAAGTGAATAATATATACACCAGCTTAAAATGCTGCTCCATATCAAATATACAATTATCATACTCTTTTCTGATTTTGGTTTTTTGACCATTGAAATAATTATTATTCTGTTTCGTTTTGATTTTAAAAGTCTTACCACTGAAATCGTCAAAACAATCAAGAACAAGTAAGCCAAAATATTTACGACAATATCCGGAACATGAAAATTCATGAAGATTTCATTAGTCTCATATGTTAAATTCGGGAAGAAATTATATTTTACAGTCTGAATAAATCCTTGATAAAAATCCCAAAATATATTTTGATTTATAGGTACATTAAAAACGTTATTTTTATCAAACACCACTGGGAGTTGAGTCTTCATATAAAAATGATAAATTGGCAAGCAAACAAAAGTTAAATTAATAATGTATGATACTATTATATTTTTTACTTCCTGAATATTTTTATTAATTACCGCCTTTAAGAAAAGGAAGAAAGAAAAAGCCATAATAACAATTAATGCACTATACTGCGAGGCAAAAGACAAAGCACCAAAAATATTGAATAAAACAATATTTTTGATATCCATATTTTTTAGGGTTTTTATAAAGTAATATGCTGCCCAGCACATATTCCCAATCATAAAAGCATATTCTGTAACTTCTTGAAAATTGTATATTAACCTAAATACACACGAGTAAACTATGACAGAGAACAAAGCAAGATTTTGCCCAGAAACTTCTTTAACTGACTTATAAAATCCGATAGCACCAAAAAATCCAAACAAAACAGATAAAAATCTCATCCAGAATACACCGTCATTCACTTTAATCCACAAAGATAGAATAAATGGATAAAGAGGAGACTGAAAAGAAGTACGCGAAACAAGGAAATAAAAGTCCTCAAAGTTTTGTATGGCATAGTGTCTTTGGAGGCATTCATTAACCCACAAAGAAGGTTCTGACAACTTATATGTTGCTACTAAAAAATATACTAAAAAAGGTAGTATCAGAAATATTATAGATTTAAACTTTGAAGTAATATTTTTCGCATTCACTCTGAATGGCCCTCAAGTTATGTCAACAAACTTACTATTTTTATTTTAATAAAAATATATGGGGTCTATTGCAATCTATATTAGCACAAATCGCGTTATGTTTATACAACTATAATTAGTTTTACTAGTTATCAAGGTTAATCCTTGATAGCCTTATGATTTCTTCAAATTCTTCATATTTACTTGAAAGTTTACTGAAAGTTCCAACGTCAACAAGAACCCCATCTTTTAAATATATAATTTTGTCGCAGTTTTTAAGCGTAGAAAATCTGTGCGCAATTGCAATAATTGTTTTATCGCCTTTAAGTTTTTGCAATATCTCTGTAAGTTCATTTTCGACCTTAACATCAAGAGAAGAAGTTGCCTCATCCAAAATTAAAATCTCAGGAGAACGGTATAAAGCTCTTGCAATACCGATTCTTTGTTTTTGGCCTTGAGATAGCCCTGAGCCATCAGGAGTAAGGATTGTATCCAAGCCATTAGGCATTGATATAAGTTGATCATAAAGCTGTGCATCCTTCAGGGCTTTTACAACCATATCTTTATCAATCTCTTCTTCATCCATGCCCCAAGCAACGTTCTTTGCAATACTTCCACCTATTGTATTTATATTTTGTGCGACATAACCTATTATATTTTGGTATTCTCTTATGTTTTTTGGCGTTATTAAAGTCCCATCAACAGAGATGTCACCCTTTGGAATCAAAAGTCCCATCATTGCGTCTACAAGAGTCGTTTTACCCGCTCCAGAAAGTCCAATTATTCCGACGAATTCTCCTCTTTTTATGTTCAGACTAATACTTTTTAAAACGTCCGCTTCTTTATCATAAGAAAAAGTAATATCCTTAAGATCTATTGAATCATAAAAAGTCATTCTTTCTTTTGTAGGGTTAGAAATATAATCATCATATTTGCTGTATCTTTCGTATGTATCAATGATTTTATCTAAATATTCTTTGTAAATGTTTATATAGTTTATACAAACCTGACTTTTGTAGATTAAAGGTGCAATTCTATAGATAGAAATTGCAACTACACCAAATATCATCATGATATTCGTAGGGTTGCCATTGTATTCTATAAAAATCCCGATAGCTAATATTATTACTGTCATTACAAAGATTATTTCAATGATATATTGCGGAATAATAGGAATAAGATTGATTCTTTCAGACAAAGGTATGATTTTTTCTGATATTTTATTATATACTGAGCAAAAATATCCCTCTGAGCCAGTGACTTTTATATCTTTCAAACATCTTAAACTGGACATTAAGGTTTCAAAAGAACCTTTTGTAAGGTTGTATCTTTCGTCTGCAATATTTTTACTCCATCTTCTAAAGAAAAAGTTTTGCAAAGAAGCTGATACAATGAAAAACACAACAGCAATAGCAGTATAAAAAGGAAGAAGATAAATAAGCCAGCTGAATATTACAGCAACAACAAGCGTATTTGACGTAAAGATAATCACTTTAAATACAAAATTATCAAAAACCTGCTCTACTGTGCTGGTCATATCAAATATTTTCTGAGAATCAGAGTCTTTAAGATTTTCTTCATACGGCGCAAATAAAAAATATTTCATAAGTTTTTTATTAACAGACAAAGTCCAGTCTTTAATTGTCTTATTCTGCCAGTACATATTAAAAATCATATAAATGTTCTTAAGTATAACAAGGAAAACAAAACCACATCCAAATATTATCAATAGTCTTTGGTTATCAGGAATAGGGACAAATTTGGCAATTAACCTCATATAAAAACTGTTTGCAAGTTGATTAGGGTTCATGATAAGCATTACAACCGGGAAAATTATGGCAACGCTCACAAAGTCGAGCAAACTAGCCATAAATGCTAAAAACAGCATATTTACCAACTTTAAATAATAGCCTTTACCAAAATATTTTACAAATTTGAAAAACGGAATATAAAACATATTTAACCTTCGCAACTAATAGAAGTATATCATAATTTTGACAAATATCTTCTCACATAAAGATTTTCATCCGTTTGAAGCATATTTTTATACATTTTTATCTCATCTGAACAATCATTAATCTGCGCAATTATTTTAGCGGCTTTTTCTCTTATTGTATAATCTTTAAATTCTGCTGAAATTTTAAGAATTTTATTAAAATTTTCATCCTTACTAAAATCACCCAGAAGGATATAAATAGATTCTAAGTACCAATAGAGTTTAAATATTTTTTTATTTGCCTCATAACTTTTATAGTTTTTAAAGTTTTTAACTTCTTCATAAGCTTCAAAAAATTTTTTACTGATTTCTTGAACCAGATATTTTTTATTATCTATTTTAATTAATATCTCAATAACGTTTCTACAAACTGTTGGGTTAACGTCTATTATCGCCATGGCTAATTTTTCAAGAATATTACCCTGTTGGAAAAATTGCCTGTATTTATCATTTTTGACAAACTCGTTCAGCTTAATCGCCGTTATTTCCCTTATGAGGCTGCTTTGACCCGTAAGATTCATAATAAAAATTGATGCTTCGCGGGAAGATTTTATTTCTTTGAGATTTAATATTGCAGCCTGTTTCTTCAGCTCATCTTGGGAATTTAGGAGCTCAATTATATCCTCATGTTCTTTGTTTTCAAGACAGTAAGAATATGCCTTCTCTGCAGAATGAGTATTAGTAGAGGTTTCGGTTTCCAGATTATTTCTCATAATATAACTATACCATAATTGGGGATTAAAAATATTTAAAAAATAGTTTTAATAAAGTATATAAATCCTTGAGTTTACGATTACAATATTGAGAGAAAGGATAAATAACAATGGCAGAAATTATGAATTTCTTAAAAGAAATATTAATGATAAAAGATGAAAAGAAGATATATGTGGGATTATCCCAATTCAAACCTGTAAAAGAATCTATAATAACAGAACCTTTGAAACCTAAAAAATCAGAAGTTAAAATATCTGATTTAATGAGAAGGTCTATGTAAAAGTAAAAGCGGACTTGTTCTAAAAATATTGTTGTCTTATAATCATAAATATTCACTGAATAAATTAAGGAGGAGTTTTTATGAATATAGCAGCAATGATGAAACAAGCTCAAGAAATGCAAAAGAAACTGCAAAATGTGCAAGGCGAGCTTCAAGCAATGGAAATATCAGCTGAGGCAGGTAATGGCGCAGTAAAAGCGGTTTGCGACGGGCAAGGAAAATTTAAATCTATAAAACTTTCAAAAGAAGCAATAAATCCTGAAAATCCTGAATCTGTTGACGAAGATACAGTTGAAATGCTTGAGGATCTTATTACAACAGCTATAACTCAAGCAAGCAAAGAAGCTTCATCAAAAATGGAGTCTAAAATGAAGGCAGCAACTGGCGGAATCAGCATACCGGGTCTATTTTAATGCAATATACAAAACCGCTTGCTAACTTAATCGAATTCTTTCAAAAGTTTCCGGGAATTGGACCGAAATCAGCGCAAAGAATGGCATTTCATTTGCTTAAAATGCCTGTTGCCGAAGTTGAAAAATTCGCAAACATTATGGTAGAAGCCAAAAACAATATTCACTATTGCGATGTCTGTTTTAATATGTCGGCTTCAAATCCTTGCGAAATATGTCAAAATCATAATAGAGACAGACAAACAATTTGTGTTGTATCAGAGACAAAAGACCTGATTGCAATTGAAAAAACCAATGAATACAAAGGAATGTACCATGTACTTCAGGGTTTGATATCTCCAATAGATGGAATAGGAGCAGAAGATATCAGAATAAAAGAGCTTCTCCAAAGAATTGCAAAAGATGACATAAAAGAAGTTATCCTGGCGTTAAGCCCTTCTGTAGAAGGAGAGGCAACGAGTTTATATCTCAATAAACTTATAAAGCCTTTCAACGTAAAGGTTTCCAGAATAGCATTCGGGCTCCCTGTGGGTTCAGATCTTGAATACGCAGATGAGATAACCTTGGCCCGCGCAATAGAAGGCCGAAGAGAAATTTAACACAATAATAAGGAAAATAAACATGGATCAAATCACAATTCGTTCAGACAGAGAAACAGACTACACTTTCACATACAAAGGTGAAGAAGTAACGCTTGCAGCAGGTAAAATATTAAGCATAGCAAACGGGCTTAATGATGTAATTTTGCCTACAACAAAAATGAAAATTGCAAACAATCTGATTATCATTAAAGAATAATATAGTTTTTCAAAAAACATAAAGAAAAAACAGGCCATATAGCCTGTTTTCTTTTTCATTTTATATTAATCAACGATACTTTACTTATTACGAATTATTTTCTGTTGGATACATGTTGTCAATAATGCTGGTAGGTTTTTCTGTACTGTCTAAATCTGTATAGAAAGTACTCATGCTTGATGATTTAAAGCCATTATATTCTGTATCCATTTTTTGTCTGTCAGCTTCAAAACCAAATGCTGATATTTCAGAACTTGTAACTCTTCCATCACCGTTTTTATCAATTTTTTGGAAATAATTTAATACTGTTTCAGACAAGGTTGAACTTATACTGCCAGATGCTGCAAGTTGCGCAATTTCATTGTATGTTAACCCTTGTGATTGCATTGTTTGAGTTAATTTAGAAACATCTTCGCCTGTAATATTGCCATCATTATCTGAATCTAAGTTTGAAAAATTGCTTGATAAATAGCTTAAAAATGAATTGTTATAGCCCAGCTTGTTTAAAAGTTCACTGGAAGGGTTTGACAAATCATCTAATGACAAGCTTGTTTTTCCATTATAACTTGCAACAGCAGAAAATGTATTTGTTAATCCTGAAACTGCTGATGTAATTAAGCTTTGGCCACTTAATGTACCCATAGGTTCTCCTATCTTATCTAACCATATAATACCTTCACTTTTATTTTAATAATTTTATTCAAAAAGTAAACCCTTTATATAGATTAGATTGAAAAAATGGCTCTTAAGTATCACCTAAGAGCCAAGAACGTATTTTGATAGGATAGGAATTTTTTATTTTTTGCAGCAGCAAGAACCATTTTTAAGTTTCTTATATGTGGAATTTGCTTCTGAATTGAATTTTCTCATATTCTTTTCTTGTTCAGGAGTCAATAGACACTTGAGGTCATCTTCATAAGTTTCCCAATTAGATTTAATTTCCTTTTCAATATTTTTTATTGTTTTCTTCTGATTTTTAATATCAGTTGAACATGCACCACATTTAATCATGTCGCATAATTTTGCCTTTTCGCATTTTAATCTTTCTTCTAAAGGTGCATTACACTCTTGTAATTTTTTATACAAGCAATTTGCTTTATCTAACTGACAATTGCCAAGGCAAAGTTTTCTAAACAATGCTTCTTGAGACAGTGGCCAACAACAAGAATCTTGTTTTACAACTATATCTTTTGGAATCTTGCAACATCCATCTGAAGTTGTGGTCGTATCTGTTGTAGTTGTTGAACTACCACAGCAAGGCGCAGCCGGCGCTGGCGCAGCACAAGAATCACATGATGAATTACAAGGACAAGCAGCATGAGAAGCTAAACCTGCACCCAATACCATTACACAAACTAACATTGATAATTTTTTCATTTTTTTCTCCCGCTTCTTTTTACAAATATCAACTTTTTAATATGCTTAGTATTTTCAAATTTATAAAAAAATACTATTAGCTAATAGGGGAAAAATTAATTAGTAACCAAGACACAAAAAAAGAGATAACCTAAGTTATCTCTTTTTAAAAGTTTTATGTTAAAACTATTTAACTTCAACTGTTGCGCCAAGTTCTTCAAGTTTTTTCTTAATTTCGTTAGCTTCTTCTTTTTTGATGTTTTCTTTAACTGGTTTTGGAGCGCCGTCTACTAAATCTTTAGCTTCTTTTAAGCCAAGACCTGTGATAGCTCTAACTTCTTTAAGAACGTCGATTTTCTTAGCACCAACTGATGCAAGAATAACAGATACTTCAGCATCAGCAGCTTCGCCAGCATCAGCAGCAGCAGCAGGAGCTGCAGCAGCAACTGCAACAGGAGCTGCAGCAGAAACGCCGAATTTTTCTTCCATTGCTTTTACTAATTCAGCAGCTTCGATTAAAGTTAATTTTTCAATTGATTCTAGAATTGTTTGTACACTCATTTTAATTTCTCCTTTTTATTTATTTTAGTGTAATTGTTTTTGTTTTTTGTTTTTTGCTTAAGCGATTAAGCAGATTTTTGTTTTGCAACTGCGTCGATTGCTCTTACCAAGCTGCTCATTACAGCGTTGATAGAACCAACGATACCTGTTGCAGGTGAGTTTACGCAGCCAAGCATTTTTGCGTATAGTTCTTCTCTTGATGGGATATCAGCAAGCGCTCTTGCATCGTTTGCACTAAGTAATTGTCCGTCAAGAGCAGCTCCTAAGATTTCACCTTTCTTAGTCTCTTTGATAAATTTTGCAAGAACTTTTGCAGGTGCTGCCTGATCTTCAAAACCAAATGCTACAGCAATTGATCCTTTGAAAGAATCAGTTAACACTTCATATTCAGTATCTTTAACAGCAATTTTTGCTAAAGTATTTTTTGTTACCATGTAATCTGAATTTAATTTTTGAAGTTCTCTACGAAGTTTAGTGATTTCTTCTACAGAAAAACCTTTGTACTCAGTTACGATGGCTACTTTTGCTTTACTGAATTGTTCTTTAATAGCTTCAATTTTTTCTTGTTTGAAAGCTTTTGTTGCCATTTTGTGCTCCTTTTTTGTTGTAATATCGACCTATTTTCCAAACGCAAAAACTTTTACGCTTGCAGGAACCGTAAAATCAACATTTTTATAATTGCAAAGAGCTATAAACTCTTGTAATAGTTAAAAATTTCTTTGATCCTAGGCAGGGTCTTTATCTTTAAGGGCAGTTAGTTTTGCGTTTTGGTTTTTTCAAACTGATTTTTTATTTTAAAGGCTTATGCCTTCAATCAATTTGCCCATTTCGCTAACTTCGTTAGCCCCCCTACTTTCTTCGGTTCGTAAAATCAATATTATTTAAAACATGGTTTTAAATCAAGCCCCATGTTAAGTTTCTAAAACACGCGCAATTTTTCACAAAAAAAAGCCTCTTTATTAGAGGCAATTAGGGTTGTTTGTGTTAAGTTGTTCTCAGTTATAAATAAGTCTCTTTTACAGATGGACCACTTTTTTGAACCAAAACGGCTGATATATTCCAAGCACTCTTGCAAGGTCCTCGCTTGAGATTTCAGCGTTAATATATTTTAGATTTTCGTCCATTATCATTCTTATTGTTTTTTTCATTGCTGTTTTGGTGACAAGAATCACGTCTAAGTCAGAAAAGCTTGAATATGCTTTTAAGATTGAAGCGGTTTCCATATTATACATATCTGCGTCAATAATTACGGTTCCAATTCCTTTACTCATAAGAAATTTTTGGATATCTTCGCCATAAACAGTTGCATAAATTGTTTCATCATCAATTCCTGCTGAAATGCATTTTTCAGACATTGAAACAATTTTATTTAAATCACTTTGTACTAAAAGTATTCCTGTATTTTCTTGTACCATTTTTTCTCTCTCAAACTTAAATGCGGTTTTCTCTCTACAAAGGTAGACGGGAAAAAATTTTTATACTTTAATCCAAATTTTAAAATCTCATACAAATATACGAAAAAGCCCTCAAGTAAATTGAGGGCTTAGTTTAAATTAAATAGTCTAAATTATTTTGCAGCTTTCGCTGTTTCTACAACAACTGCGAATGCTTCTGGTTCTCTTACAGCCATATCAGCTAGCATTTTTCTGTTAACTGTTACGTTAGATTTTTTAAGAGCGTTCATAAATTTTGAATAGCTCATGCCATGTTGTCTAACAGCTGCATTGATTCTAACAATCCATAGACGACGCATATTTCTTTTTAGGTGACGTCTGTCTCTGTATTGATATTTTAGTGCTTTCATAACAGCAGTATTAGCTACTTTAAATATTCTGCTTCTTGCACCTTTAAAACCTTTTGCTAATTTTAATATTTTCTTATGTCTTTTTCTTAAGACGTTTCCACGTTTAACTCTCATTGTATTTTCCTTTCTTCATTCACATTAAATTATCTTGAGTACTTTTTGTATGGCAACTGTTTAGAAATCAATTTAACATGAGTTTCTGAAACCTCTACCACACCTGATAGTCTTCTTTTTCTATCAGAATCTTTGTGCTGAAGAAGGTGTTTTGTACCTGATTGTCTTCTTAAGATTTTACCTGAGGCAGTAATTTTATACCTTTTAGCGCCTGCACGGTGTGTTTTCATTTTAGGCATAGTTTTTCTCCTTTTTTAGTGCTAAATATCGGCCCAAAGACCACTCAGTCGACCGTTATGACATGCCTCCATAACATCAAACCGAGAACGTTATACTTTTATTTTAAATCAAACATGAGTTGGCGCAAGTATCGTTATGACATTTTTGCCATCCATAGATGGTTTCTTTTCGATAGTAAGTGGGTCTTGCTCGAGGTCATTCAAGAATCTGTTAGCCAAATCAAAAGCAAGTTGGCTATGCTGCATTTCACGTCCTCTAAGCATTACAACGATTTTTACTTTATCGCCTGCTGCTATAAATTTTCTAATATTTTTGATTCTTACGTTATAATCATGAACGTCAATTTTGTAACGAATCTTAATTTCTTTAACATCTATGTTATGTTGTTTTTTCTTAGCTTCTTTAGCTCTTTTTTCAACTTCGTATTTATACTTACCGTAGTCTAAAATCTTTGCTACAGGAGGTTCCTGGTTAGGAGAAACAATAACAAGATCTAAGTCCTTTTCTTCAGCCATTGCTAAAGCCTTTGAAGTTGCAATAACTCCATAATTTGTACCTTCATCGTCAATTAATCTGACTTCTTTAGCTCTTATGTTTCTGTTTAAAAGCTGGCTTCCTTGGTTTAAATCTTTACTAATGGTAGTATCCTCCTATTATATTCTATGGACACATTGTAACAGAGAAAATAATCATTTGTAAACATGTTTTATGCACATCGCAAATATTTTTTGTTACAGAATTGTAAAAAATGATACCTTAGAGTCAATTTACACCAAAAAAAATACTTTATATAAATACTCTCTCTTCTTATTTAAACGATTTTGGGCAGAAATGCCCATTTTTTTTGCGAAAATAAATATTTGCAGCAAAAAGCAGTTAGTTCGGCGAAAACTCACGACCTATTGATTACAAATCAATTGCGCAGAGGTATGGGCTTATATCTCGAATAACTTGATTTTCTTACAGACTAATTACTTCGAGAATGTCATCAAGTTTAGCTTCAGTCTTTATAACTTCTGTTTGAGAATATTTTATTGCGCTATCAGGGTCTTTCAAACCATTTCCGGTTAAAACGCAAACTATTTTTGTACCTTCTTCAACTAAGCCAAGTTTTTGAGCTTTTATTACGCCTGCAACTGAAGCAGCTGAAGCTGGTTCTGCTAAAATACCTTCTGTAGAAGCTATCATTTTGTATGCTTCAATAATTTCTTCGTCTGTTACACAGTTGATTATACCGCAAGACAAATCTCTTGCGCGCTCTGCATGTTTCCAACTTGCAGGATTTCCTATTCTTATTGCAGTTGCTATTGTCTCAGGCTTGTAGATTCTTTCACCTCTTACAATTGCAGCTGAACCTTCCGCTTCAAATCCCATCATTTTTGGTAGATGAGTTGATTTTCCAAGTGCAAGCCACTCTTCGTAACCTTTAAAATATGCCGTAATATTTCCAGCATTTCCAACAGGGATAAAATGATAGTCAGGAGCATCGCCAAGCGCTTCAATAATTTCAAACGCACCTGTTTTTTGTCCTTCGATTCTATATGGATTTACAGAATTTACGAGTGTAATAGGATAGTTTTCAGAAATTTTTACAACCATCTCTAGAGCTTCATCAAAATTGCCTTTTATTGCAATGATTTCAGCACCATACATCATTGCTTGAGATAATTTTCCAAGTGCAATGTATCCATCAGGGATAAGCACAAAAGTTCTCATTCCTGCTTTCGCGCCGTATGCTGCAGCTGCTGCACTCGTATTTCCTGTAGATGCGCAAATTATAGCTTTTGAGCCAGCTTCAGCAGCTTTGGAAACTGCCATTGTCATGCCTCTATCTTTAAAACTTCCTGTAGGGTTTGCGCCTTCAAATTTTAAATATATTTCTGCATTCAAGCCGATTTTTTTGGCTAAATTATCCGCTTTAATTAAAGGTGTGTTTCCTTCATTGAGCGTTATAACAGGAGTTGTGTCTGAAACAGGCAAAAACTCTCTATATTTATTAATTAATCCTTGATAATGATAAGCCATAATTTTACTTCCTTAATCCATAACTCTTATTAAACTGTTAATTTTATTTATAGAACCTGATTTTAGCATTTCGTGAAGGGCATCTCTTGCATCAGATTCCTTACTTTGCGCTGTAATAATAATGATTTCAGCAGTACCGTCAGAATTTACACCCTTTTGAAGTATATTTGCAAGGTTTAAATTGTGTTTCCCGCATAAAGTTCCGACTAAACCTATAACACCAGGGTTATCGGCTGCATTGATTGAAATATAATATTTATTATATGTGTCTTTAATGTCTATTTGATCTGCCTTGCCCTCATGCCTGCAACGCATCATAGGAAGAGGGTAGTTTGAGGCATTAATTTCAACTGCAAGAGCTAAAATATCACCAACAACTGAGCTTGCAGTAGGCATTTCTCCAGCGCCAGGTCCTGTAAACATAACCTCTCCAACAGGATTACCTTTAAGCATAACAGCATTTGTAACACCGTTAACATGGGCAAGAACCCTGTTTTTGCTCACAAACATAGGATGAACTCTTACATCAACCTTGTTATCATCAGTCATTTGAGCAAGCGCGATAAGTTTTATCTTGTATCCGAATTCTTTTGCAAATTCCATATCCTTTGCAGAAATCTTCGTAATTCCTTCTCTATATATCTTGTGGATATCTACACGTTGATTAAAAGCAATAGTTGCAAGGGTTGCAATCTTATACGCCGCATCAAATCCTTCAACATCACCTGTTGGATTAGTTTCAGCGTAGCCAAGCTCTTGAGCCTCTTTTAAAACCTCTTCATAAGAAACGCCAAGTTCATCCATTTTTGTTAAGATGTAGTTTGTAGTTCCATTTAAAATTGCTGAAATATTAGTAATCTTATTTGCCCCAAGTATTGTTTTTATAGGCATTATAATAGGAATACCACCTGCAATAGCAGCCTCATAAAGGATTACTACATTTTTTTCTTTTGCAAGCCCAAAAAGCTCTTCACCATGTTTTGCTAAAAGCTCTTTATTTGCAGTTACTATATGTTTACCATTATTAATAGCTGTCTTTAAAAGCCCAAAGACAGGCTCAATTCCGCCAACAACTTCAACAACAATATCAATTTCAGGGTTATTTACAACTTCTTCGGGATTATCAGTCAAAAGCGACATATCAAAATTCTCAATATCTCTTTTTTTATTAATATTTTTTACTGCAACTTTTTTAATACTTATATGATTAAAGTTCTGCAAAGTTTTAATAACACCGGTACCAACGGTTCCTAAGCCTATAATTCCGATATTTGTAATCTTCATAATCTCTCCAAAGTTTCGATTAACTCTATTAATTAAATCACAAAATCTATGATATGAAAACGCTATAAAAAGAGGGTTTTAAAAATAAAACCCTCTCTAATATTATCTATTTAATCAATAGCAATATCAGTTAACTATCTAGATGAAGCTTTTTTGGCGCTAACCTGATAGCCTCTTTCTTCCCATGTTTTTGCTTTGAAATCATCTTGTTCTGTCCTTATGCATCTCACAAGGTTTGTGATGATATCTCTGGCAGTTTGTGGTCTTTCTGCACCCTCAGGAGCAAAATCCACCCTAATATCTTTTAATAATTCTTGTTTTCTGTAGTCTGAAAGTCTATTGTCATGATTTATATCATAATTTCTCTTCAATTCTTGATAAATGACTTTAGGATCATAGACAGGCTCTCCATTTACTCTTACAATAAGTTTAGAGTTAATTTTGATGCCAGGTAAATCAATTCTACCACCAGCTGCCCCGCCGTGGCCGCCACCACCGAATAGACTTGCTAAAAGTTCAGCATGTGTAGATCCATCTGCAGAACGGAAGGAGAATCTGAGCCCGTTTTGCTCTGCAATTTCGGATTTTTCTGTCACTTCGCCTTCTTGCTTATCTTGAATGGTCAAAACAGCAATTTTATCATCGTTGTAAACAGATTCATAAACTTCTCTTGCTCTATCTTCAAGAGTAGTGGCAATAAAAGTCTCATCTCTATGAGCTGTCTTTTCAGGATTTGTTCTTAAACCATTCATAACTTCTGAATATTTAAATGCATTTTGGACATCAAGCAAAGTTACAGAAGAATCTGATCTTAGAGACTCTGCCCATACATCACTCATCTGGTTATAATCAACATCAATAAAGCCAAGACCCAATGAAGGGATAATCAATTCCTCATCAAGAGCATACGTGAGCATTTTTTCTCTCGCACTTAAACTCTTTAAGTTTTTGTCAAATTTTTCATCAGGAATATCATATGTAATGTGCTCTCTGAGCCATTTTTTGTCGATTTCTGCTCTTGCATCACCACCAGCATTATAACTTGCTTCTTCAAGGTTCCTTACAAGCATCTTTGACATACCTTCAGGCATGAAATTAGGTCTTTCTGCTACAGGCATGGTTGCATGCTCAGGAAGCAAATTAGCTGTTCTAGTGAAAGAACCAGTATCTGTTGATGTTCCTGAAATTATTGCAGCGGTAAATATTTTTGCTTTTTCTAAATTATTACGGAACATTGTTTGCATCATGCCTGCTTTATCTGCAATAATTGCAACCAATTGAGTATTTGCTGGAACAGAAGGGCAAACAAGTGCATTTTTTTCACTCTTAATTCTTTTCATATCAATACCGGTCTGCTCTTGAGCTTCTTCCCATTCACCAGCTCTTGGAGGATGGTGATCGATATAAATAACGTGCTTAGCATTTTCAATATACTCTTTATAAGCACCGCTAAATCTTTGCGGAGTCGGTATATCCATCAACATAACTATGTCATATTTCTTGCGTTCTCCGCCGTTAAGAGGAGCTGAATCAAAAAGATTGTCAGGATTAGTGCTCTCTTCGATTTCTTTTTCAAGCTGAGCAATCTGTGTTCTAGTTGCCTCTGTTTGTTTTTTATCTTGCAATTCAGCAATACTTTTCTTCAAAAGTTCAATTCTTTCAAGACTATAAGGTCTTTTAACATTTTCTATGCCTGGCATTTTTTCTCTGAATAATCCAGGAATCTTATCGTCAACTGTACAATCAACCTCCTTATCAGGATAAGCAGCAGTAATAGCCGATTGCATACCAATTATAGAACCTAACGTATCCCCATCAGGTTTTATATGACCTATCATGAGGATTTTTTTGTTTTCAGGGTCATCTATTTCTTTAATAATATTTTCAATAGTATATTTTATTTTTTTAACTTCTTTTTCATTATTATTTGCGCCTGCAATATCAAAAATTCTTTGTAAAACTTCATCCGGAGAAGTAGGAGTCTGATGAAGCATCACCAATCCTCTTACATCAGAGCTTTCTGAATTTAAAAGTTGATTAAATACATTGCTTACATCTTTTTTAATTTGAGGGTCTTTACCCACATATCTTAAGTTAACTCTTAGCCCAATAGTTGGAGCACCTTTTGTTGTTCCAGCTATAACATTTGAAAGTTCAAATCTAAAATCACCAAGTTTTCTAGGATCTGCCTCTTTTGAGCGTGAACGCGTTTTGCTTTTATCAATAGATTTACCTACTTTACCTTGTGGCTCTTCTGATTGTTTTGCGCCGCAGCCTCTTTCAATCAGTTTTATAATAGTATCTGATATTTCATCTGGAACTCTGCCTAGTTCACCATAAACAGGGTGACTCAGTTCTATGAAATTACCTCTTCCGGGGTCTTTATAGATTCTATAGTGAAGTTTGTCTCCATCTTTCCAAGGGCTGTTAGCAAGCTCTGTAATATTGGAATCATCGGTTTTATCAGTCGTTAAACCACCTTGTTGGTGAACCGTAACGCCTCTTACTTTCATTTGAATACCTGTAGTAAGTTCCGGCATAGGGTTGTTTAACTTCTGTCCAAATGCGATTCTAAGTACGTTTGCCTCGCGTGTCATGCTTATAGCAGGAGCGGCTTTTTTAACATTAGTAAAACTTACAGAATCATAAGGGCTTTGTGTATATGCAAGATAATTTGCATCATTCCTCTTTACATTAGGGCCAAAGCTCTTACTCTCATAACTTCTTAATCCATTAATTCTCATCATACCATTTCTCTCACAATGTCTTTTATGTTCAAATGCATGGTTTTATTTTTTTTTGCTAATTTAGGAAATTTTTCTTTACCATTTGTCACATATACCTGTACAAGATTGATATTAGAGAACTTCGACATATAAAAACTTATTATTAACAAATGTAACGAAAAAAACACTCTTTGAAATCAGGATTTCAAAAATGTTTTTATATATATGTAAGAGATAAATAATAGATAAGAATTATATAAGGAGCAAAACATGGGCATATTTGTAAACAAACCGGTAATGACACCAGTAAAATCAGCAGAAACAACAGGTACAGTTGCATCAGCAAAATCGGCAGAAACAACAGGCACAGTCGCTTTTTCAGGCGGAGGATGCTCTTCAGGATCATCAGGCGGAAGTTTTTCTGCAATAGCTTAATTCTTACAGATATCGTTTAACAAAAAGATTAAAAAAAGAGAGTGCCAAAAGGTACTCTCTTTTGTTATTAAACAAATAAATTATGCATTTTTTGAATAACAATCTTTGCAATAAACTTCTTTGCCCGGAATCGGTTTAAATGGAACTTTTGTTTCACAACCGCATTTAGAACAAACAACATCATACAATTTTTTTCTTGTTTTTTGACGTCTGTTTTTTCTGCATTCTGGACAACGTTTTGGTTTGTTTACAAGCCCTTTTTCTGCGTAGAATTCTTGTTCACCGATAGTAAACACAAATTCACAACCACAATCTTCACATGCGAGCTTTTCGTCTTGGTACATGGGTTTCTCCTTAATTAGTTAAACTTGTAAATAATAAATACAAAGATATTTTTATCTACATAGGATTATTTTAAAGCTGTTTTCGATTTTTAGCAAGAAAAATTAAGTATTTCATATAAAATTATTTACTTAAATTGATAAATTTTTACACTCTTTTAGAAAATAATTTAACCAACTATTCAGTTGTATTTTTTTGAGAATTATACTAAATTAAATGCAGGGGTTATATGACAATTATCACTGAAAAATTTAATGTATCGACAAAGGGTTTTACGGATATCATTGACATCACGAATAAACTTAATGATATTGTAAACCTAAGCGGCGTAAACTCTGCAAATGCGTCTGTCTATGTAATAGGAAGTACTGCATCTATTACATCACTGGAATTTGAACCCGGCCTTGTTAAAGACTTGCCAGAAGTTCTGGAAACAATTATCCCAATGAACAAAGATTATTTTCATAATCAAAAATGGCAAGATGGAAATGGTGCTGCACATCTTAGAGCAGCATTAATTGGGAATTCCATTACAATTCCTGTTATAAACAATTCGCTGTACCTGGGAACCTGGCAACAAGTAGTTTTAGTGGATTTTGATAATAAGCCCCGCACCAGAACTGTTGTTCTTCAATTGACTTATTAAGTTATGTAAAATTTACTTAAAAAAGTTCATTTTTCTAGCAACAACATGAATTTTGGAGCATTTAATTAATAGCATAAGTAAAGTGTAATGAGGGCGAAATGTTGTATCCTATAAGATCTATGGGCCAAAGTTACGGGAAAATAGCTTTTAAACAAAATCATGATGAAAATGATGATAAAAAAGCTGTGCCTCACGTAAAGGATAGAGTTCTCAGCTATGAGAGAGAAAAGCATCCTATTTTAACATCTGCAAAAATGAATGCAGAAAAAATTAAAAAAGCATTTATTGATTACCCGATAAAAGGGTTTAAAGGCAGCAAAAACGCCGATTTTTATGAATTTTTAGCAATGGGAACAGTTCCTTATCTTATCGGTAGCGGCATGTTAATTGCCGTTTTCAACGCTGCTTCAAAATTCTATAATGCTCCTTCAATGAAGAGTGCTTCTAAAAGAGGGAAGCAAATGGCTGTTGGCGTTGTTTTATATGCGGCAGCAAAAACTTTATCTAAAAAGTTAATTGAATATCCTATAAAACTAAGATATGGATTGGATTTAAACCTTCCTGTCCGCCAAAAAATCGACGAATTACCAGAATCTAAAGATGATAAAAATTTAATCGCTTTCGAAAACCATAAAGTATTTGAAAGTGTTGATTTCGCTCGTACAGATTTACTTTATAACAACCCTTACTACGGCAAAGAAATGAATTCTTATTACGATATGCTCGGAAAAAAAATGGGCATTCCTAAAAGCAAAGATTCAGACCAATATGTAAAAGAAAAAATCAAAGAAATAAGCACGAAAGCCAAAACATTTACTTATACAGTTCCTTACCTTTGGGCAGCAACAGGAGTTGCGCTTGCAGCTCAAAAACCTTGGGAAAACCTAGGAGTTAAAGGCGGCCTATATGGTAAAAAACGCATTACCGAATCAATTTCTGATTTAGGTAAAATGTTCAAAGATAGTGCAAAATTACTATGGAATGGTGGCGAGCAAGCCAGCAAAAAATTAAAAATTGCAGGCAGAAGTCTAATACTTGCAGCTGCTGGATTAACACTCCTCGGCAACATAGTTACACTTGTAGACTTCAAAAAACACAAAGCAAACAAAATGGCATCCACTCCTGTAATAGACGAAACAAAAGGAAAGGTGATTTGCTAATGGCAGACTTGTTGGTTTCATATTTAAGTAAAGTTAAAACAAATAATACGCAAGCTGCTGCTCCGCTTGATATAAACACAGCAAATCGTATTCAACCTTTTGTTGACAAAGGAACTCTTTTGCCAAGCAGAATTTTTGGCTCACCTATCCAATATGCAAAAGATTTAGGCAAAGATGTAGTAAATATCGGCAAAGGCGTCAGAGGAAAATCTAATGACCACAACCTTGGCAGAATGAATGATGTCGGCATGAAAGTAGGTTCTCTTGCTATTGCCACTTATTTGTTTATGAAAAACCCTCTAAAATTAAGCAAAACAATGGAATTTGTAGGTTTTGGAAGTTTCTTCGCATCAATGGCATTATGGCCTAAATTATTTATACAATTACCTTTAAAATTAAGAACCGGTGTTGATATACACCGCAAATACCAAGATAGTGAAAATCGTAAAAAGTTATTCTTCCAAGACCCTAAATATGTTCCTTGGTCTCTAGTTTCTCAAGAAGAACTAGATAAAATTGGTGATAAAAATGGTATAAGCAGAGACCTTCCAAATAGAAATGACGCAATTAAAGCAACTGCACAAAAAATCGCTGTCCAAGGAAATACTCTATGGATGATGACAGCAGGTTTTGCTACACCGATTATGAGTTCACTAATATGTTCTGGAGCTGAAAAACCTATAGCTCAAAAACAATTAAAGACTCGCCTTGATAAATCTTCTAAAAATTTATCAGAATTAATGGATCCTATCAAAAAGCAAGAAATCCAAGCAGAAGAATATAAAAAAGCATCAACTGCAGCAAAAGAAAATCTTGAAAGAATTTTTAAAACATATGGTGACAAAGAAATGACAGAAGAAGTCATAAACAGTGTTGCCAATGATCTTTCAGTTGATTTACCTTCTTGCCGCGATGGTATTATAAAACAATTAAAATCAATGTCAGGAGCACCTTTATTAACATTAAACGAGAAAGCTATCGCAGGCTTACTTGAAGATAATGAAGAGCTATTTGATATTACGGGTATTAACTCTAAAGAATTTAAAGAAATCATAGAAACAACTTTATCTTCAGGAAAACCATACGAACAAGCAACTGAATCTGTTATCTCAGAAATCATGGGTCGTTGCGGAGAAGAAGTATCATTGCTTGAAAGAGAAGCATTAAAAGAAAATCTATCAAACTCTTTAAGAATGCAAACACCAATCTCAAGAGCTTTAACCGTAAACGCTCGCAAGGCTGAATTAACAAAAATGTCTGATTTATTTGCAAACTTCAATGCAGACAGAGCTGTATTCCAAGAATATATAAATGCTAGAGTTGCACAAACTCCGGATTCTTTCATTGCACATCAATGGGGAAAAGTTAATAACAAATTCTTTGAAATTCTTGGCATAAATAAGGATGATATAATTAAGGCAAAAGCAGGCGGAATGGATACAAAAAATCTTCTTGTCAGCAAACTTGAAGCACTTTCAAAAACTGAACACGGCGAATATGAAAATGCTATACAACAAATGGCAGCTGCAATTGAAGAATATGACCAAACTCTTTCAACAAGATTAATAGATCCTATCTCTGGTAAAAGTTTTGAAGAAACAGTAAAAGCAGCAATAGGCAGTGCTACTGGCGATGCAGCAACAAAATTTAAAAATGCAGGTTTTGGCGACATCGCAGAAACATTTGTAGGTCAAGATATTGAAAAAGGTCTTCGCACAACTACTGTTGGCTCACTTAAAAATGCCTTAGAACAAATGGTTGACTACGAAATGCTAGGAGCAAGAGCTTGCTTCTACAGAATGTTTGAATCACTTGATGTATTTAAAAGAATTAACTCAGGAACTGTTGAAAAACAATTAAGAGCACTTGGTGGTCATATCGACGGATTAAATGCATCACCTCGCCAAATTCAAGAATTCTTATGGGAAGAAATGCTAGGAAGCGTTTCTGGCAGAAAGAAAGGTGAAGTTAAAAACCGCGACTTAAAAGTTAGCATGTTACGTGAAACAGCTGGAGAACATAAATTAGTTCAAAGATTAGCTATGATGTCAGTAGATGTTACTGCTGATGATAAAGAAAAAGCTAAAATTAAAGAACTAATTCAAAAATTTGATGAAATTATGGGTCTTGCTACACCAGAAGAAAGAGAACAAGAAATTAAGAAATTATTGGCAGAAAAATACCCTGCGCCTAGCCAAGCAAGAATTGATAGTTTATCAAAATTAGACGCTTTAGTAAAAGAGTATGTAACCAGAAATGTATCAGCAGATGCTTTGGTTAATGAATTTGATACTATTAAAAAAGAACCTAACTTAACTCAAAAGCTATACCGCTTGATGAAAGATGACAGTGGAAAAGCTGAATGGATTATCAAACAAGTTGATGAAATTATGGGCACTCAAGATATTGCTCAAAGAGAACAAGCTGTCAGAACTCTTATAAAAGAACAATTTGCAGGATCTAACGATGCAAAATATATAGAAGATTTAACTAAAGATGCTGTTGAATATATCCAAAGAACCAAAAATGTTTCTAGCCTTGCAAAAACAATAGCAAATTTCCCTCCAATGGGAAGCTTGGCACAAGAGCTATTCCAAGCAAATGGTGATTCTGTAGCAGATGAACTTGGAAGAATAATGTGCTGTTCAGATGTCGAAAAAAGAAAAGGACTTGTTAAGTCTCTAGTAGAAGACAAACTTGGACAAAAACAAAAAGATGAAGAATTGGCACAAATAACTGAAGAAGCTCTTGATTACGTGAAAAAAGGTTTTGCAAAAGGTCATATCGGACAAATATTAGCTCCTGCTCAAGGAAGATCTGATATTCGTGAAGCACTTGAAGGTGTTTTCGGAAGAAAAATAAAACTAGCAAGCGAATACCACAAAGCATTACAAAGCATTTCTGACGCGAAATGGTCTTCAGCTGAGAATAGAAAAAATACAGAATACATCATTGAAGAAATTAACCGTTCTTTAGCTAATGATGATATTGCTCAAATCGAAGCAAAAATCACAAACTTGATTTCAGAAAAACTAGCGAAATATAACGACGCTGAAAAACTAAAAGGCTTCCTGCTTGATTTTGTAAGAAATAACAAACAAAAAGATGCCTTAAGCAACGCATTAAGAGACTATGAAGACAACAGATTATTCTGGGCAAATATAGCAGATTCAATGAGCAATTATGACAATGGCAGAATTGAAGAAATTATAGGAAAAATCAAAAATACTATAACTGAAGGAAAAATAACCCTACAAACTGAAAAACTATTTGCATCTGCCGATGAATATAGAGCAATAATGCATATCTTATACCAACAAGATTTCGATGGAACTACAGTTAAAGCACTTGAGCAAGCTGGCGAACAAACAACAAAATCTTTATTCCCTAGCTTTAGAAAGGGCATAGTACAATTAAGAGAAGATTTTATCAACTACATCGGTGTTTCATCAAACTGGAGATACGTAGGTAGAGATTTAATCGGCCTTGAAGGCGCTGCAAAACCTGACCTCAAACATAGACTTGTAGCAAAATCTTTAGTAGATACTATTAAAGAACATGCCGATACTACATTCAACTCTAAAAAATGGCTAAAAATGTTCGGCGGTGCAGCTGCTGTTCTAGTAGGAACAACATTGTTAGCAGAACTATTTTTCGGAAGAAAAGACTCTTCAATCAAAGGAGATAACAAATAATGGCAAACTTCATAGACAAATTCACTCCTGTAAATCAAACTGCGGAATTACAAAAACCGGTAGTTCAAAATCAACCTGTTCCTGCAGTTGAGGTTAAACAGCCAACTGAAGAATCTTCCAATTTGCTACAACAATATTTGAACCAATCCGGAATAAATGCAAGTGTTTCAATAAACAAAGTAAACGAAACTCCTGCACATAAAAGAACCGGCTGGAACAACCACTTAAGAACAACTTTCCAAAATAATCAAGCCGTAATTATGGGAATTATTCCTAGAAGTTTCAATGCAAAAAACGTTGATGGAAATGAACTTATAAGAGGCGATAAAGACCAAAAAGGTACTTTTATTAATGCAATCGAAAGACTTGATGAATTAAATAAATTAGGAATAAACACAATCCATATGCTTCCAATTCACCCTCCTGGAAAGGAAAATGCTTTTGGAACAGCAGGTTCATTGTATTCACCTGCAGATTTCTTGAAAATTGATCCTGAATTAGCAGATCCTAAAGATCCAAGACCGGTTGAAGAACAATTAAAAACATTTATTGACGAAGCTCACAAACGCGGTATATCTGTAATGCTTGACTTACCTAGTTGTGCTTCTTTTGACTTGTTCAAAGAAAGACCTGACCTTATGGCATTCGAAAGAAACGGCGTACCAAAGACTCCTGGCGGATGGAACGACATCAGAATGTTCAATCCTTGGAAAGATGAAACTAAAAAAGAATTGAATCCTGGTTTAGTTGATTTACATAGAAAATATGTTGATATGTGTGTAGATCTTGGATTTGACGGCATCCGTGCTGACGTTTCAAGAACAAAACCAACCCAATTCTGGGATATAATAATTCCTTACTCAAGATCAAAAGATCCTGAATTTGCTTGGCTTGCAGAAAGTTATACATATGAAGATGCTTCTCCGCAAATCAATATGAATTATGATAGACCTGAAGATGCTTTAAAAGCAGGTTTTGACAGCTATTATGGCCAATACCATATATTCCACGAATGGACAAAAGCAGGTCAACTACATGATTATGTAAAACAAAACCTTGAAATGTCAAAAGATCTTGAAAAAGGTAAGTCTTTAATCGGTTCTTTCGGCACTCACGATGATATATCCTTGATGTTCAACGGCGGCCCTAATTTCATTAACCTAGTTTCAGGCATGCAAGCAACATTACCTATGTTAAATCCTTACATGATGGATGGATATCAATCAGGTGATGATTATTTGTACGATTTTGAAGGAAAAACAGACCCTGAAACAAAAACAGATAACCATGAATGCACAGTCCACCACGGAAGACCTGATATTTTCAACGCGTCTAGACCTTTAATCGGAGATCATCCTGAAGTTGGCGATTTCTTCAAATCTGCTATGGAAATGAGAAAAAAATATGAAGATATCATCACAAAAGGTTCATTTATCCCATTAAAAACAGATAATCCGGATGACAGAATTATCGCATTTGCAAGACATCTAAACGGAAAAACAATACTTGTTGTTGCAAATAGAGACATTGATGGCAGACAAACCGGTGTAATCCAAATACCTGGACTAAAATCAACTGAAAAACTTACTAACGAACTTCCTAACTACGGCGATCCAAGTACAGTACAAGCTGACAATGATAAGCTAAGAGTTGATTTGGGTTCATCAAGAGTTCATGTCTTTGAGATAAATACTCCTGACATAGAAAAATCCGGACTTGAAGTTCTCAAACAAAACTTATAAAAATTTATAAAAAGAAGAGCAAGATGAGAATAAACAGGATACAATCATACAAATATAGCCAGAATCAAACAAATTTCAAAAAACGCTTAAGGGGGAATCCTCCGGAAAAACCTAGCGTAAATTTCAAAAGAAATCTTAGTAGACTATATATGTGTATTGTTCCTGTTTTTGTCTTGTCGCTTTTTCTTACCAAAAAAGCTCTAAAATTATAAATTATTAAAGTCAAAGTTATGAGTTTATTTTAACCCCTGCACTTGTTCCAAGTCTTGATGCTCCGACATCGATTAATTTTAATGCTTTTTCTTTATCTCTAATTCCTCCTGAGGCTTTTACTCTCAAGCCATGAGGTTTAACAATTTTGTGCATAAGTTTAACGTCTTCAACTTTTGCGCCAACTCCGTCTTTGACAAATCCTGTAGAGGTTTTTACAAAATCAGCTTTCGCTTCAATTGCAACTTCGCAAGATTTAATTATTTCTTCTTCTGTAATAAGGTCTGTTTCAATAATAACTTTTAAAATATGATTACCACATGCTTTTTTCACTTCAGCGATATCTTTTCTAACATAGTCCCAGTCCTTATTTTTAACAGCTTGAATAGCAATAACCATATCAATTTCATCTGCGCCATCTTCGATAGCTTTCTTTGCTTCAAAAACTTTTACTTCAGTCAAAGAAGCTCCAAGAGGAAATCCAACAACTGTTACGACTTTAACATCAGTGTCTTTTAGATATTCTTTTGCAATCTTTACGTTGATTGGATTAATACAAACACCTTTAAAATTATGTTCTTTAGCTTCTTTAAGAACCTTTTCAAGTTCTTCTTTTGTAGCATCCGGTTTTAGTAATGTATGTTCAATATATTCTGCAATATTCATGGTAAACTCCCGTTTTATTTTGAAATAACTAAATTTTCAGTACTTTTTATGTTCTCAAGCATGGATGTAGTTTTGAATTGTCTTGGCGAATAGTATTCAATATATTTTTTTAAAAGTTCAAAACAGAAATCACAAATTCTCTCTGTTGCAAGGTCATCATATTTCGTTTTTTCAGCAAAATCTGCTTCTAAAAGAGCTTTTAAAAAATCCCTTATTTTATAATGAAATCTTGTAGAAACAAGTGAAGAAGGTTTGCAGCATTCACATACCACTCCGCCTTGTTCAAAAGAAAAGAACAATTCTTCTTTCTCGATATTTTGGCCACACTTTGTACATTGCGAAAGTTCTAAAGAATAGCCTGAAATATGCATTATCTTAAGCTGAAAACGAATAACAGCAAGCATAATATCAAGTTTTTTAGGAGCGTTTGCCATAGATTCTAAAAATGAGAAAAACAAGTTGTAAATTTCTTCGCTGTTAGGATCATCTTCTACACCAAAATTCTTAACAATTTCAGCCGTATACATAGAATAGAATAGCTTATCCATATCGTTTCTCAGGTTGAAAAAGGTATTTAATGCTTCTGCCTGACAGATTGTATCAAGATTTCTACCTTTATGGAGCATTAACTTGTTAGCAACAAGCATCTCCATTCTTCCGCCAAGTTTACTTGAAGCCTTTTTAGAGCCTTTTGCAACTCCCCTAATCAAACCTTTTTCTTTTGAATACATGACAATAATCTTGTCAGATTCTGAAAGATTGTACGATTGAAGATTTATGGCATTAGTCATGAAATTTTGCATTTAAAGCTCTTTTACTAGTTAATTTTTGAAGAAGTTCCGTGGTAAGCTCCTCTTAAATACTGCTGAAGTTCAACTTTATTGTCAGAGTAATAAAGCGCACTCTCAGGGGATATTATTTTTTTATAAACCAAATCATAAAGAGAGCGGTTCAAAGTAAGCATGTGGTCAAAAGAACCTTTTCTTACAAGGTCATACAGGTCTTCAAGTTGATTTTTTATAATAAAATCTTTTACGGTAGGAGTTACTACCAAAACCTCACACGCTGGAATTCTTCCAACTGTATCCTGACGAGGAATAAGTTTTTGAGAAACAGTGCCTTTTAAGGTTTCTGCAAGTTGCTTTCTAACAAAATCTCTATCTTGAGGCTCATAGAAGTTAACCATTCTGTTGATTGTTTGTATCGCATCATTTGTGTGAAGTGTTGCAAACACCAGGTGACCTGTTTCCGATGCCTTTAAGGCACTTTGCATAGTTTCAAAGTCTCTTATTTCACCGATTAGAATAACATCAGGATCTTGTCTTAATGCGTATTTAATACCATCAGGGAAGGTTGCTGTATCAATTTCAATTTGCCTTTGGGTAATAACAGATTTTTTGTCCGAAAAAATATACTCAACAGGATCTTCAATTGTAATTATGTGTTTTTGATAGTTTTGGTTTATATAATCGATTAATGAAGCAATTGTTGTAGATTTCCCCGAGCCTGTTGCCCCTGTGATAAGAACGATGCCGCTATTTAAATGAGCAAATTTTTCAATAACTTTAGGAAGGTTAAGCTGGTCAACTGTAAGTATTTCATACGAAATAACCCTGATTACAATTGCAAGTTTTCCTAGCCCTCTTGACAAATTTACCCTGAAACGGGAGATTCCTTTGATTTCATAGGCAAAGTCGAGGTCAAAGACCTCAAATGCTTTATTTTTAATACTATTAGGCAAAATAATATCCATTATTTCAAGTATTTCAAGTTCGGTTAATGGAGGTAAATTTGTTTTATAAATTTTGCCGTCACGCCTTAAAGCAGGCGCCTCATCAGTCTTAAGATGAATATCAGAAACACCTTTTTCGACTGCTTCAGTTAAAAATTTAACTATATCAAAATTTCCCATTGACTATTTCCCCAAGAGTATTCATTAATATTGTACACAACTTTGCCCAAAAGAAAAAACATTTTTATATTTGTTAACGTTTTTGACTATTAGGCTTATTTGTTGTCTAATTAATATGTATAAGTCTAGACTTCGGGTGAATATTCATAAAATATGTATATAAAAGAGCTGGAAATTGACAACTTCAAATCCTTTGCCAATGAAATTAACATCCCTTTTTTGAAAGGTTTTACAACAATTTCAGGACCTAACGGTTCAGGGAAAAGTAATATCATTGACAGTGTTCTTTTTGCGCTTGGACTTTCTACTTCAAGAACTTTAAGAGCAGAAAAATTATTTGATTTTATATCAACCCATAACAACAGAAATGAAGCCTTTGTAAAGGTTGTTTTCGGTACTGAAAATCCTGAAGAAGAAAATATCGCAATAGGAAGAAGAATAAGAAAATCTTCTCAGGGCTTTAATAGTATTTATTACTTAAACGATAAAATTGCAACATTATCTGAAATTCACTCAAAACTTGAAAAACACAATATCACCCCTAACAGCTACAACGTAATGATGCAAGGTGATGTAACAAGTATTACAAACTGCTCTGCTGGCGAAAGAAGAAAAATAATCGATGAAATAGCTGGTGTCGCTGATTTTAACAGACGTATAGATCAGGCTACAAACGAGCTTCAAACAGTTGAAGACCGTGTTGAAAAGTCTATGATTATTTTAGAAGAGATAAACACCCGTATCGAACAGCTTAAAGAAGAGCGTGAAGTTGCTTTAAAATACCAAAAGTTAAAAGATGAAAAAACTGTACTTGAAAGCCAAATTACAACGGTAAGATATTTTGATATTAAAAAATCAATTGAAAGAGTCCACGAAAGTATTCTAGACTTTAACAAAAAGAAAAAGCTTGAAGAAGTAAAACTTGAAAAGCTTCAAGATTCTTTAAAGGAAGTTAAGGCAAAATATGATGAAATTGCTGAACTCGTTAAAACAAACGGGGAAGCAGAACAAATCGAAATTAAAAAGCAGGTTGAAGAGTTAAAAGGTAAAATCGCTACTAAACAAAATGCTTCAAACTATGCTGAAAAAAATATTCATGACAATTTAAGAACAATCGAAAACGCTAAAAACGGTATTGAATCTTTAAAACAAAAGATTGAAAATACAAACAAAAAAATTGAAGAAAAAGAAAATGAAATAAAAGATATTGAAAAAAATATCGAGATTCAAAAACAAGAGCTAAATAGGATTTTAGAAGAATATTCAGGACTTACACAAACAGCTGAACAACACATAAACAAAAGAAATGCCCTAAGAAAAAATCTTGAAACTTTAAAAGACGAGGAGCTTAAACTTCAAAAAGAAAGTATTCCTTTAGAATCTGACTTAAGCAATTCAAAAAAAGAGCTTGAAGCAGCAAGAAAAGTAATCGTTGAACAAAATGACTTCAAGGCAAATTTTGCAGGCAACAAAGATAAACTTGAACTTCAGGTAAATGAACTTTCAAAAGAACTTGAAGACTATAAAATAGTTCAGCAAAACGTAATGTATGAGCTTGATAAAACTAAAAATGAGCTTCAAGACAAAAGCTACAACGTGCAAATGGCATATAGAAAAATTGCAGAACTTCAAGCAAGAAAAAATGCTTACGAAGAAATGAACCTTGGCAGGGCTATTGACACCGTTATAAACGCCAAAATAGACGGAGTTCATGCACCTTTAATGCAATTAGGAAAAGTTGACGAGGAATATTCAACAGCTTTAGAAGTCGCTATGGGCGGCAGAATGAAGAATATCGTTGTAGATGACGAATATGTTGCAAAAGTTGCGATTGATATTTTAAAATCTGCAAACGCAGGGACTGCAACATTTTTACCATTGAGCAAAATAAAGAAAGCACCAAAATCATTAAGACTTCCAAAAGATAAAGGGGTTGTTGACTTTGCGATTAACCTTGTTGATTTTGATGATGATTATTTAGACGCTTTCTACCACGCACTTGGTGAGACTTTAATTGTTGAAGATTATGAATCAGCAAGAAAATTAATCGGTCAATACAGAATGGTTACATTAGATGGTTCTTTGTTTGAAAAGTCGGGTGCAATTTCAGGCGGTTCAAGACAAAAATCAGGCTTAAAATTCAGCCAGAACCAAAGTGATGAATTAAACACCTTTAAAGACAGGCTTAAAGAATTTGAAAACGAAGTAAAGGGCCTAGAACAAAAAAGAAAAGACCTTGAAATCAAGCAAGATAAAGTAAGAGTAGATTATTCAAGCTCTATGAACACTCTGAATTCCGCTAAAATGGAGCTTAACAACCTTGTTAAAAACTCTGATGACGCTGATAAGGTTATTAAAGAAAAAGAAGCTCTAATAAAAGATTTAGAAGTAAAAATTTCAAAAGTTGAAAAACAATTAGATAAATTTGAAGAAAAACAAATCGATATTAACTCTAAACTACTTGAAGTTGAAAGTGAAATAAAAGAAATTGAAAGCAAAATGTCAGAAGGTGAGCTTGCTAAGCTAAAAGAAATGACTGAATCTGTTGAAAACAACATTAAAAAATATCAGTCTAAAGTTTTAAGTTGCCAAAACGACATCAATGACTTAAATCGCGATATTACATTCAACGAAGAAGTAATAAAAACAAGAGAAGACCAAATTGTAAAACTTCTTGACGATAATAAAACTCTTGAGCAAGATAAGCTCAAATACCAAGAAGAAATAAAAGAAATTGAAGTGCAGGTTGTTGAACTTGAAGAAAAGATAAAAGAATTAGGTTCAAAACTTATTGAGCTTCAAACCCAAAGGGATGCTGTTCAAAATGAGCTTTTAGAAGTTGAAAAACAAAAGAATATAACCACAAACGATATCGAAAGAATGGCAGAGCAAATCGAATCTTTTAAAGCAAGAAGAAGAGAATTGGACCCTGAGCTTGAAGAAGTAATAAATGAGCTAAAACAAGCAAATATTGATATCTCTGCGCTTGAACCTGTTGAACTTTCAACTGAAGAAATAACAGGAAAAATCCAAAGACTTCAAAAACGTATGGAAGACCTTGAGCCAGTTAATATGAGAGCTATTGAAGCCTACGACGAAGTTATAGGAAGACAAAATGAGCTTAAAACCAAACTTGAAACCCTTTCAAAAGAAAAAGAACAAATAATGCAAAGACTTTCAGGTTATGAAGACCTTAAAAAAGAAACTTTCTTAAAAACTTATAACAGTATCAATGAAAACTTTAAGGAAGTATTTGCCCAATTGTCAGACGGAGAAGGAACTTTAGTTCTTGAAAACCCTGAAAATCCTTTCTTGGGAGGGCTAACTATTGAAGCTCAGCCAAGAGACAAGAAAAAACAAAGATTAGAAGCTATGTCAGGTGGAGAAAAATCTCTTACTGCGCTTGCCTTCGTATTTTCAATTCAGCGCCATATGCCTGCACCATTCTACGCATTCGATGAAGTTGACGCAAATCTTGACGGAGTAAATGTAGAAAAACTTGCCCATATCGTACAAAAGCAATCAGAAAATACGCAATTTATAGTAGTTAGTCACCGCAAACCAATGATAGAATCAGCTAATAGGACAATAGGTGTTACTCAAAAAGAAAAAGGGAAGTCGAAAGTTACAGGGGTAAAACTGAGAGATTAGTATGATTGAAAAGACCAATTCAGAAAATTTTTATATGCAAGGAAACGCCGAAACATTCCAAAAAGAGTTTGGAAATTCTATACAGATGGTTTCTGTCACAGGTTCGCCTTCTGATGAGCTTGATGGCATTGAAATACTAGTTTCTATGGCAAAACAAGGTAAAATAGACCCTTGGAATATTGATATTGTTGATATTACAGACAAATATCTTCTTCACTTAGCAGAAAGCAAATCAAACAACTTAAAACTTACAGGGAGAACCCTTCTTTTTGCAGCAATACTTTTAAAAATAAAATCAAATATATTAGATGGCATAGACCCTCTTGGTCTTGAAGAAAGCCAAGATGATTCATTCTTAGACTATGACGATGATTTTAACAATGACTATGAAGAAGAAATAAATACAAATAATGTTATCTCACTTGACGAGGTTCTACAAAGAAGAACAAGCGTAAGACTAAACCGCAATAGAGTCGTAACATTGAAGGATTTGATTAAGCAGCTTCAATTCTATGAAGAGCTTGATAGAAAACAATCTTTGAAAAACACCCTTGAAAGAGCAAAAAGAAGAGTAAAATCATATGCAAAACTCACTTCAGACGATATTATAAATCTTGCGCATGACGAATATATCGAAAGAAGTATAAAAGTTCTACACGAAAATCTTATTAAAATCTTTGAACAAGAAGAAAGAATAGAACTCAATACACTTACTTTGCTTGGATTGGATAAAATTTCAGCTTACATAGCGCTTTTATTCTTATCTGCTGAAACAGATATTGAACTTGTCCAAGACGAATTTTACTCAGACCTTTACGTTATTAAAGAAGCACCTAAACAAATGGGAGAAATAGCGTAATGGAGCAAAATACAGACCTAAAAGCAAGAATTGAGGCTGTATTATTTGTTACGGCAAAAGCGCTTGAAATAAAAGATATTTCAGAAATTCTTGAAATAGATGAACTTGATGCAGAAACAGCAATTCTCGATCTTATTATGGACTATTCAACAAGAGAAGGCGCACTTGAAATAGACGATGAAAACGGCTATATACTTCAGGTGAAACAAGATTATATGGATATTGTAGAAAAACTTTGCCCTGTTGATATTTCGCAAGCTGTACTAAAAACACTCACTATAATTGCACTTAAAGAACCAATTAGACAATCTGCATTAAAAGAAATGCGCGGATCTACTGCTTATGAACATGTCCAAGACCTTGTCAAAAAAGGGCTAATCTCTCGTTCAAGAGACAAAAACGGACGTTCTTTCAACATAAAAACTACGCCAAAATTCAAAGAATACTTTAAACTAAAAGGCGATACCAAAACCCTTGCAAAAATATTAGAAACAGATACAACTCTTAAAGACTAGGAAAATATAATGGGTAAAGCTGTTAACTTAAATTTAATGCATCAAAAAAAGCCTAAAAAAAGATATTTTTTAGTTCCTTTATGTGTTTTATTATTGTTTTTGGTCGTTTTCAAACTAAATTTTGACTCTATTCTCTTTGGCATGGGCAAAAGTGCCTATGAAGGACAAAATTATCAAAAAGCATTAGGAATTTTTGAAGTTCTTGAAAGAAAAGACCCGAAAAATCAGGATTATACATACTACAAAATTCTTTCTCTTTCTAAAATGCCGCTTACATATGATAATCAGACTAAACTTTTAGAAATAGTTAGCTCAAGACATTCAGTTAAGGGTAAAAGTATTGCAGTTAATACCATTGAAAAATTTAGAATGAATATAAAAAGAGCTTATGGAAGTAACTATCTCGAAGATGCAATACCGGGTGGCGAGGTAGTAAGATGGAGCCTTTCAGAACTTCCTATAACATATTTTATTGGAAGTTCCTCCGACATCCCATCAAATTACACAGAAATTGTAGAAAAATCTTTTCAAAAATGGCAACGCTCAAGCAACAATTTAATTACATTCAAAAGAGTAGATAACCAAGAAAAAGCAAATATAGTGGTGTCATTCGTTGACCGCCCGCAATCAAACTACAGAATGAACGCTAATGAAGAATATAACGTTGGGCTTGCAACTCCAGTAATTGAAGGCGATAAGCTACAACAAATGAAAATTGAACTACTTAAAAGAAACAATCTCGGTTCATTTTTCACCCCACGAGCATTTTCAACCGTTGCCATACACGAAATAGGTCATGCACTTGGCATATGGGGGCATTCAATAAACAAAAACGATATTATGTTCTATTCTGCTGATAGAGCAATAGGAACCTATGATGTATTTATCTCACAAGAAGATATTAATACCCTAAAGTTAATATATAGTTTAAAACCACAGACAACAAACGTCAAAATAAGTTCTGAAGAAGAAAAACGCCTAATCAACCCTAAGATTGTATTAGGAAATATTGAAAACAACAGTGACGAAATAAACAGTTGTATAAATTTCCTAAACAAAAGACCTGATGATGTTACAAGATGGCTCAATCTTTCTGAAGCCTATAATGAAAACCAACAGTTTGACACTGCTATAGAGACATTACAGCATGCTCTTTCTCTCAATCCTGATGGTAATATGAAATACATAATCTATTACGACCTTGCGCTTAATCATATGGAGTTAGAGCATTATGATCAGGCTCTCTTAGCAGCAATAAACGCAAAAGCAATTAAAGATGATTTAGATATTGAATTGTTAATAAGCGAAATTTATCTCAAGCAAAAAAAATATAAATATGCTGAAGTCATTTTATCAGATCTCATAAGAAACACCCCAAGTAATGTCGATGCAGCAAGCCTTTTAGCTGAAGTTTATATTAAACAGGGCAAGCATTTTGAAGCAAGAAAAGTATTAAAAGAAATAATAAAAAATAATCCGCAAGCAAAAGATAACGATTTAATTAAACACTATTCTTTTTATACAATATTCTAAATCTTTCCAAATAAATCATATTCATTAGAATCTGTTATTTTAACCTTTATTATATCGCCTGGGGCAAGCATTTCTTCTGTCTCAATATAAAGCAGACCGTCAACTTCAGGGGCATCTTTATACGTTCTTGCAACTACAAGGCCATCTTCCATAACAGACTCAACAATTGAATCAACTTCAGAGCCAATAAGCCTTTTGTTTATATCTTTTGATATTTTTTGTTGAAGTTTCATAAGTTTATTTTTGCGTTGCTTTTTAATTCTTGCAGGAATTTGATCTTTAAGAGAATAAGCATAAGTCCCTTTTTCCTTAGAAAATTCAAAAACTCCCAACTTATCAAAGCGCATTTCTTCTATAAAATCGTATAAATTTTGGAAATCTTCTTCATTCTCGCCCGGATACCCCACTATGAATGTTGTTCTTATTGCAATATCAGGAACAAGTTTTCTCATTTTTTTAATAAGTTTTTTGTAATCTAAGGCGGGTCTTTTCATTTGCTTCAAAACATTTTTTGAAGAATGTTGAAGCGGAATATCAACATATTTAACAACCTTTTCAAGATTATTTATTGCTAAAAGCAACTCATCATCAATCATAGAAGGATACGTATACATAACCCTTATCCAAGAGAGTTCTTCAATTTTATTGAGTTCTTCTAAAAGTTTTGCCAAAGAAGGCTCTCCATACAAATCTATTCCATAACTTGTTGTATCTTGAGCAATCAAAACTATTTCATTAACGCCTTTTGAAGCAAGATCTTGCGCTTCTTTTACAACATTTTCGATAGTTCTTGAGTGATATTTGCCTCTTAATGAAGGGATAATGCAGTACCCACATTCAAAATTACAACCGTCTGCAATTTTAATATAAGAACTTGCGCCCACAGTAATTTGCTGGCGTTTGACGTTTTCATCATAATTATAACAAGGGTTTTCTGAAACCTTATAATAAGCTCCCCCTGCATTTTTTGAGATATTTTTCACAACATCAACTATTTTGTCGTAATCAGAAGTCCCCAAGAAAGCGACAGCTTCGGGGATTGCTTTTTGAAGTTCTTTCTTATGTTTTTGAGGAAGACAACCTGTTATAACAACTTTTTTCCCCTCACCAATCATCTCTAATATTGATTTTACTGACTCTTCTTCAGCATCGTGGATAAAAGAACAAGTATTTACAATAATAATATCAGATTTTGTATCATCTAGCGTAATCTCATATCCTGCTTCAATAAGAAGCCCTAGCATAAGTTCTGAGTCTATTAAATTTTTGGCGCAGCCATGATTGATTAGTGCAATTTTCTTCATTTGATATCTTTTCTTTCATAAATTAACATAACATTATTTCCTGCCTGAATTTGTTTTATAAAGTCATAATTACTGTCAATAAAGGCTTTTATATCCTTTGCAAAATCAAGCCCAAAATACTGCGCTCCATATTCAAGACAATCACGATTGTTTAAAACAAAATATTCAGGCATATCCTTTTTAAAATCAGCGATTATTTTTTGTTCACCAAAAACATCCGTATAAACCGGTATTAGACACATATAAAAATTGTGAGTAGGTCTATCTATAACAAAATTTATAAAAGGAGTCTCAGGCAAAATTACAACTCTGTCTGTGGGTTTTGTATTGTTTACAAGAAAATCAATTAGTGTTCTATGTAAGGCCCCAACTTGTCTATTTACGACAATATTGCCCTTTGGAGTTTCAAGTACAATTTTATGAACATTTAAATTATAATTTGTGTAAAAAATCATCGCGAGATAGATTATAAAAACGAATTTTAAATTAAACTTTATCGACTTTGTTATTATGTTTAATTTTTCATCAGAATCAAAAAGATACAAAAACATCCCAAGACAAGATATGAATAAAAATGGCGCTGCAAAAATACCGTAGGTGTTTACTGCAAAGACAAAAATCGATTTAAAAGTTGCAACAATTGCGCAAATAGACATTATAAACAAAGGTTTGTTTTCATATAGTTTTTTGATACAAAACAAAAATAATAAAAAGTTAATTATCGATAACGGAAATAATATGTTTTTATACGAATATATAAAAACAAGATAAACAACTATTACAGAAACAATTCCGGCAAAATATTTATTTATTTTATTTTCGCTATGTGAGGCTTTTTCTCTTATCGCAATAACTGCAAACATAACAAGTGCCATAATTAAGTATCTTAAATTACTTAATATAGAGCCATAATTGAATATAAAACCAGAATAATTCTTATAAAAAAACTGTGTAGATGGAGCTTTCGCCATTTTCTGCATTATTTCAAATGCATTAATAAGGTCGCCAAAACTTGCGCCTTGCAAGAGTAAAGTTAATATAGACAAAAGCGGCATTAACATAAGACATATTATTGAGTTTAAAAGTTCAACTTTTTTTACAGGCTTAAAAAATAAGCCAACATACAAAAGAACAAAAGGATAAAGCACATATTCCAGTTTAAAATCAAGACTCATCCCAGCAAAAAATGCCGAAAGATAAAAATATTTCACATCAGAATTTTTGACGTATTTAACCAGACAAAATACCGAGAACAAAAAAGATAAAATTGCATATGGCGCAGCAAAAGTATAAGGAAGACAATAGTTAAAAGAACCTGCGGTAATAACATATAATGCAATCATCGAAACAGAAATCAATAATGAATAATTTTTATCTAAAAATTCTCTTGCAAGCGCATAAACACCAAAAATAATGGCAAAAGCGTTTAAAATAGCAAAATTATATAGTGTAGAAATATTTTCGCCAAATATTTTATACAAAACAGCATTTAGCTGATAGCTAAGGGGTGAATATACGTTGAGAATATCTTTATAAAGAACAAGCCCCTTATTCATTTGAGATGGGAGGTAGAACTCTCTTCCAACATCTACAAGTATATTTGCCTGCTTTAGCCAAAAAAGCGCAAAAGACGCTACTAAAATAAAAAACAAAATCAACAGGTGTTTATATTCTTTTTTTATAAATTCAATCAAATCTCTTCCTCATAACTATATTTCAATTTTACATTACTCACAGAAAAATTAACAATAGTAAATTTTTCATGCAATTTTTATATCAAAAAATACTTTATAAATGTAAGGGAACAAATGGGAATTATTTTGTTATGACGCAAATTACACCAAACGCATACGATAGATTATATGACTTAGGTATAACTGGGGAAGATTTAAATAAACTTTTTACAGGTAAACAATCCCCTTATATTGCCTCAAAGTTAGGCATTCCACAAGATACACAACCAGATTCGTTTGAAAAAAAGCCTAAAGTGTTCACCAAAGAGAATGCCAAAAAAGTTGGCTTTATTGCATTAGTAGGCGTTTTGACATTTGCCGGAATCAAAAAAGGCAAAAATGTAATGAATCAGTTTAGAAAAACCGGCTTTTATAAAGGTTTAATGAAGTTTTTTAAAAGAACACCTAAGCCGCCAAAACCTTAAAAATTAAGGGTTAATTGAGGAACTTCAGGCTCTGTTTGTTTAGATTTTCTTGAGGATAAATCTTTAGAAAAGTCTTTTTGCATCTTTGTCATAAGGTTTTGGGCTTTAGAAACCACACTATCAGGAAGTCCTGCCATTTTGGCTACTTGAATACCGTAGCTTTTGCTAGCTGAGCCTTCTACAACCTTTCTTAAAAATTCGATTTCGCCTTCTTGTTCAGAAATTGTGATTCTATAATTTTTAATCTGCTCGATAGAATTAGGCATAACGTTAAGCTCGTGATAGTGAGTTGCAAATATAGTTCTAGCTTTGATTTTGGTCGCAATATACTCTGCAACGCTCCATGCTATTGCAACGCCGTCATATGTACTTGTTCCTCTGCCTATTTCATCAAGCAAGATAAGGCTTTTTTCTGTTGCAGAATTCAAGATATAAGCAGTTTCACTCATCTCAACCATAAAGGTAGATTGCCCTAAAGATAAGTCATCAACAGCTCCAACCCTTGTAAATATCTTATCAACAATTCCAACTCTTGCTTCTTGCGCTGGAACAAAAGATCCAATTTGAGCCAATATTACAATAAGGGCATTTTGCCTCATATATGTTGATTTTCCGGCCATATTAGGACCTGTTAAAATCATAAACTGTGTATCAGTTGAATTTTGGATATTTGCCCTTAACCTTAAATCGTTAGGGACATATCTTCCCATCGGTAAAATCTTCTCGACAACAGGATGGCGACCATCTTTTATATAAAGTTCATTGTTATCAACAATCTCTGGCCTTACATAGTTTGATTGGATTGCAACATTAGCAAAAGACAACAGAACATCAAGTCTTGCAAGATTTTGAGCTATCATTTTTATAGTATCAACATACTCTTTTGAGTATTCTCTCATATCAGAGAATATTTTCTTTTCTAAATCCAAAGACTTATACTGCGCAGCTAAAACATCCGTTTCGTGCTTTTTAAGCTCATCTGTAATATATCTTTCAGCATTAGTAAGTGTTTGGCGCCTTATGTAATTTGGAGGAACCATATTAAGATTTGAGTTTGTAACTTCAATAAAGTAGCCAAAAGTTCTGCTGTAGCCGACTCTTAGGTTTTTAATATTGGTTTTTTCTTTTTCTTCAATCTCAAATGTCTCAAGCCATTTTTCGCCGTTTAAAAGTAAATCTTTATAATAATCAAGCTCGCTATTTACGCCCTGCTTGATAAAGTTGCCGTCTGCAACTGAAATGGGCGCATCTTCTGATATTGTTCTTTCAATGATAGAAACAAAACTCATAAGGTCAGTCAAATCAAAATCGAAACAGTTAAGATAATCTGAACTTGTGCTTTGCAACAGCTCTTTAAAAGAAGGAACAAGGCTTAACGTATCTCTTATTGCAAGAAAATCTCTTGGATTTGCATTTGAGTTGCTTAATTTCATAGCTAAACGCTCGATATCATAAACTTTCCCGAGCATATTAGATAGTTTTAGCCTTAACTCGCTACTTGAAATAAGCTCTGAAACACCATCTTGACGTTTAATTATCTCTTGAATATTTTTAATTGGCTGCGTAAGCCACTTCTTAAGAAGCCTTGCACCCATATTAGTTTCAACCTTATCAATTGCCCACAAAAGACTGCCAAATTTTTGCTTATCTCTTGTTGTTTCAATAAGCTCCAAGTTTCTTCTTGTATTTGCATCGATTGAGACATACTCTGAAAGCCCGTAAGAAGTTATTACATCAAATTTAGGAAGATTACCCCGTTGGGTGTCAATAAGATAGTTTAAAAGCGCACCAGCTGCTAAAAATCCTGTTTTATAATCAGCAAATCCGAAAGAATCGAGTGAAACAACGTTAAACACTGATTTTATTACTTCCTGAGCTTTATTTTCTTCAAATAAAGAATATGAAACCTTCGTAGAGTTATACTGAGACGTAATTTCTTCCGGCACATCAAATTTTTCTTCAGGAATTATCTGAAAAGGTAATACTTTTTGTTTCTTGACGGGAGCTAAAAGTTCAGCAGGCGCAATCCTTGCAAGTTCAGCTAAAATTTCATTATAAGAGCCTTTTGTAACCCTAAACTCACCTGTTGAAATATCAGTATATGAAAGTCCAAATGTATCACCTTCTGCAATAATTGCAGCTAAATAGTTGTTGCTGGTTGATTTTAAAAGATTTTCCTCTGTAATTGTACCTGCTGTAATTGTCCTTACAATATCTCTTTTAACAAGTCCTTTTGCTTGGGAAGGGTCTTCCAGTTGCTCACAAACAGATATTTTATGGCCTTTTTCAAGAAGTTTTGGAATATAATTATCGATAGCTTTAGCCGGAACTCCAGCCATAGGAATTTTCCCTAAAGCACCGCCCTCACGGGCAGTTAAAGTAATTTCTAAATCTTTTGAAATAGTAACAGCATCTTCAAAAAACGCTTCATAAAAATCGCCCATTCTGTACATCAAAATAACACCTTGATTCTGTTTTTTTATCTCAAGGTACTGTTTGAGCATGGGGGTAGCATCAGCTAAATCCACATCTATTGAGTTTATATTGTTGATTTCTTTATTTGACATAGCTATACTTATTTGTACGATACTTGATATAGTATAAATTTTAAATGATTTGAAATCAAATTACAATTTTATAAAGGAGATGTAATGAAAGGGTGCTTCGGCTTAATAATCAAAATTGCAATAGTAATTTTAGCATATATCGGTTTTCAAACTATCGGGGGAGTTGATTTTGTAAAAGAACAGTTTGACAAGTGGAATCACCCTTCTCAAGATGTTTTACAGGAAAAAGCTAAAAAAATTGCAGATTTATCAAACATTAACGACGAATATATTATCGACAAAACCGCAAGTGTTATGGATTATCACTTTGTTTTAGCTGAGCACAAGGCAACAGGACAAAAAATCATGCTTGTTGACCCTAAAAAAGAAGATATTTTGACAAAAGAAGATTTTAAAACAGGCGAAGTAGATGAAAAAATTAAAGGGCTAAATGATAAATTTCAGTACCAGCTTATAAGACTTGAGAACCTGAAAATTACAAAAAAAGGACAAATACACACACTTGACCAAACAGTTCCTTACGTAAAGTTTGAAGCAGATACCGTAAATCTGCCTATTGGACATATCTCTGGCATAATAGGCGTTGCCCAAAAAGATGATAAAAACATAATTTTAGCCTCAATGAATAAAAGCGATAAATACTCTCAGATTATTACTGAAAGTTTCTTTAAACAAGTAAAATAAGATGAAAAAATACGAAAAATTAATGAAAAGATGCCTCAAATTAGCTGAAAAAGCTAAAGGCAAAACAAGCCCAAATCCAATGGTAGGAGCTATTATTGTAGATGAAGAATGCAATATAATATCAGAAGGCTACCATAAAAAGTGGGGCGACAAACACGCTGAGGTAAATGCTTGTAATAGCGCCGATTGCTCCTGCGAAGGCAAAACAATAATAGTAAACCTTGAACCATGCTCTCACTACGGCAAAAATCCGCCATGCGCTGATATGATTATAAAAAATAAGTTTAAAAGAGTTATCGTAGGTAACATTGACCCAAATCCTCTTGTTGCAGGGAATGGAATAAAAAAACTTGAAGAAGCCGGAATTGAAGTCATAAAAGGTGTTTTAGAAGAAGAATGCTCAAGATTAAATGAGGTATTTCTAAAAAACCACAGAGAAAAACTACCTTTTGTCACAATAAAAACTGCAACAACTCTTGACGGTAAAATTGCAACAAAAACAGGCTCTTCAAAATGGATTACGGGAGAAAAAGCAAGAAATGAAGTCCAGAAAATAAGAGGTGCAAATGATGCCATAATGACAGGCTCAGGCACCATTATAAAAGACGATCCATCACTTACTTGCCGTATAAAAAACTCCAAAAACCCAACTAGAATAATTGTTGATTCAAAGTTAAAAACAAACCCAAAAAGTAATGTCTACAAAGATGACGGAACAAGAGTAATCATCCTCACAACGGCTAATAAAACTGATAAATACCCAAAAAATGTTGAAATATTTACCTGCAAAGAAAAAAACGGTCACGTTGATTTAAAAGAAGCGATGAAAAAGCTTTATAAAGAAGGTATAACAAGCATCTTAGTCGAAGCTGGCGCTGGGCTCAATTCAGCTTTCATAAAAGACAAACTTGCAGATAAACTAATTCAATTTATCGCACCTAAAATTATTGGCGATAAAAACGCAATTAACTTCATAGAAAGTCTTGAAACAAAAGAGATAAAAGACTCTATTAAGCTAAATCATTCTCAATCAAAGGTAATTGGGGAAGACATAATGTGCGAATATTACTTTTTGAAAGAAAAATAAGCAATAACAATACTTTACATATAGTATTAAATTAAAATAGAAATTGATTATAATATTACCATGACGCAAAATATCTCGGATAAAATACATAATTTACAAAAGAATTTTTTAGAGTTAAACAATCTTTTTGAATTAAATATAATCGCAAACCAAGCCTACTCACTTGATGATTTATTGAAAAAAATAGGCTCTTTTATTGCGTCAACATTAAACATTAAAGATGTATATTTTTTCTTGAAATATAATGATATTTTCCAAACCAGAAACTGTGATGAGCGTGTTTGCAATGTTTTTGAGTTCGAAATTGAAAGCGCTCAGTTTTTAATTCACGCAGAAGATAAATTAATACCTGTAAAAAACAACGAAAACCCAACCTACAAAGCCTTTTGGGAAACATATAATCTTCACGGATTAAACAGTGAATATTTTAAAATATTTAAAAAGGATAAAGAACCTTTCTGTATCTGTTCTGTTGGCTCAAAAGAAGGCAACATGCCTTTTTCAGAAAATGAAATAAACGCGTTAAACAAAATTTTTAATTGTATTGAGCCTATTATTTTGAAATTTTCAAAACAGGAAGAACAAGACAATCAAATAAAAGATTTGCATAAATCATTGCACAATCTTTCAATCCTTTATAATATCTCTCAAGCCGTTAACTTTATTGATGACTTGAAAGGTTTGATACAGGTTATTTTAGGAAAAGCATTAGAAACAATAGATGCTGAAAAGGGCTCTTTGATGCTATATGACTTTGTTGACAACACTCTTCAGGTAAAAGTTGTACACGGTCTTAAAGACATTAAACACGAATTTGATATCAACAACGGTGTTATCGAATGTACAAAATTAAAAGCCAATGAAGGTATTGCGGGAAAAGTTTTTGCAGAGAAAAAATCAATAATCACAAACTTAGGGCAAAATGACCCTCGATTTACAAAAGCAGGACTTGGCGCAAGTGTATCTTCATTAATCTGCGTGCCGCTTGTCGCAAAAGGTGAAGCAATAGGTGTTATAAATATCACCAACAAAAGAAACAACAAGTTATTCAATAAACAAGATTTAGAATTCATTGAAGCGCTTGCAAATCAGGCCGCTATTGCAATTGACAACGCAAAATTGTACGAACTTGCAACAAAAGACGGCTTGACCAAACTTTATATTTATAGACACTTCTATTCACTCCTAGAAACCGAACTTAAAAGAGCAGAAAGATATAAACACGTGCTTTCTGTACTTATGATGGATATTGATGACTTTAAAAAAGTCAACGACACATACGGCCACATAATCGGCGACAGAGTACTTAAAGAAATTGCAGGCATGATAAAAGCAACTATTAGAAATATTGATATTCCTGCAAGATATGGCGGCGAAGAATTCACCGTAATCCTTCCTGAAACATCAGGAAAAGATGCAAGAATAATAGCTGAAAGACTCAGAATTGCAATTGCTGAAATTGACATTTCAATAGATGAAAATACAAAAATAAAACCTACAATAAGTATAGGTATTGCTGAGTTCCCAAGCTGCACAAATAACGTTAAAGAATTAATAGATATGGCAGATAAAGCGCTCTACCAATCAAAAGGTGCGGGTAAAAATTGCGTTCACGAATTCACTCCCGAAGGTATCTTAAGAGTAAGCTAATTTTTTTGTTTTTTTATAATGTTTTGCATTTTTAAAAGCGCCGTATAAGTAGGAAGAATAAGAAGAGTGTTTTCATCTTCTGTTTGTAAAACGGCTTTTTTTAGAGCTAATTTTAAATCCGGTATAACTTCAAACTGGCTTTCATTGACTCCAGCGTATTTAAGCCTAACTGCCATATCATAAGCTCTTTCGCCTGATACTACAATTTTTTGTTTATACTCTTTCAAAATCTCAAAATTTGCATCCCAAATCCATGAAACATCACGCCCATCAGCATAATTATCATTCAAAACAATCAATAGTGTTGATTTTTTATTATCTACAATTAGTCTTAGAACTTCGCTTGCTCCTACCGGATTTTTTATAAGTTGCACAAGAGCGTTCTTACCTTTAATTTTGATACTTTCTGCTCTTCCAAAAACAGAATGGTAATTATCAAAGGCTTTTTGGATAATTTTCTCATCGACTCCAAGTTCAAGGGCAAGTGCTATCGCGCCAAGCGCGTTATAAACATTGTAAAGCCCGGGAAGACATATTTTAAAGTTCATTGTTTTTTCTGCTGTTTGAACCTCTATTTCTGAAGATTCAAGATAAATTTTTCCTGTTGCTTTATATTTAAGATCAGGTCTTTTATAGCCGCAAGAACAAGTATAATCACCTATATGAGCATAAAATCTTTTATTATATTCAAGCTCTTTTCCGCATTTTTTACAATTGACAGCTTCAGAAGGCGCGTTTGCATCGATTGCATCAAACATAAATTTTATATCATCAAACCCATAATAAACAGTATCATTATTCTCTCCAAGTGAAGCCACCATCGGGTCATCACCATTTAAAACAAGTTTTAAATCTTTATTTTTAAGTATCGCTTCATTAATCTTTTTAAAAGTAGTATCAAGCTCTCCATATCTATCAAGCTGGTCACGGAAAAGATTTGTAACCAAAAGATAATCAGCTTTTATGTGATTATATAGTTTAGTTAAATATGCCTCATCTGTCTCAAGAACAAAATAATCATTTTTTCTATTAAAACCAACGCCTGAAACAAGCGCGCTTGCAATACCGGTAAGCATATTAGCGCCTTTTTCATTGTGCAAAACTTTCTTGCCGTTTTCTTTTAAAATTGCCGCAAAAAGACCTGCCGTTGTGGTTTTGCCGTTGGTTCCCGTAATATTTATAATACCTTCTTGAGCATACTTTTGAGAAAGGGAAATAAACTCAGGGCATATATTAAGCCCCACAAGACCGGGAAGCGCAGTACCCGAGGACTTACTCATAAGTCTCAATCCGCTATCCACCATATTTGCCGCAAGAAGGGCTGTATAAAATTTGACTTTATTCATAAAAATAATTTACTAAACCTATTTATCAAAATGAAAATATACCTTATAATATTATAAAATCAGTTTATCTAAAAGGTAATAATGTATATTTTATTAATAATTTTTGTAATCCTTGTAGAATTAATTGCGGCTTTATTTGCAATAATAGGCATTATCAGCCTTACAAAAACCGTAAACACAATGAACACCGAAGTATGCAAAACTAAAAAACTTGTTATCGAAACAATAATAAACTTCAGAATGATACTAAAAAGTATAAATTTACAGATAAAGACAATCCTGTTTGAGCAAAAGTTAAGCAAAATAGTCGGAATAATTGAAACTGTCGCTAAAATATCCTTACTCAAAAAATTTATTCCTTTTAAAAAACATTTGTAAATAATAATAAACATTTAACTAATTTATTCATTCTTTAAATCATGCTTAAAATATAATGGAATAAGAAAAGCATGTATTTTTGTTATAAGAAGGTAAAAATTGAAAACCGCGATTTATCCGGGAAGTTTTGATCCAATAACTAAAGGACATCTTGATGTTCTACAAAGAGCAGCAGGCATGTTCGACAAAGTTATAATCGCAGTTCTCACAAACAGTACAAAAAAATCATTTTTACCGATAGAAGACAGACTAAGACTTATAAGAGAAGCATGCAAAGACCTTGATAATGTTGAAGTTGATAGTTTTAGCGGATTGACTATTGATTATGCAAGACTAAAAGGCGCAAATGTATTAATAAGAGGGCTTAGAGCAGTATCTGATTTTGAATACGAAATGCAGTTATCTCAAACAAACAGCGCACTTGCTCCGGATATAAATACAGTCTTTTTAATCACAAAACCAAAATATAACTTCATATCCTCAAGTACAGTAAAAGAAATAGCACAAATGAAAGGCGACATATCAAAATTTGTACCAGAACCTGTCGCAAAATACTTGAAAGAAAAAATCTAAATTGTGCTATAATCCAAGAGAAATTAATTTTAAATAAAATAACCGAAAATATATAAGGAAAGGTGCAAGATGACTCAGTTTCGTATTAGAGAACTTCTAGTAAAAGCAAATTACATATTAGACAAGGGATTTCATATAATGCCTGGTCTTGTAATCATTAAAAATAGAGAGTTAGAAGATACTCTTGATAAAATTGACGGCGTTATTCCTGAAGATGTAAAAGAAGCAGAACGCATAATGAATAGACGCGATGCTATTTTGATGGATGCTCAAAATAGAGCAGAAAGAATAATCAGCGATGCTCAAAGCGAATCAGAAAGAATACTAAGCGAATCAGAACTTTTAAAAGCTGTCCAACAAGAAGCAACAAAAGTAAGAGAACAAGTAATTGCTAACTGCGAAGAAATAAAAGAAAAAGCCATGGAAGATGCCATGACAATTAGAGAACAGGCAATGCAAGATGCTATGAGAATTAAAGAAGGAGCTACAAATTATACTGAGCAAATTCTTGGTAACTTAGAAACAGATCTTGCGGGTCTTCAACAAATAGTTAGAAACGGTCAAGTTTATCTTGAGCAACAAAAAGCAGAATGCAGAGAACAACAATCTCAAATGCAACAACAAATGCAAGCTCAACAACAAGCTATGAGAAATCAATCACAACAATCTCAACAAGCATATGAAGTTGTTGAAGAACAATATATTGTTGAATAATAGCAAAATAAAATAAAATTTAAAACTAACAAAAAAACAGAATTAATTTATTGATTCTGTTTTTTATATCTGACTTGCAATTGCATTAAGTTTCTCAACCGTTTCTTCCATGCTTATTTTATCGTCTACACTTTGCCTTAAAAATTCATTTATTTGAGGCATAAATTTAATTGATTTATCAATATCAGAGTCAGAACCCATAACATAAGCTCCGATTGTAATCAAATCTTCATTCTTTTTGTAAACAGCCATAAGGTTTCTGAGTTTTGCAGCATTTGCTTTTTGTTCTTTTGAAACAACATCATTCATAACCCTTGAAATACTTTGTAAAACGTCAATTGCAGGGTAATGATTCTTGTGTGCAAGGTCTCTTGAAAGCATTATGTGGCCATCCAGAATACTTCTTGCTGTATCTGAAATAGGTTCGTTAAAATCGTCACCTTCAACTAAAACCGTATAAAGTCCTGTAATTGTACCTTTTTCATTGCAACCTGCTCGCTCAAGAAATTTAGGCATAAGCGCAAACACTGAAGGTGTATAGCCACGGGTTGCAGGAGGCTCCCCAATCGCAAGCCCTACTTCCCTTTGAGCCATTGCTATTCTGGTAACACTATCGAGCATAAAAAGTACATTTTTTCCCTGGTCTCTGAAATATTCCGCAATTGCAATAGCTACAAAAGCAGCTTTAATCTTAACTAAAGATGGCTGCTCTGATGTTGCAACTACAACAACTGAACGTTTCATGCCTTCTTTTCCCAAGATAGCATCAATAAATTCTCTAACTTCTCTTCCACGTTCACCAATTAGCGCAATAACATTGATATCTGCAGTTGTATTCTTTGCCATCATGGCAAGAGTTGTACTTTTACCAACCCCTGAACCGGCAAAAACCCCCATCCTCTGGCCTTTACCCAATGTTGTAAAAGCGTCTACCGCTTTTATGCCAAGTGAAAGCGGTGTTCTTATCAGTGAGCGATTCATCGGATTTATTAATTCCGCATGAGTCGGATAAAATTTCTGTGATTTTATATCGCCAACGTCGTCAATTGGCCTGCCAAGCCCATCTAAAACGCGCCCAACAAGCTCGTCTCCAACCTTAACCTTCATAGGAGCCCCAGTAGACACAACAAAAGCCCCCGGCCTTATTCCGTCCATAGAACCTAAAGGCATGAGAAGAATTCTGTTTTCTCTAAAACCAACGACCTCAGCCCAAATTGGAACATCTTCCATTGAATTATAAATATAACAAAGGTCGCCAATACTTGCATTAGGACCATCTGCTTCTATAATAAGCCCGATAATTTCAAGAATTTTGCCGATTTGCCTTACTGGAGAAGTTTCAAGGATAATATCGTTATATTCATCAAATGTCATCATTTTCCGAATCACCTAATCCTTCCTCGGTTTGGGTCTCAGGCAAAATAACATTGATTCCGTCATCAAGTTTTTTCAGATTATCATTATTCTCTTCAGTACCAAAATGTTCTTTATATTCTTCTTCCAGCTCATCGGGAGAAAAAGAGTAAGATTTTTGAGTGATTTTTTCAACAAGTTCTTTAACATAACTTGAAAATGTTGCATCTATTCTTGTATCTAAAGATTCAACGATAACGCCGTCTTTTTCAAGGTTTATATCTTCCAGCAACCTTATATTAGAAATCAAAGGGGTTTCACTTTTTATATATTCAAACAAATTCTCAACTTTTGATTTCATCTCAGGGTGAACAATCAAAGTAATATCTTCTTTTTCTTTCAACTTTGAAACGGCAATCTGAAGCATTTTGGTAATAATTTCAGTATCTTCAGTAGAATTTTTCAAACAAATCTGTTTTACAAATTCTGAAATAATTGTTGCAAGTTCAATGTTTAAAGCCTTCACAACTTCTTTTTTAATATTTAAATATGAAGAGATAAAATTATTAAAAGCCTCAAGTTTATCTGTAACCTCACTTTTAATAAGAGTTATTGATTCATTGTTTCCGTCTGAATAACCTTGTTTATACCCATCATCATAACCCTGTTTGTAGCCTTCTTCTTGAGCAGTAGTTCTGATTGTTTGCGCATCATTTTTTGCCTGTTCAAGCGCTTGATTAGCTTCTGAAATTATTTTGTTAGCTCTATTTTGGGCATCAGCAATAATAACGTTAGATTTTTCTAAAAATTCTTTCCTTTTTTCAGGAGGCAGTATTCTAAGCTGACGTTCGACATCACTTAGTCCCTCATACTCGTCAGCTTTGACAACAACAGAATTGCCGACATTGATTTTGGAACTTTCGATTCTACTCAATTAACTCATCCTCTCCACGGAACAGAACAATTTCACCTGCAGCTTCAAGAGCACGTATTGTTGAAACAATCTTAGACTGAGCATCTTGAACAGTTCTTGCTCTTACAGGTCCCATATATTCAATGTCTTCTCTCAACATATCTTGAGCACGTTCTGACATATTCTTGAATATTTTATCTCTTACGCTGTCATTAATACCCTTGAGAGAAACAGCAAGATCTTTTGTATCAACCTCACGCAATACTCTTTGAATCGCTTTATCTTCAAGATTAACAATATCTTCAAATACAAACATAAGAGCCTTAACATCTTCAACCAGTTCAGGATTGTCGTCTTTAAGCATTTCTATAACATTTTTCTCTGTAGAACGGTCTGCCCTGTTCAATATGTTAGCAAGAGTTTGAATACCACCTGCTTTAGAAACGTCTTGTACCACAATTGAAGAGAATTTGCTTTCAACAATCTTTTCAATATCAGCAAGAACTTCAGGATTTGTTGAAGACATCTCTGCTATTCTAAGCGAAACTGGCGCCTGTATATCAGGCGGCAAAGCATTTAAAACTTGCGCTGAAACCTCTGGCTTTAAATAAGCTAATATTAAAGCTATAAGCTGAGGGTTTTCGTTTTGGAAGGAAGTAGCAAGCTGCGAAGGATCTGCCACATTGAAGAACTGAAACGGATTTGCACTAAGAAGAGTGACCAGTTTGTCTAATATTCTGTCTGCCTGTTCATTTCCATAAGCTTTTTTGAGAAGCATTTTCGCATAATCCATACCACCAGACATTAGATAATCACTTGCAAGAAAAATGGAATAGAACTCTTTTAGTACAGCGTTTAAAACATCAACCGGAACTTTGTTTAAACTCGCAATATCAAGAGTAACTTGGCTCAATACTTCATCGTCTGTTATTTGTTTCATAATTTCTGCAGAAGTAGTAGGTCCCAGTGCGATTAAAAGCGCTGCGACTTTTTGTGTTGGTGTCATTAAATCTATTTGATCTACTTCCATTTCACTAATCCTTGATATAAGACATTAATATCTTAGTTGCTTCTTGAGGGTCTGATAAAATAGAGTCTGTTAAGTCATTTCTCATTTTATCAAATTCAGGGTTTATTTTGACCTCCATATCATGAGAGGCTTCGGTTAACACTTCATTTTGGAAATCCGATTCAGTAAGCTGGAAAGGCTCATCTAATGTAGGATAGAAGTTGTCTTCAGAAGCAACTGCTACAGGCATGTTTTCCCCAATCTTTTTTAGGAATGAAGCTACAACAAATAAAGCACCTCCACCCAATATTAGAACAACAACCAGCGGTAATACCTTGTTAAAGATAATGTCATTGCGTGCTTCTTGGTTATATTGTTCCATAGCTGCTTGAGTCGCTTGTTTTTCTTCTTGAATACCTGCAAACTGAAGGCTGGTAATATTTATTAAATCACCTCTTTCAAGGTCTAAACCAGCAGCTGAAATAATAAGATTTTTAAGCTCAGTTTTTTCATCCTCTGTAAGTATTTTATTAACCGCAACTGCAACTGTAAGTCTTTTAACAGAACCAGGCGCATATAAAACCTGTTTTATTTCCTTAGAAACACTATATGTAGAAGATGTTTTTTGTTTTTGATAGTTAATATTCTTATTAGAAGCAAGCTCGCCGCTTGTAACATTTGGAACAGCATTAGGGTTATCATAAAACTCTGTTTCTGTTTGCTCAGAAGTCAAAACACCTTGTGAAAGTTCTGGAGTAACAGGTACATAGCTCTCGATTGTAGCTTTTGTAGTGTTGAAATCAAGATCAGCAGATACTTGAACCGTTGCATTTTCTTTTCCTACAATTTTATCCAAAACAGATTGGACTTTTTTTGCAGTTTGAGATTCAAAATTAGTTTTATAAGATTCTATATCACTTGAATTTTTCTCACTGTCATCAGAAAGAATGTTACCGTTTTGATCTGTAATAAATACCTTTTCAGGAGTAAGTCTCGGAATTGAGTATGCAACTAAATTTTTAATTACTTTAACCTGACTGTTTTTCAAACTATGGCCAGGCGCAAGTATAAGAACAACAGAAGCAGTAGGAGCTTCATCTTTGTCTTCAAATATGGAACGCTCAGGTTCTGCTATTTGAACTCTTGCCTTCTGAATACCATTAATTTTTTCTATTGAACGGGTTAATTCCCCCTGAAAGATTCTTTGTTTTGTCAATTGGTTTTTAAAATCAGTTGAACCCAGTTGCAAATCATCTAAAAGCTCAAATCCAGGAGTACCTGAATCTTTTATAAGATCATTTTCAGCAACATAAAGCCTTAATTCATCCTGTATTTCAACAGGTACCATAATTGCTTTTTTGTCTTTACTTATTTTATATGGATAACCGCCTTTTTTAAGGCTTTCAGTTATAGCTGAAGTATCTGTATCAGAAAGACCTGAATAAAGAGTTGTCCAGCTTGGTTCAGTCATTTTAAATAAAAAATAAGAAGCAGCAATCAAGGTGATAGCAACCATTGCAACAAGTGCAAACTTTTTAGGTAAATCAAGCCCATTCCATAAACGAGCTAAATCATCTCTAAACATTTTTGTATAATTATTCGCCAACTTCCCACCCTTATCATTCGGTTCTTATTAAAAATATACCTTCATAATTATTTTTTTTCAATTATGTAAACAACGCTTAAAATCTTATTTGATACAGCTCATTGTATGCCGCAAGCATTTTATTTCTAACTTGAAGCGCCATTTGCATATTCAAACCCGCCTTTTCAGTAGCGATCATGACATCATGAACACTTATATCGCCGCCTGAAGCAAGAGTTTCTACTGCAGATTCAGCATTTAATTGTGCATTATTAAGGTTGTTTATACTTTTGCTTAAACCGTTTACAAAATTATTTGCAGTTGATTCTACAGGCGAAGATGAAGCCAGAGCCATCTCGCTATTGTAAGGAGCGCCAATAGAGTCCTGGAATTGCATTTTGTTAATATTTTCAGTCATAGAAATTCCAATCTCCATAGGTTTTTCTGGCTTATTAACAGCCTCAACATTAGACATTTCTTCATTCAAAATATTTTGAAAATTGTTTAGATTATTATTTGCCTGATCAAAACCTGCTTTACCGAGGCTATCCCCTATAGCCTTGTTATAAGAATCTATTGGATTATACTTTGTACCTAAATTTGCTATATTACCAATCAACTCTGACATATTATCTCCTCAATTTTTATTTTAAAATCCCTAATCTAATAGCTTAAAACCCTAACTATATTTGTGCAGCTGTTGTAATCATTCCCTTTGTAGTTTCTGCAACAGACGCATTGGCTTCATAAGCTCTTGAAGCTCCGACCATATTGACCATTTCTTCCACAATGTTTACGTTTGGAAGAACCACGTATCCTTCAGAATTTGCATCGGGATGCCCAGGATCATAGACAATTTTATAAGGATCTGAACTTTCTTCAATAGCAGATACCTGAACCCCTTGCGGCAAATGCTTTTCATCAAAGAAAACTCCGCCTTTTAAACTCATATTGTTGTTGTTTGGACTATATGACGGGTCATAATTCCCTGATGGGAAAGGCGGCTCATTTAATTTGTCCAGATAAATTGCCTTAAAAGTAACTTGCTTTTTAGCATAAACACCTGGCGAACCATCCGGATTGCGTGTTGTATTTATATTAGCAATATTACTTGCAACTGTATCTAATTTCATTCTTTGTGCTGACATGCCTGAAGCGGCAACGTCAAAGGAATCAAAACTCATTAGTTACCTCCACTTCTAATAACAGTACCTAAGCCTTCAAACATTTTTCCTTCGAGTTTAGCTAAAAGGGAGTATTGAACCCCTGCTTTAGCCATATCCATCATTTCTTTCTCTATATCAACATTGTTGCCTGTTTCAGAATTATATTGAGAAGTATCTCTTATAATCTCAGGGTTAAATGTGTTATATACATTTTGGTTAGTAACAGCTACCTGGCTTTGTGTTGGTCTGTTTTGTATATCTTCCAAGGTTGCATTGTATGATAAAGCCGCACTGTTTGCTCTTTTTACATTGCGTTTATAATCTTCTTTATGAATAAAATCTCTTAGCTGATCTTCAAAAGCAACTTCTTTTCTCTGGTAACCCGGAGTCATAACATTAGCAGTATTTGCAGCTATTGCTTTGTGTCTTTCAGAAAGACCGTCAAGAGCGAGCTTTGTAATTTCTATACTTCTTGTATTTCCAATACCATCCATATTTACCTCCATTACCTTGTTGGAATTAAAATTTCCATATCGGTTCCGTTTTCATCAGATTTTAAAAGCTTTAAAGCCCCAAAGTGCATTTCCATAATTTTTTTAGAAAAACTAAGTCCAAGCCCATTTCCTGTTAATTTTGTTGTGAAACCTTCGTCAAAGATTTTTGCCTGTGCATTTTTCTCAATTCCTTTTGCATTATCAGAGACTATTATTTGAGCAAAGTTGCCTTGTTTTGATATTTTTATAAGAACCTGCCCACCTTTATCCATAGCTTCAATAGCGTTGTAGATAAGATTTAAAAATACGCTTTGGATTTTTATTTCATCAACATGAACTCTAAAATCCTCCTGACTGTTTACAACAATTTTGACGTTTGATTCTTTTGCTTTTGGAGAGCAAAGATTAACAACATCAAAAATTATTGAACTGAGTTTTTTCTCGACCAAGATAGGAAGAGCATGGTTTTTAAGCTCTTCAATAAAATGTGTTATAGAATAAGTCGAATTTTTTATACTTGAAATTGCATTTTCTAAAGAATTTTTTGTTTCTGAATCAAGTTTTAGATTTTTAAATCTGTTTTCCGCAATTTTTGCATATAAATCAATTACAGAAAGATGATTTTTAATCTCATGAGCGATAAACTTTGCCTGAGCAGAAGTATATTCATATTCTCTTAAAAGATTTTCTGAATGCGCAAGATTATCCTTTTCCGCCTGAGAAATAACAATTTCTTCATTAACAGAATCAAAACGTCCAACAAGTTTATTGATTGCAACATTTAAAAGTTTGTTTTCACGTCTATCGGGCGCATAATTGACTAAATATTCAGATAAGTCTACGGTTGAATTTTCAAATATAGTTTTTGCAACATCAGTCACTTCTCTTGAATTGTAGATAAGACAAATCTCAGAGCTGCCTGTTTCTTCAATAGAATAATCCCAAATCAAAACCGCAGAGAATCTTGGCGCTAAAACAAGAACAAATTCAACTTCTTCCCAAACGTCAGATTTTTCAACATTTTTTACGTTAGGAAAATCTTTGTTCTCAGAAAAAGAATATAAAGCTGCAGAAGAAAATTCGAGCCTTTTTATGGTTGATGATATTTTCTCAGTATCAAAAACCCTGTACAAGACAAGCCCTTCTTGAGAATCTGCTTCCAAAACTGTTTCAACTATTGAGCGAAACAGACCTTTTATGGTCTGTTTACTATACTCTTTGGAAGGTTCTTTCAATATGAAATCTCTCAGTGGATTTATTTGTCTTTTGTAACTACTGTTTGCCATTTTCCTCTGTACCGATTCTTATATTGCAAGTTTCATCTTTCTTTTATTTGAAAATCCGTTGTTTAAAGCGTATAGAACAGCTTGAGTTCTATCGTTTACCTGAAGTTTTTGGAATATATTATTTACGTGTGTTTTTACTGTTGTTTCACTTATAAACAGTTGCTGAGCAACACCTTTATAAGTAACACCTTGAGTTAATAAATCTAAAACTTCTTCTTCTCTTTGAGTTAAATATGAAAGCAAGTTTTCGCCTTCTTGAATATTTGTTGCTTCTTCCTTGAATGATTTTTGAAAATATTCAAAGAATCTTGAAGATAACGCTGCAGGTAAATATACCTTGCCTTGGTTTACTTCTTCAATAGCATAAATAAGTTGTGCTGATGCCATAGTTTTTAAGATATAACCTTTAGCACCGATTTTCATAGCTCTAAAAATTAAATCAGGATCGTCATAACCTGTTAGAGCAATAACTTTTACCCCTAAACCTAACGCTTCGATTTCGTTTATTGCTGTTAAACCGTCTTTTTCAGGCATGTTAACATCCATTAAAACGATATCAGGCTGATACTTTTTGATTAAACTGATAGCGATGTTGGCATTAGTTGCAGTTGCAATAACGTCAAAGTCGCTTTCCATGTTGATTAACTCACGGATTCCGGCTAAATGGTCAAAGTTGTCATCCACTAAAATAATCTTAGCTTTTTTCTTAAACTCCACGCCTCTTCTCATGTTTCCTCCCAAAATCTTATTAAAATAACTTGTAAATACTCCTATTACACTATGCATATTACCCCTAAACAGAGGAGGCTCTCATCATCTATAAGATCAAATAAACAGGGGTTTTGGGTGTATTTATGGATTTAGACCATAGGATCAACAAGAAGGTTAAAGCCCTGTTAGAGTAAGGTTTTGAAAAAGTCAACACCATCATATAAAAAGCGTAGTATGTTTATACTACGCTTTAATTAATCAAAATAATTTTTTTAAAGTATTTTTTATTTTACACAAAAACCTTTATGAGTGGCTCTTTAACTTTTCTTTTAGACTTTTGTATTTTGCAATTTGCTTCTCTATTTTGGCCTTTTCAGCTGATGGTGCTACCTTTGTTTTAGTGTTTGAAGCCTGCTTTGTCATATAACTGTGTTTATGTGCTTTGGCAAAATATTCTTCCATAAATCCCATTGAATAGAATTTTTCTTTATTGAAGAATTTAGACTTAACATCTAAAGAAGCATGGTTTCCTTCTGCGCTCTGGGATTTAAGTTTAGATTCTTCCCAAACAAACAATTCTTGAAGCATTAGCCCTGTTTTAGAATTAGAAAACTCCGAAACATTTGTTATTTTTACATTTCCGTCTTTGGTTTTATCAACATAAACAATAACATCTATTGCAGTTGAAATTAATGAACTTGCATTTTCTACATTAAAGTTTGGTGTATTTAGCAAAATCAAGTTCTGCAAAGATGGAATCAAATCTTCGTAAGACTTCACCGAAAGAGAAGCTACAATCCCGGTAGTTCCTGATATTATTGCTTCATAAACTGCTTGAAGCTCTTCAATTCTTGCATCTGCAATTATTATTTTATCCTGTTTTAAATTCATAGCCTTTTTGATAATTTTCGCAAAAGCATTTTTATATTTTACAAGATTTATCGCACAGCTTTGCTTAAGTTTTAGCTGAGGCACAGCCTCAATTGTAACAATACTTTCTTCTTGCGGGATAAGATTTGCTATAAAATTCAAAGCTGATAATTTGTCTACATTATTATTTCCTGCAATAAAAATGTTTAAGTTCTTTTTTAAGCACTCTTTTAAAAATAAAGAAATTTCATTGCTTGCAAACCTGTTATCTCCATTAAGAGAGCTTAATCCCAATGATTTTGAAATTCTTTTTAGAGAAAGAAACGCTCCTTCTTTTATCATTGGGGGTATAATTGCGTTAATTCTTATTCTATTTCCGAGAGAAACACTAAAACTTGGCGATTGCGGGTTTATAATAACATCATATTCATTAGCAAGAATTTCAATTATTTTTCTCACCTCATCGTTATCTTTAAAAAGCAAATCTGATTCTTCTGTAACGCCTGCTTTTTGAACAAATACCTTATCAAAAGAATAAATAGATAAGCCGTCAATCTCTGGATGATTTTCAAAATATTCAACAATATTAAACTTATTTGCAGCAGTAAAAGCAGAAACCTTAACGACGTCAGTTACATCTTCTTTCGGTTTTTCTTTTTTAAAATTTTTCTTAGACTTTTCTAATAGACGACTCTTTAATGACATTATTTTCTATACTCTATTGATAATTTCTTGTGCTAACTTTTCATAATTTTGAACAATTTCATTGGTTGATTTAAGCTCCTGAAGAGTAACACCTTTATTAATCGCATCTATAATAGTAAAGTAGCTGTTTGGAATTTTCCAGAAAACTTTTTTGTTAAGCAAAAGCTCGATATCCTCTGCACGATAATCTTCACTATTGATAAAGCGATTTATAATAAGCTCGGTTTTGTTATCAAGATAGCCAAATTTTTCAAAAAGACTTAAGCATCTTTTGCAATTTCTCAACGTTGCAATGTTTGCAGTTGTAACAAGTAAAATCAAATCAGCCTCATCACATACTGCTTTAAACTTTGTATCAAGAGAAGAAGACATATCAATAATTATATATGCAAAAGTATTTCTCAATATTTTAAGCAGTTTTGTAATATCTTGACTGTTAATATCAAAAGTAACTTCTCTATATGGAGAATCAGCAAGAATATACAAGTTTGAGAATTTATATTGTTCAATTGTGCCCAATAAAAACTCTTCGTCATTTTCAACTTTTTCAAGATTATCAATGATGTACTTCAAATCATAGCTTGGAGTAACGTTCATAAAAGCTGTAACGTCGCCAAGGTGCATATTCATATCAATTAGAAGAACCTTCTCATTTGTTATACTTGAAAGTTCTTTTGCAAGATTAACTGCAAGAGTAGTCTTTCCAAGTCCGCCTTTATTTGAATACGTTGCAATTATACGACTTCTGTTATATAAAGAACCGCTTTCAAAATATTGTTTTGCAATTTTTCTAACCGCATTTAATAAATCATCTTTAATAAGAGGCTTGCCTATAAATTCTTTTGCGCCGCTTCTTAAAACATCTACTATAAAATTGGTTGAAATATCGTATGAAATCAAAATAAATTTACAGAAAGGTTTTTCAATTGAGACTTTATTAACATATTCCAATATTTTTTTATCATTTGCTGAAACATCTACTATAAAAATATTGCAAAAATCAGGATTTGCAGCATCAATTGCCTCCGTTAGAACAGAAGCGCTTTTTATTTCAGTAATCTCCTCAACATCTTGCAAATATGCTTCGATTAAGGTTTTAGAAATTTTTTCTTTATCTACAATACTAACTACAACATTATTCATATACCTATTTTACTATATATTTTTTTTTAGTCTATAAATTAATACAAGAGGCACAGAAATCATCTAAATGTATCGTTTAAAAAACAGCGAAATAAACTATACTTTCAAGAGATTGTGTAAGGGAAGCATAAGGCATATGCAAAAAATTTCAATTGATGAACTTGTTGAAAATAAAGTTTTGGAGTATAGCTTATATGATGCGCAAGAAAACAAGATTTTTGACGCAGGCGAAGTTTTAACTCCTGGAAAAATTATGCAATTAAGAGAACTTGGGGATATATACAAAGGCACAACCCAAGAAAACAAGCGTGTAGGTTCAGGCTCAAATGATGATTATGATTCTGCTAACCCGCAAAAAAACTCTGAAACTTATTCCATGGACGAGATGGATATTTCAAAATTCAAAGGCTCAATATGTAAAACTTCAGTAATAGATCCAGAGTTTCAACTAAAACTTAAAGCATTTTATATCTACATATTAGAGTCTATGGGAGAAAAAAAAGCAGCAGATATAATCCAGATGTATTCTCATTTAAGAGATAAAATTATCTCTGATATTGTTTTACGCTCTGATAATGTCAGCTATTTTTCTGAAATAAGATTGATGGGTCAGTATGAAAAGAGCCATTCAATAAATGTAGCTATCCTTGCTGGTATTTTATCTTTAAGAATGGGATTAAAAGAAACTTTGCTCTCTGACATAGTGCTTGGAGCACTATTGCACGATATCGGAAAAATTAAAATTCCTCGAACAATACTTGAACAACAAACTTTAACTGACAGAGAACAAAAAATATTGCAAACGCACACAAAGTTTGGATATAAAATTTTAAAAGAGCATTTTGGTTATGCTGAAAACATAGCAAAAATAGCCCTTGAACACCATGAGCACAATAATGGCTCAGGCTATCCCTATGGTAAATCAGGAGATTTTATCAGCAAAGAAGCAAGAATAATAAACGTTTGCAACTATTTTGACAACTTAGTTTCTAATATTGGAAGTGTAAAAATTCATAATTGCCATGAAGCCTGCAAAATAATGCTTGAACAAGGTTCTAAGAGATTTAGCGCTGATGCTTTATACAAATTCGTAAACATGTTCAGCTACAACGACATTAAAAATCTGGATGAAATGGTAGTTTAATGAAAGTAATAATAATCGGGGGTGGTCTTGCAGGTTCTGAAGCTGCCTTACAACTTGCTAAAAGAGGAATAGAAGTAGACCTATACGAAATGCGCCCTAAATTTGAAACAGGAGCGCACAAAACACATAAATTTGCAGAATTTGTCTGTTCTAACAGCCTTGGTTCACTAGATGCGACTAATGCTTCAGGTTTACTAAAACAAGAGATTTTAAAACTTGGCTCAATATTAATGCAAACAGCAATTGAACATAAGGTCCCGGCTGGTGGAGCTCTTGCAATTGATAGAGAAGGATTTTCAGCAAAAATTACAGAACTTATTGAAGAAAATCCACTAATTACTGTCATAAGAGAAAAAATAACAGAAATTCCTGAAAACACACCTGTAATAATAGCCTCTGGCCCTCTAACCTCACTTGATTTGGCGGAAAAAATTAAAGAATTTACCGGAGAAAACCACCTTTATTTCTTTGATGCAATTGCTCCAATCGTTGAAAAAGATTCTATAAATTTAGAAAAAGCATTCTACCAGAATCGTTATGATAAAGGGGATAGCGACTATATCAATTGCCCGATGGATAAAGACGAATACTTAAATTTTTATAAAATTTTAACAGAATCAGAAAAAATTGAACTAAAAGAATTCGAAAAAGACGCAAAGTTCTTTGAATCTTGCATGCCAATAGAAGTCATGGCCTCAAGAGGAATTGATACTCTTCGTTTTGGACCATTAAAACCCGTAGGGCTTATAGATAAAAGAACCGAAAGGGAGAATTACGCCGTAGTTCAATTAAGACAGGACGATAAAGCTGCAACCTTGTACAATCTTGTAGGTTTTCAAACAAACCTGAAATGGGGGTGCCAAAAAGAGCTTATCCATTCAATCCCTGGGCTAGAAAATGCAAATATTGTTAAATTCGGAGTTATGCATAGAAATACATTTATAAATAGCCCGAAAGTTTTGAAACCTTCGCTTCAAACAAGAAAAAACCCTGATATTTTCTTTGCAGGTCAAATAACAGGAACAGAAGGCTACACGGAATCAATAGCATCTGGGCTTTTAGCAGGTATAAACATGGCAAGACATCTTCAAGGAGAAAACCTTATTGAGCTTCCTCAAGAAACAATGTTCGGAGCACTTACTCATTATATTTCGTATGAAGAACACAAGAACTTCCAACCAATAAACTCCAACTGGGGCATAATAAAAGAAATGCCGATGGACAGAAAAACAAAGAAAAACAAAAAACTTAAAAATGAACTCTTATCAAAAAGAGCTCTTGAAACTGTAGACAGCCTATTAGAAACCGTTTAAACAGTTTTTATTATTTCAACTAAGAGTTTTTCAAAAACAGCCTTAACCCTATCTGCCGTTTCAATAACTTCAGAATGCGCAAGGGGTTGCTCGCTCACACCTGCTGCATAATTTGTAAGACAGCTTACCCCAACAACCTTTATTCCGCAGTAATTCGCCACAATCGCCTCTGGTACAGTTGACATGCCGACTGCATCTGCACCCCACAAGCCGAACATTTTAATCTCAGCCGGAGTTTCATAACTAGGACCTGTACTAGCAAGATAAACACCTTCTTTTAAATCAATTCCCATCGCCTTTGCTTTTTCAGATATTGATATCCTTAGCTTTTTACTGTAAACATCACTCATATCAGGGAATCTCACACCAAGAGACTCTTCGTTTTTACCAATTAAAGGGTTTGTGCCCATAAAATTAATATGGTCTTTTATAAGCATCAAATCGCCAGGCTTAAAATCTTTATTTATTGCGCCAGCTGCGTTTGTTATTATTAAAGTCTTTACGCCCAGTTTTTTCATTACTTTAACAGGGTGCGTAACAGCAGAAAGGTCGTAACCTTCATAGAAATGGTATCTTCCCTGCATCATAACAACTTTTTTGCCTTCGACTTCCGCAAAAACAAGTTTTCCTTTGTGGCCTTGAACTTTTGAAGCGTGGAAATGAGGAATTTCGTTATAACAAATACCTATTTTATTATATTTATCAGCAAAATCGCCAAGCCCTGAGCCAAGTATAATACCAATTTCAGGTTTAAAGTCCTTAATTTTTTCTTTAATAAATTTTACTGATAGTTGCATCCTAACCTCCTACACTTTTACAAAGTGAAAAGCAATACTCATAAACAATCCTACTACAAAGCAATATGTAGCAAAATATCTAAGAGAGTACTTTTGTAAAAATTGAAGGAAGTATTTTATGCAAAAATATCCAACAATCCACGAAAAGAAAAATCCAATTATTATAGAATTCCAAGAGAAAGTGAGTAACTGTTCAGGAGAAAACTTTATAAGAGGATACACCATGGATGTTCCCAAGATAACCAAAATACTTAAAAGAAAAGAGTATCTTGCACTTGTGACCCTGTCTAAACCTGTTAAAAGCCCTGCCGCCATTGTCATACCAGAACGAGAAAGCCCCGGAAATGCTGCAATACCTTGAGCCAAACCAATTATTATAGCTTTTTTCATTGTAATAGTATTGTCATGTTTAATTTTGGTAGAAAGATTTTCGCTAAATAAAAGCACAAAACCTGTCACGATAAGGAAACAGCCAACTGCAAATGGTGATGCAACTGTTTTTTCAACAATTTCTTTTAGCGGAAAAGCAAGAAGCACGGTGAAAAAAGTTCCAACAACTAAATATATAGGAAGTTTTGCTTCAGGAGAAGAAAAATCTCTTGTTTTTATTGCCTTATTAAATTCTCTCAAAATAGTAACAATGTCTTGCCAAAAGAACATGAAAACAGCAAGAAGACTTCCTAAATGCAAAATTATATCCAAAAATACTTCCTGATCTCCTGTAAATAAAAGCTCATGCCCGTAAAGAACTTTATAAATGCTCGATACCAGAACCAAATGCCCTGAACTTGAAATAGGCAAAAATTCTGTTAATCCTTGCATAATTCCCATAAAAATTGCTTGTATAGTTTCCATTCTATAATTCCTTAATTTTCCTCAAAATATGACGCACAGCAGTTTACGGTTTCCCAAACAGAAACCTTCACTACCTGAGGAACTGTTTTTTTAAGTTCATTATAAATAAACCTTGAAATGTATTCACTGCTTGGACTTACACCCTTAAATTCCGGGAGTTCATTGATATCCTTATGATCTAAAATATCTAAAACTCGATTGAGCTCTTTTTTCAACACTTTAAAATCAACCAGCAGATTAGATTTATCAAGGTTATTTCCTCTAAAAAAAGCTTCCACTCTCCAGTTGTGTCCATGTTGATTTTCGCAAACACCATCATAATTTAATAAATGATGTGCCGCAGAAAATGAACTTTCAACCTTTAACTCAAACATGTATGTCCTCTTCCCAAAATAATATAAGGATAGAAAAGGCAATGCCAATTCTACCCTTATTTAAAATTTATATTAATTCGTTTAATTTATCAATTATCGCTTGATTTTTGCTCGCAAACTCACATCCTCTAGCTTCTATTGCAAGTTTAAGGATTAGAGGAAGGTTAAGAGCCTTACCTTCTTGAAGTTGTCTGTCATAGAATTCGCTAAAATCATTAGGAATTCTAAGAGACCAGTTGCTGTCTCCTGATGTTCCAGGTCTGTTATAAACATCGTAAATGCCGAAGAAATCAGTGAAGAAAAGTTGAATATTTTCAGCTTTACAAGCAAAAAGCTCAACTAATTTTGTCTGATTCAAGAAATCAGCATCCTGAGAAAGTTTAACTGCAATTTGCTCTTTTTCTTCTTCTGAAGATTGAAGGAACAAATCTTCCGCCAAGTTTTTGCCGTTTAGATAGCCTTCATGAGTATTGACTGTTTGATCTGCCCACATTCTAATAGGTTCATTATCATGTGTGCCAACCATTGCCCAAACTCTTTCTTCAATGTTTGCACATCTATAAGGGTGTAAAGGCTTTTCAGGAACAACAAACTGCGTAAGTCTCATTCCTTGAAGAGCATATTCTTTCATAACGCTTTCAACAGGTGTTGTAAGGGTTCCCAAATCTTCACAAACAATTGCATCTTTATCAAGACCAACTTCTTTTGCTGCGCCGATTACGATTTTTTCAACAAATCTTCCGTATTTTTTTACTTGTTCTTCTGAAAGATTTTTGATTCTTTTCTCTTTATCAGCTTCAACTTCATCATTTATGTTTTCTAAAGTTGCAACAGCATATTTCGCAAGCTCTGGATGTTCAGGAGATGAGTATAATCTTCCAGCGCCTTCTTCGATTTTAGGTTTTCTTCCTGCTTTATAAACCCAAGGATCGATTAAACCGACAATGTGGTCTATTCTAACCCCGCCCGGGTTTTCTTTAAACATTTTTTTGTATAAGTTTTTCATAAGAACGCCGGCTTCACCCAAAGAACCATCTTCATTAAAGAGTTTTTCAGGATTTAAAACAGGGAATCCCCATGCCTGACCGTCTTCAGAGAAATAGTCCGGAGGACAACCAAGCATCCATCCATCTAAAAACATTGACTGATAAGCCCAAGTATCTCTATCAGAGAACGCAACTTGTCTGTCAGCAATCATTTTTATGCCTTTTGAAGAAGCATATTTTTTTGTTTCTTCATTTTGTTTTGAAACAACAAACTGGCAGAAAGCATAAAATTCAATTACTTTTGCATATTTTTCTTCAATAAAAGCTTTTCTTTGCGCAAAAGTTTGTGTTTCTTCTTCGTTTTGCGGATTTAAAAGTCTTTTATCTGTATCATTTTTCCAATTTGGCCAATAATCATTGTCATTTTCAATTATGAGAGCTTCGTAAAGTGCATCATTTTTAAGCCAATATTCATTTTCGCTTTTGAATTTTTCTAATTCTTTTACAAGTTTCTTAGGCTCAGTATGACAGAAATTACTGAACGCTTCTTTCAAGGCATTTTCTTGTGCCTCAAAAATGTAAGAGTATGCTGTTTTTCCAGTGTTTTTACTAGGATTTTCAGCAATAATTTTTTGATAAGTTGCTTCAGACAATATGTTTGCCCATTCACTTGTCGTCAGTTGTTCTAAATCAATGAAAAGCGGGTTATTTGAAAAAATAGTTCCCGTATAAGGTGAAGAATCTATAGATTTTGTTTTGCCTGAAGGTCCAACTTGAATCGCATCAAAAAGCCCTGAAACAAAATCAATAAGATTTCTTGCAGCAAGTGAATTTGTTGTGCCAAAGCCTGTATCATTACACATCTCCGATGGAAAACTGTTTGCATGCGCGATAAATGCTAAATTCTTCTTTCCCAGTGCTTTTAGCGCTTTGGTGATAACTTTTTTGGTCTCTTTATTAAGAGAATCGTTTTTTCTTTGTTGGCAGCTCACCACTATATTGACCCCTATTATACTAATACTCAGAGATAATTGTATCACTGAAGTAAAAATTTTAACAGTGCTAAAGAGCGATAATAAGTATATTATTTACAATTATTCAATTGCGCCCGAGTCTAGAAGCTTGCCCACATCTGATGTGATTTTTTTATGTATTTCTTTTGCAGATAATGTGCCATCAAGTGTTATAAAATTATATTTTTTAATCATTTTTTGATATTCTTCAAGACACTTGCCCTGATAGATTTGGAAGCTCTTATAAAAATCAGAACTTAAGCCAATGTCTCTGCCTGACTCCCAATAATCAAGGCCAGTAGTTCCGATTATTCTTTTCAAAAGCATTTCAACTGGAACGTCTAAGTAAAAGACCAAATCAGGCTCTGGAGCATAACTATAAAGACTTTCAACCCATTCAGAATTGTGTCCTCTCACAACGTCGCGAGTATATGCAGTGTATGTATATCTATCTAAGAGAACTACAAAACCGGCTTTTAAAGCAGGTAGAATAGTTGTCTCCAAACGATCTGCAAAATCAGCAGCATACAAAAGACTGAATGTTGTTGCGTTTAAAAGATTTCTGTCTTTAGCATCATCAATAGCGTCAGCAATGAACCTCGATGTTTTCCACTCGCTAACCATCGCGCCATATGACTGGTCTTCAATCCATCTTTTTAAAAGCTCAATCTGAGTGGATTTACCTGAACCATCCGTTCCTTCAATTACTATTAACAGACCGTCATGGCCATGCTTTGATTTGTACTTACTCATTTATAAATTAATTCCTTTTGTAGCAAGCAACTTTTTAACTTCTTCTCTAAAAACAAGTTGTTTTGAGTGAATCGAATCTGTTGCATCAATTTCGATTAAACCGTATTCATCAACCATATTTTGATATTCTTCGTTAACTCTTTTTTGGAAAATTTTATAACTTTCATATGGATCATTGCTGAGCTTTAAGTCCATGCCTGCTTCATAGAATTTAGGCGCGCGATTTGCGCAAATTCTTTCCAGGGAAACATCAACAGGAACTCTAAAATAGAGAGTTAAATCAGGCTGAACGGCAAACCCGTACATTTTTCTAACCCAATCTCGATCAACACCTCTTGCAACATCACGAGCAAAAGCGGTATAAACGTACCTGTCAGCGAGCAAAATAAACCCTGCTTTTAAAGCTGGAATAATAACCTGCTCGAGCCTGTCTGCAAAATCAACTGCATGAAGTAAGCTAAAAGTTCTTGGACTCAATAGATTTTTCTTCTTGGCAAGTTTTGTTGTTTGAGAAATCAAATCAGAAGAGTTCCACTCAGTAAAAATGACATCTTGTTTAAGTGATTTTAGCCAATCATACAGAATTTTAAGCTGGGTCGATTTACCCGAGCCGTCAATTCCTTCAACGCAAATTAAAGTCCCTTTTAAATTATGTGGAGTAGAAAATCTCAATGTGATGCCCCTTTAGCAAAAGATAAATTTCAAGCTATTATTACACATTTCCGGAATATAAGCAAGTACACTCTTCTTCGCACTTTGAATAATACGAGGATTTTAGAACAAATTTTTCGCAAAAAAAAACCGACTGAAGCCGGTTAAGTCTACCACATATTAGAGAGAGGAATTAGAGAGAGAGAAAACTTATTTAATTCTTTTTTATTATTCCTATACTTTATATGTTCCCTTTGTAAAGTTCTTATAACGCATGATTTAAATCTTGTTTACAATCTGTAACATAAGAATATTTTAAATAATCATAGTCGAATGATACAACAACACAAAAGCTCCCTGTAACAGGAGCTTTTAATTGGCACTGTGAAATTCTTATTATTTGCTTAAAGCAGGTTCTGACTGACCAATACAAGTAATTATGTTGTGTACAACTGTTTTTTGTTCTTCTTTTGTAAGTTCAGGGAACATTGGAAGCGACATAACAAGAGTTGTATCAAGTTCTGTATTTGGCAAAGAGCCTTGTTTTTGAGGCAAATGGCTATGAACTTTTTGCATATGCAAAGGAATAGGGTAATAAATCATTGCGCCAATTCCTGCTTCTTGAAGAAGTGCATGAACCTTGTCTCTGTTTTTAACTTTAATTGTATATTGGTGATAAACAGAATATGTATTATCTATTTCTTTTGGTGTTTCAACTTCAGGATAGTCTTTGAAAAGCTCATTGTATCTGTATGCATTTTCGCGTCTCATTTTGTTCCATTTATCAATATGGTTTAATTTTACTCTTAAAATTGCTGCTTGAATCTCGTCAAGACGGCTGTTTACGCCTATTTCATCATGATGATAACGAACTGGGCCGCCGTGATTTCTTAGAGAAATAACTCTATCATTTAGCATTTGGCTGTTTGTAACAAGCATTCCGCCATCACCCATAGCACCAAGATTTTTTGTAGGGAAGAAGCTATAACATCCCATGTCACCGAATGTTCCAACTTTTTTGCCTTTGTACTCAGCACCAATTGCCTGACAGCAATCTTCTATTACATATAAATTATGTTTTTTAGCAATTTTCATAATTGCATCCATATCGCAAGGTTGACCGTATAGGTGAACAGGAAGTATTGCTTTTGTTTTAGGCGTGATAGCAGCTTCAATTTTAGAAGCGTCCATATTAAAAGTATCTTTGTCAATATCAACAAAAACAGGAGTCGCACCTACGATACCTATTGCTTCTGTTGTCGCAACAAAAGTAAAAGCAACCGTGATAACTTCATCCCCCGCTCCAATATCCAAAGCTCTTAAAGCAAGGTGAAGAGCGTCTGTTCCTGAGTTTAGAGCAACAGAATATTTTGCACCTAAATATTTTGAAAATTCTTCTTGTAATGCTTTATTGTGTTTACCTAAAATATATGAGCCTGAACGAAGAACTTCTATTACTTCTTTTTCAATCTCTGCGCCAATTTGAGCGTATTGTCTTTTTAAATCTAAAATTGGAATCATAAAAATACCTCCACGTATAATAACCTATAACTCAAGTTTATCACACAAGTTTGGCGCCTTTATAAAATCTTTATATAAGAGCTTTTTGGGGTTCTTTATACACGCAGGCAGATATAGCGTCCATAAGACGCGTTACTTCAATTATTTCAATATCAAGTTTTTGTGTAAGTTTTTTATTTAATTTTGGGATAATAATTTTCTGAAAACCTAGTTTTTGCGCTTCAAAAATGCGCTTTTCAATATTATTTACAGTTCTGATCTCTCCTGACAAACCAATTTCTCCAACGATAACAGTATCAGGAGATACAATCACATCTCTTGCGCAAGTTGCAATTGCAAGAGCAATGCCAAGGTCTGCAGCAGGCTCATCAATATCGATTCCGCCGATTGTATTTACATAAACATCTTGTTTGCTGAGGTTTAGGCCAATTCTTTTTTCAAGAACCGCAAGAATTTGCAATAACCTGTTATACTCAACACCCGTTGAAACTCTTCTTGGAGAAGGATATGATGTTGTTCCGACAAGCGCCTGAATTTCAACAAGCAAAGCTCTTGAACCTTCATTTGTTGCAATGATTACACTTCCTGGCGTGATGTTTTGTGTTCTTTCATGGATAAAAAGCTCGCTCGGGTTGTTAACTTCGACAAGTCCCTCTTCTACCATATTGAAAACACCAACTTCGTTTGTAGTCCCAAAACGGTTTTTGTTAGAGCGTAAAAGCCTGTATGATTTATACCTGTCCCCTTCAAAATAAATTACAGTATCAACCATATGTTCTAAAACCTTAGGTCCTGCAATACTTCCTTCTTTTGTAACATGCCCGACAACAATAACCGTAACGTTTTTTGTCTTCGCAATATCCATAAAATAGTTTGTACATTCTCTAATTTGCGAGACACTTCCTGCGCCTGATGTAATGTTTGTCGTATAAATAGCCTGAATACTGTCTACAATAAGGATATCAGGGTTAATATTATCAATTTGAAGTTTTATGTTTTCAAAATTTGTTTGTGAATATACAAAAAGGTTATTTGAATCAACGTTAAGCCTTTGTGCTCTAAGTTTTATCTGAGAAGAAGATTCTTCAGCGCATATATAAAGAACTTTTTTGTTTTGGTCGCACATTGTTTTGCTTGTCTGAAGAACAAGTGTAGACTTTCCAATCCCGGGATCTCCGGCTAAAAGCACCATAGCGCCTTGAACAAGCCCTCCGCCAAGTACTCTGTCAAATTCGCCAAACCCTGTTGAAAACCTGATTGCCTCAGATATTGTAATATCGTTAATCAAGCAAGGAGATGTATCATCACGATAAACCTGTCCCTGTTTTTGGTTAACTTGCTTTTCAATCTCTTCGACAAAACTTGACCAACTACCGCATTCAGGGCATTTCCCTAGCGATTTTGGCGTTTCATATCCACAATTTTGACATATCCACTTTGTTTTAACTTTTGCCATAAAGAAATAATATCATAACTTTTAAAAAAGTTACTTTTCTTCAATCATTTTTTTTCTGTCTTCAGAAAGAGAATACGCTTTATCGACACCAATAACGATTTTAATAACAGCATGTGCCATCAAAATCAAGAAAGGATTAACTCCAGGTGATGTATTGAGGGATACTTGCGTCTGAGAGGTTTCTTGTCTTTGGGGTTTTTCAACCTGTTTTTCCTCAAAAGCTATTCCTGCTTGAACGTTATAGTTCTGGGCTTGCACCTCAATTGCTTTTTCTACAAAGTCTTTTGGAAACTCTTTTGAACAAGCTATTTGCATACTTATTGCTTTATTTCCTTGTTTAAAAAGAACGATTTGGACATTCCCAAAGTTTTCGGTCGAAATAAGGATAGTAACAGAATCATCTGATTCACCGCCTTCTTCAGGAGCTCCCGAGCCTATTTCTATAGAAAAATTAGTATTTTCGCCAAGCGGAAGCCATGGCAAGTAAAGGAGTAAAAAGCTTTTGAGCGCGTGGTTTTGTGAAGCGCCGGCAGTTGAAACACTTGCATTAATAATAGAAGCAAGTTCATTCATCTGGTCATTTTTAACGTCAACTCCCATTTGATTAAATTTTGCTGTCATCTGTATAAGTTTTGAAAGCGCTTCTTTACCGTTTTGTTGCAATAATGCGGCCATTTTAGACAAATCAAGATTAGAAGCAAGCAAAATAGATGCAAGATCATTTGAAGAAAGTTTCGTAGCTGTTTTTGCAGCTGAAGCAGCCGAATTAGAAGTCATTAAAAGCAAAAAGTCTTCCATTGTTTGAGGAAGATTGAGTAAGTCTTTAACATAAGTACTTTTATCGGCACCGTTGAGCTGTGTTTGTTGGTTTATAAGCTGTGTTTCTGGTGCTTTAAAATTAACGCTCACACGAGGAGTCGGAAGCGGGGTAAACACCGCAGGAGCATTTGAGCCCGTAGCTTCATGCGCTGCAGCAGTAGAACTAATATTTGATTGAACATTGCTGTTAATATTAGTTTTAAAAAGTGAATTTAAAAATTGCCCGAGATTTATATTACTCATGTTTTTTATTATTAATTATTTTTAACCATTTTGCAAAAGTTAATATATAAATGACATAAAAATAGTCCAAAAGAGTCATAATTATTAATCTTTCGTCATATATTTTAATAATAATATGAATAAAGTATTTAACTCCCTACAAAAGTAGTATATAATAATAGTAGAGGCTTCTGGCTTTCCCTTTTCAATTTACAATATGGAAGTATGAGCTATGTCCTTCGATATTAATGGTCCCAAATTTACCAACAAACCGATGATTCAAGAGTCACAAAACATGCAAAATAATGGCGGTGGCGGCAATCTCGGTTATTTTCAGCAGGAAAAAGACAAGAAGAAAAAACAAGAAAAAATCGATCTTTTTGGCTCTAACGAAGATGATTCTTTTGAACTAAATCTTGAAGATGAAGAAAAACCAAAAGATCCAACCGCAAGTGACAAAATTAAAAGTTTTGTTGAAAACCTATCACGCAAAGCGAAAGAGACATTTTCAAATATGGAGAACAACAACCCTTTTAAATAGTCTTTTGGTTTTTCTCTGTAACGTTTTCAATTGCCTTATAAGCAATGTTAATAAGCTGTTCAATTTCATCTTCTGTAATCACGTAAGGGGGAATAAAATATATAGTATCTCCAAGGGGTCTTAAAATTGCACCTAATTTTAGTGCTTCGTCATATATTTTTTTGCCGATTTTAAGATTTGAGCTAAATTCTTTTTTTGTTTCTTTGTCTTCAACAAGCTCAAGCGCAACAATCATACCTGTTTGCCTAATATCGCCAACATGCTTTAAATGATTAAATTTTTTGATTTTTTCTGAAATGAATTGTATTTTAGGCTGTAAACTTTCAATTATTTTTTCTTCTTTGAATATTTTTAGGTTTTCAACTGCAACAGATGCTGCTAAAGGATTTCCTGTAAAACTGTGCCCGTGAAAAAAGGCTTTATAAATACTATCATCATAAAATCCCTGATAAATTTTTTCTGTCGTAATAGTAACTGCAAGTGGCAAATACCCTGCGGTTATTCCTTTTGCCAAACACAATAAGTCAGGAACAATTCCTGCGTGTTCATATGCAAACATTTTTCCTGTTCTTCCAAAGCCCACTGCAACTTCATCGTGGATTAAAAGAATATCATATTTGTCACAAAGCTGACGAACTTTTTTAAGATACTTCGGAGGGTGCATGCGCATTCCGCAAGCTCCTTGAACTAAAGGCTCAATAATAATAGCTGCAATTTCTTCTGAATGTGCTTCAAATATTTTTTCAACAGAATCAGCACATTCACAGCTGCATGTTTCATTGTTTAAACCCTCAGGACATCTGTAGCAGTAAGGACTTTTTGCCTGAAAAATATCAAAAAGAAGCGGCTTGAAGATTTTGTAAAAAACATCAACTCCACCAACCGATACCGCGCCTAAAGTATCACCATGATAAGAGCTTTCTAGCGCAACAAACTTGGTTTTTTTTGTTTTTCCCTGCTGCTGCCAATATTGAAAAGCCATCTTGAGAGCAACTTCAGTTGCGGTAGAACCATTATCAGAATAGAAAACTCTTGTAAGTTCTGGCGCAGTAATGTTTATGAGCTCTTCTGCAAGCTCTATTGCAGGGACATGAGAAAACCCACCTAAAAGTACATGCTCTATACTTTCAAGTTGTCTGCACAGTGCCTTATTTAAACGTTCGTTTGAATGACCAAGAGTATTCACCCACCAAGAAGCAATAGCATCAATGTATTTGTTGCCATCCGTATCCCAAACATAAATGCCCTTACCCTTTTCGATAACAATCGGACTTTCAGTTTCATACTGCTTCATTTGTGTATCGGGGTGCCAAATATATTTTTTATCTTTTTCAATCAGTTCTTGCGTTTTAGTCAACTTTATTTGCCTTTTCAATGATATTTAAGCCGTTAAAAATTGCTTTGACATTTGCTTTCATAGTGCTTTCGTCTTTTCCTCTTGAAATAACGGTGTTTCCGTCAGGGGTTTCAAAATGAATAACTGTCATAGCAGTCGCACCTGAGCCCAAAATCTCTTCGTCCATTGCTTTTTGTTCATAATGCAAGAGTTTATAATTAAACCCAACTTCTTTCAAGGCATTTAAACATGCACTCACCGGACCATTGCCCGTAGCCTTTACGTCAAATTCATCATTGTTATGTTTAAATTTAAGTTCAAATTCGGTTTCAGAAAGCTTTTCAAAAGAAACAAGGCTAAAAGCACCTTGAACATTGAAGACTTCCTTAAAGTAAATGTCAATAATATTTCTAGTAGGAAGTTCGCCAACTTTTTCAGCTGCTTCTTTAACAATAGGAGTAATTCTGACAGCTTCTTGAATTGTGATAGGATAACCAGCATCAGTTATGATTTCAAATACAGCCGTTTTGCCTGATTGGGATGTAAATCCTAGTTTTTCGTCGTCTTTTCTTCCTATCAAAGATGGGTGAATTGGCCTGTATGCTCCTTTTTCCATATCTTTTGTTTTAATTGCGCCATCTTGATGAATTCCGCTTCTGTGCGCAAGTGCTTCAGGCCCTATTAAAGGAGCTTTTTCATATATAGGAAGTTTTGCCATATGTGAAATAACAAGCGCAGTCTCATAAATTTTTGATAAATCAAGAGGAACATCAACCCCGGAATTGTGAAGAGCAACGGCAACCTCATACATATTAGTATTTCCTGCTCTTTCACCTAATCCGTTTAACGAACATTCAAGTTGAACAGCACCTGCAAAATAGCTTTCAACAGTTGCTGCTGTTGCCATACCTAAGTCATTATGACAGTGAACTGATATTGTAACCTCTTTTGGAAGCGAGCGGTAAACCTTCTCAACCATATTTACAAAGGTCTTAACTCTTGCTCTTTCAACAGTATTTGGAAGATTTATAACAGTAGCGCCTGCTCTTACAACTTTTTTTAATGATTCAATTACAAAATCAATATTTTCAACACAATCCCCAAAATGTTCTATTGAAAACTGTACTTCGCCTTTTGGACCTATAGCTTTTTTTGCAAATTCAACAGCTTCAACAGCAATATTCTGAACCTCTCTAGGTTTTTTATTCAAAACGTATTCCATACTAAAAGGACTCATCGCAATAAATGTATGAATACGAGGTTTTGCGGCATCTCTAACCGCTTCAGAAGCTCTTAGAATATCAACCTGAGCAGCCCTTGCTAAACCTGATATAACAACATTTTGAGGGGCAATTCTTGCAAGATAAGAAGAAGCCTCAAAGTCCATTTCAGAAGCAGTAGGAAAACCAACTTCAATACCTTGAACACCTAATTCCAGCAGATGATTGAACACAATTTCTTTTTCTTTTAAATTCCATGGTTTTTTTAAAGATTGATTACCGTCTCTCAAGGTAATATCGTAGAAAAATGGTTGTCTCTGCATAAAATTATCCTCTTTATAATGACTTATCTCATTTTAAAATAAAAATTTGAAAAAGGGAAAAATCTTTGAAATAGACACCAATTAATATTTAAGATAAAATAAATGTGTTATTTTATAAGGCTTTAAAATGATTGAAAGATACTCAAGAGAAGAAATATCAGAAATCTGGGAACTTGAAAGTAAGTTCAAATATTATCTTGAAGTGGAAAAAGCTGTTTGCAAAGCATACAACAAAATAGGCAAAATCCCTGATGATGCCTTGCAAGAAATACTCGAAAAAGCAAGTTTTTCTGTTGAAAGAATTGATGAAATCGAAAAAGAAGTACATCATGATGTAATTGCCTTCTTAACTAATGTTAACGAGACTGTTGGCGAAAGTTCAAGGTATATACATATGGGGCTTACAAGTTCTGACGTTATTGATACTGCTTTAGCCTTACAAATAAAAGACGCAAGTACCATTATAAAAAATGGCTTATTTGAAATTTTAGAAACTATTAAAAACAAAGCGATTGAACATAAACAAACTATCTGTATTGGCCGCTCTCACGGAGTACACGCTGAGCCAATGACATTTGGAGTCAAGCTATGTAACTGGATAGACCTCTTTGAAAGAAACCTGCGAACTTTCGAACATGCATGTGAAGAAATTAGGGTCGGGCAGATTTCAGGCCCTGTTGGAACATACAGTAACATTGACCCTTGTATTGAAGAAATAACTTGCAAAGAGCTTGGTTTAAAACCCGCAAAGATTTCAACACAAGTAATAGCTCGTGATATTCATGCGCAGTATATGCAATCACTTGCATTAATTGCCTCTGTGATTGAACAGATCTCTGTTGAGCTAAGACACCTTCAAAGAACAGAAGTTTTAGAAGTTGAAGAAGGCTTTTCAAAAGGTCAGAAAGGCTCTTCTGCAATGCCACACAAAAAAAACCCTATCTCAGGCGAGAACCTGTGCGGACTTGCAAGAGTTGTAAAGTCAAATTCTATTGCAGCACTTGAAAATATCCCGCTCTGGCACGAAAGAGATATCTCTCACAGCAGCGCTGAAAGAATTATATTTCCTGATTCAACAATTCTTGTAGATTATATGTTGAATCGTCTCAACACAACAATTAAAAACCTTGTTGTAAAAGAAAAAAATATGCTTAAAAACACAAATCTTTTTGGCGGAATAGTTTTTTCACAAAAAGTTTTACTTGAATTATGTAGCAAAGGACTCTCAAGAGAAGAGGCCTATAAAATTGTCCAAACAAATGCTCTTGATGCTTTCGACAATGACGGAAACTTCAGAGAAAATTTGCTAAAAAACGGCATTGTTTCTCAATATCTTTCAAAAGAAGAAATTGTAAGTTGTTTTGATATTCATGCTTATTTAAATAATATTGATAGTATTTATAAAAAATTTAACTTATAGGAAATCATGCAAAAAAAAGAATTCAACAATAATGTACTTTATTTGATAATTATATCTTTAATTTTGCTTTTAGGTCTTATTTTGAGGACGATTGTATGGGTCAAAAGCTCAATCCTCTGGGGCGATGAAGCAAATATCTTAATGCCTGTTGTTGATAAATCTTTTTTGAATTTGTTACTAACAAATTTTGATTATTCAGGCGAACAGGCACCTCCTTTGTTTTTAATGTCGGCCAAAGTTTTATACAAAATATTTGGCATAAACGACATTGGGCTACGTCTATTCAGTTACCTAAGCAGTGTTGCGGCTTTATTTGCATTTTTCTTTTTAACAAAGAAGGTTTTCAAAAATAAGACAACCATTTTGGTGAGTAATTTCATCTTCGCAACTAATATGTCCCTTTTGCTTATGACAGACCTGTTAAAACCATATATTTCAGATGTTTTAATTTGTATTTTAATCATGTTGTTTTGCATCAATAATATCAACACTAACTTCACCCCTAAAAAAATAATCAAAATTTCTATAGTTTGTTTTCTTTTTTGTCTCTTGTCTTTTCCTTCACTTTTCTTGATTTTATGTTGTTCTCTTATATTTATGTTTAAAAATATATATGAAAAAAACAAAGAAAATTATCCTCAGTTAGCTTTATTTTCTTTTTTAATGTTCTGTTTTTTTATTACATACAACCAAACTGTTCTATTTAAACTACGAAGCGATACTTATCTTATAGAACAATGGAAAGAGACATATGGCTATTTTCCCAATTCACAATTTGAAATCTCTTCTCTTGTAAGTTATCTTTTTAATTCCGCAGAATATTTCGCCCCTGCAGAACTAATTTTAACAATAGTTTTTTGCACTCTACTAGCACTAGGAGTAATCAAAATTATACATAAATACATATTTGACAAAAATGTTGAGGAAAAATACACAACAACATTATTAATTGCACCAATTATTTTTGGTTTAACTTTAGGCGCCTTAAGTGTGTATCCTTTTGCAAATAGACTTGTAGAATATCTGTTGCCCTGCCTCATATATGTCTTAACAATCCCTTTTGAAAACAATGGTATAAAAAACAACCTCATTAAAAATTTCGTCACAATTGGCCTTCTTTGTTTACTAATAACATATATAAGTTTTTCAAAAATTCCCGAAATGACAAAAGACATATTATCAGGCATTAATGTCTTTGAATTCCCAAGAGCAACAATATTATTTGAAGAAATAAACAGGGAAAAGAAACCGGATGATATCATTTATCCCGATCCTTTTTTACAATTTTATATATACAATAAAAAATACAAAATACCTGAAGAGCAATGTATATACAATTATGGGCCATACTATATGGGAGTTGATTACAACGATATTATAGATAAAATTAAAGATAAAAAGACTATTTGGTTTGTTTTGGTGACAATGGAAGAACAAGACAACCCCGAAGTTTATAAAAATCTTTCTGTTTGGATTAATAAGAATTGCTCAAAACAAACAACAAAAGAAGTTGATTGGTACAAACTTGTAAAATGCGAAAAATAATATAAAAATAACAAGTTCTTTATCTTTTTACACATATACTAAAAGTTTGATATTATTATTTAAAACAAATTTTAAAATAATACTGAAAGCAAAAATGAAAAAGATTTTAATAATTCTAATACTTAATGTTTTATTTTTATACCTAATATTGTTAACTCTTGATTATTCTATATATAAAAAAGATTACAATGATTTTGTAAAAGAATCTAACCCTGTCCTTGTAAAAATCTTTAATATAGCTCCATACAATATTTTTGGAACAAATCCGCAAACTAGAATAAGCAAAAAAGGTTTTAATCCTAATGGTGAATTCAGAGGAGATTTTGGAACAGAACATAAAAAGTCACCAATAATAATGTTGGGTTGTTCATTTGCTTTTGGGTGTTGCCTTTCGAATAAAGAAACTTTTTCTTACAAACTAGCAGAGTATACGAAGAGGCCAGTCTACAATCGCGGCGTTTCTGGATGGGGCTTTCAGCATCTATATTACCTTTTTAATACTGAGGAATTTTACAAATCAATACCACAAACTCCAGAATATGTTTTGTATATTTTTATTCCAGATCACATGCGAAGAATGAGGCTATGGGTTGACCACACATTTTCAAGCGGAGAATACTATCATCTTGAATTGGTTGGAAACAAACTTGTAGAACCTAAATCTCATTTTTATTTGCTTTATTCTTCTTATATTGGTAAAAGTATCTGTGAGAGGTATTTGCAAAAAAACATTTCCCCTGAAAAAAAAGAAGAAAACCTAAAACTTGCAGAAAAAATCTTTGTCGAATCTTGGAAATCCATCAAAAATCACTATCCAAATGTTAAATTTGTCATCCTGAGATATTATGGAGCAATGGAACCAGAACAAAGCTGGATGGATGATGAAGGTTTTTGGAACAACCTAAAAAAATATGGGTTTATAGTTCTCAGCACAAAAGACCTAACTGGAAGAATTTTAAACAAGCCGGAGGATTTGGCTCCAGACAACCTCCACCCTAGCGCAAAAGCATGGGATGCTATACTTGTTCCTTTTGCAAAAGAGCTCAAACTATAAAAACAATAAAATAGACTCGTTCAAGTGTTGGCTGTTTTTTAAAACATAAGACATTTTGTATTTATTAAGAAAACTTTACAATTCTCACAAAATAAAGCATGGTGGGATTTTTTGAGATATGCCCCAAAACATTATTTATTTCCATACATTTTAAAAACAATCTAAATAACTTTTTTATCGTTTCCGAAAACAACCTAATAACAAGAAAAAAAAGACTTGATTACAAATCTTGAACATGTACGATAGTTATAAATGATTGAATGTAAATGATTAAGAGGAATTAATGTCAAAAGATATTATTGAATTCGAAGGGACAATACTAGAATCACTCCCAAACGCAATGTTTAGAGTAAAACTTGAAAACGAACACGAAATATTGGCACATATTTCCGGAAAAATCAGAAAAAACTTCATAAGAATACTGCCAGGCGACAAAGTAAAGGTCGAAATGACACCATATGACCTAAGTAAAGGCAGAATTACATACAGGCTAAAATAAAAAATATAAAGGAACACACGATGAAAGTTAGAACATCAGTAAAACAACTTTGTGACAAATGCAAAGTTATCAAAAGAAAAGGAAGAGTAGCAGTTATTTGTGAAAACCCTAAACACAAACAAAGACAAGGTTAATTGAATTAAATAAAGGAGAAACAATGGCAAGACTTGCTGGGGTAGACTTACCTCGTAACAAAAGAATGATAATCGCATTGACCTATATATTCGGTATAGGACCCGCTCGTTCTGCAAAAATATTAGCAGCTTGTGGCATTTCTGAAGACTTAAGATCTGACGACTTAACAGATGATGATATCAAAAAACTAAGAAATGAACTTGCAAATTACACAATTGAAGGTGATTTGAGAAGAGAAGAATCATTGTTCATTAAAAGATTAGGCGAAATCGGCTCATATAGAGGCATGCGCCACAGACGTAAACTTCCTTGCAGAGGCCAAAGAACAAAAACCAACGCAAGAACAAGACGCGGTAAGAAAACAGGACCGGTTTCTAAAAAGAAATAATTAAAGGAGTAATATAGAACAATGGCTAGACCAGTAAAAACTAAAAAGAAAGAAAAGAAGAATGTATTACAAGGTGTTGTTCACATACAATCAACCTTTAATAATACAATCGTAACTTCAACAGATACTCAAGGTAATGCTGTTGCATGGGCGTCTGCCGGTGGCTGCGGATTCAAAGGTGCAAGAAAAGGCACTCCGTTTGCAGCTCAATCAGCTGCTGAAAAAGTTGCAAAACAGTCAATCGACCAAGGTATGAAAAAAGTTGAAGTCTATATCAAAGGACCAGGTTCAGGAAGAGAAACAGCTATAAGAGCTATTCAAGCTGCTGGACTTGAAATCACATTAATCAAGGACGTAACTCCAATTCCTCATAACGGTTGCCGTCCTCCTAAAAAACGTAGAGTATAATCAAAATAAGGAAAAGGAGTCATAAATTGGCTAGATATACAGGACCTTCAAATAAATTATTCCGTAACCACGGGGTAACTGATCTATCTAACAGAAAGCTCGTTTCTTCAATGAGACAAAGTGCTTCAGGTCAGCACGGCGCGGCAAGAAAGAAACTTTCTGAATACGCTCTTCACTTAAACGAAAAACAAAAAATTCGTTTAACGTACTTAGTGAGCGAAAAACAATTTGCAAAATATTACAATGAAGCTGCTAGAAGAAAAGGCGTTACAGGTACTATTCTATTGCAATTATTAGAATCAAGACTTGATAACCTACTATACAGAGCAGGTTTTGCAATTACAAGAAAACAAGCCCGTCAAATAGTTAACCACGGACATGTTCTTGTTAACGGAAAAAGAGTAGACATTCCGTCTTACTTAGTAAAACCTCAAGATGTTGTAACCATCAAAGCTAAAAGTGCTGATTTCTTGAATGTAATTGTTCAAACATTAGATTCAGTTGCTGCACCTGCTTGGGTTACAGTTGACAAATCAGAATTGAAATTTGTTTTCGACAGAGTTCCTGAAAGGGAAGAATTAGACCCAGAATTCAAAGAACAACTAGTTATCGAGTATTACTCTAAATAATTGTAGGAGAAAACTATAATGGAATTAAAAATAAAATGTGTAAACACAACAACTGATTCTGATGGATCACAATATGGTAAATTTGTTATCGAGCCTCTTGAAAGAGGATTCGGAACAACAATCGGCAACTCTTTAAGAAGAGTTTTACTATCTTCATTAGAAGGTGCCGCTGTTACTTCAATCAGAATTGAAGGTATTACACACGAATACACATCAATACCTGGTATTGTTGAAGATGTTATTGACATCATGTTAAACCTAAAAGGACTTGTTGTTAAAACTGAAAGCAGCGAAGCTCAACACTTGAGATTAGACATAGACAAACCGGGTCCGGTTTTAGCTAGTGACATCCAACTTCCTGCAGGCGTTAAAATCGTTAACCCTGACTGGCATGTATGCACAATTGCTGAAGGCGGAAGCATCCACGCTGACCTTATTGTTGAAACAGGTAAAGGTTACATCACCGTTGACGTTCTTAGAGAAAACAAAGGTGGTTTACCTATCGATATGCTACCGATTGATGCATCATTTATGCCTATCAAGAGAGTTAGCTACAACGTAGAAAGTACTCGTGTTGGCGATGTTGTTGACTATGACAAGCTAGTTCTTGAAATATGGTCAAACGGCAGCATAGACGTTTCTAACGCTCTTAGCCAATCTGCAAACATTCTTATCGAACACTTTATGCAAATCGCTTCAATCACAGGACAACCTACAATTCTTACTTCTCAGCAAGTTATTGAAGAAGTTGTTGAAGAAGAAGCGGCTCCAAGCATAACAATCGAAGATCTTGAACTTTCAGTAAGAGCATATAACTGCTTAAAAAGAGCAAGCATCAACAACCTTGGAGAATTGCTAAAGAAATCTGAACACGATTTATTAAACATTAAAAACTTCGGTAAAAAATCTTCTGATGAAGTAATTGAAAAATTACGTCAAGTTGGCCTAGACCTTATGCCAAATCCAGAAGGCGTTGAAATCGAAGAAGTATAAAACTTATAGGCGGGATAACCTCCCGCCACCAAAACTAAAACACAATAGAAAAAGACAAAGGATAAAAAAATGAGACACCAATGTAATAAACACAGATTAGGAAGACCGCAAGATCAAAGAAAAGCTCTTTTGAGATCTTTAGCGACTGAACTTTTCTTACATGGCGAAATTAAAACAACTATCTCAAGAGCAAAAGCTTTAAAACCTTATGCTGAAAGTATTATCACTTTGGCTAAAAAAGGCGATCTTCACTCAAGAAGACAAGCTGCTAGATTTATTTTCGATGTAGAAACAGGAAAATTTATGGACGCAGAATCTCTAGAAGTGTTTGAAGCTGAACAAGAAGGCAAAAAAATGATGCCTGAAACAGTTTTAAGAAAGCTTTTCAGCCAAATCGGTAAAAAATACACAAACAGAGATGGCGGTTACACTCGCATTTACAACTTGCCACCAAGACGCGGCGACGCTACAGAAATGGCATTAATTCAATTGGTATAATGCAAAGATTTGTACTCGTTATTGAATATATCGGAACAAATTACGCAGGAAGCCAAATACAATCGGTAAAAGGGCAAAGCCGATTTGAGACAGACAAAAGCCCGCAAAAGACAATTCAAGGCGAACTTGAAAAAGCACTTAGCACATTGACAAAACAAAAACTTAAGACAATTTTCTCAGGCAGGACTGACGCTGGAGTCCATGCAAAAGAACAATTTGTCCATTTTGATACTGACTTTGAAATAAATGAAGGTAAGTTTTTAAAATCTCTAAACGGCTTACTTCCAAAAGATATAAGCATCAAAGAAATTTTTAAAGCTGACAAATCATTTCATTCTCAAAGAAGTGCAAAGTTAAGATGGTACAGATACAAAATTGCAAACAGACCCCAAAGAAGCGCGTTTGACGAACATTGTTTACTAGCAAGAGAACCTTTAAACATTGAAAGAATGAATGAAGCTTTGAGTTATTTAATTGGAGAACATGATTTTTCGACGTTCAAAAAAGTAAAGACCCAAAACCCTGCTAAGGTTTGCAAAATGTATAAAGCATGTTGCCAAAAACAAGGTGATTACATTTATATAGACTTTATTGCAAACAGGTTTTTGTACAATATGATAAGATCCATCGTTGGAACCCTACTTATGATAGAAAAAGATTCTTTAGAGCCCGTCAAACTTAAAGAAATTTTAGAGTCAAAAGACAGATCCAAGGTTGGGCCAACAATAAGTCCTGATGGACTTACTCTAATGAAAGTAATATACAAAAAAGAAAATATGGAGACAGCTTATGAAAACTTATTCAGCTAAGCCTCTAGAAGTAGAAAGAAAATGGTATGTAATAGACGCTGAGGGCAAAACCCTTGGTAGACTTGCAACTGTTGCCGCTAACCTTTTAAGAGGAAAAACAAAACCACAATATACTCCGAATATAGATACTGGAGATTTTGTAATCGTTATCAATGCTGAAAAAATCCAAGTTTCCGGCAAAAAAGAAACGGATAAAAAATACTACCACCACACAGGATATCCTGGTGGACTTAAGGTTGCAAGCTTCAGAGAACTTATGGAAAAAAATCCTGTTCTAGCTATTGAAAAGGCTGTAAAAGGCATGTTACCACATAACACTTTAGGTCATGATCAATTCAACAAACTTAAAGTTTACGCTGGTTCTGAACATCCTCATGAAGCTCAAAAACCGGTTGCTTACGAAATGGAGGTTAAATAATGGCTACAAATAAAGAAGTTATGGCTACAGGAAGAAGAAAAACCTCTATTGCAGTGGTTAAACTTGTTAAAGGCAAAGGCAGAGTTTTTGTTAACGGCAAAACTTTCGCTAACTATTTTGGCAACAGACCTGCTTTAGAAATGATGATTTACAGACCTTTAGCATTAACTGACAATCAAGATAATTTTGATGTTAAAGTTAAAGCTGTTGGCGGCGGCGTTTCTTCTCAAGCAGGAGCTATTAAGCACGGAATCTCAAGAGCGTTGCTTAAGTACAACGAAGAATACAAACAAGTACTTAAAGCTGAAGGCTTACTAACAAGAGATGCTCGCGAAAAAGAACGTAAAAAATACGGTAGAAAAAGAGCAAGAAAAAGATTCCAATTCTCAAAACGTTAATCAATCAAAACCGACCTCAATGGTCGGTTTTTTAATTTTTGTTTTCATTTAAGAAATATAATAGTATAATCCTTTATACGGTCGGTTTTAAATTATTTAAACGGATAAAAATGAAGAAAAAATTTATTATTAATATACTACTTCTTTGCTTAGTTTTTGGAATTTTTGAATTTGTTATCTATTCATGTTTAAAAAACGATTATACAAAAAAAGGCGACATTACATCTTTCACCTTTGACAAAGATACAGAACCTTACCATGAGGCCTCTATTCTAAGCGGCATTGCAGATCTCACGGAGTTTAGGCCCGTTGCAAATTTCTCTAATACCAACACAAAGGGCAACACCATTCTCTTTGGTGATTCATTCGCTTATGGCGCTAGCTTAAAAGAAGAAGAAACCTTTGGGTATAAACTTGCAAAGGCAGAGAAAAACACATTGTACAATTTTGCATATCCCGGCTGGGGAGTGCAACATATGTTATTTCTGCTAAAATCAAACAAAGTAAAATTCCCGAGTCAAAACAATAATATTAACAAGATAATATACTTACAAATCCCTGATCACTTTAATAGACTTAACCAATTTTACTGGGGAAACACCTTTGAAAACTTTATAAATATTAGATACAGATATGTTTCTGATGGGAAAAACAAAGAAATTATCCCTCTTTTCAAAGACGTTCATCGACTATATATTGCAAAACTTTTTCATTTATCATTTGGCAAATTTATGTGCTTTAAATGGATGTATCCATATCAAGAAAAACAATACCTAAACATAATGAAAGAATCACACTCGATACTACATAACATGTATCCTGATGCAAAATTTTATATATTAATATATGGTGATGACCTCAACCCAAAAACAAAAGAAAAAGTTGAAAAAATAGGTTGGCACGTATTTGCAACAAATGACTTTGTTTCAGAAGATCTCTCTGACCCAAAATACCACTTCAACAATGATCCCCACCCCAGCGGAGAAGCCTGGAGTGTTATCGTCAAACAAAGCGAAGAAAAACATATCTGGCAACCCTAAGAACAAAATCTCAAAATAAAAAAGAAAGTTTTATATGGTTAAAACCGAAAAACAAAAAATGCTTGATGGAGAGTTATACAAACCCAACAACAAAGAGCTTGTTTTGTTAAGGAATGAAGCAAGAAAGTCTTTTCGGAAATATAATTTAAAACCAGACGGCAAAATCTTGGAAAATCTGTTTAAACAGCCGCTTAGAAATGTTATTATTGAGCCTCCTTTTTATTGTGATTATGGTGAAAATATAGAATTCGGCAAAAATATTTTTATAAATTTCAATTGCATTTTTTTGGATTGCGCAAAAATCAAAATTGGAGACAAAACCCTTTTTGGACCTAACGTTCAACTTTATACTCCCGAACACCCAATAGACCCTACTGAAAGGCGAAAAGGCAAAGAATCAGCAAGGCCCATTACAATAGGCAAAAATTGCTGGATTGGAGGCGGTGCAATTATCCTTGCCGGCGTAAGCATAGGAAATAATTCAATTATCGGAGCAGGAAGTGTTGTTACAAAATCAATTCCGGCAAATTCACTTGCTATTGGAAATCCATGTAAAGTCATAAAAAAAATCTAATGTTATTAGAGTATTACTAAGTAGCCTTTTTGAGATTAAAATTGTATAATAAGTTGAAATAAGAATATAAAGGTGCATTATGACTACATTAACAGAAAAAGAAGGTATAATTACACAGATAATTGGTCCTGTAATTGACGTTGAGTTTAAATCAGGCCAGCTTCCTGAAATCTATGATGCTTTAGAAATTTTCTTCGAAGACGGCAAAAGACTTGTTGCAGAAGTTCAACAACACTTGGGCGAAAACCAGGTACGTTCAGTTGCAATGTCTTCTACTGACGGATTAAAAAGAGGAATGAAAGTTACAAATACTCAAAATCCGATTAAAATTCCTGTTGGAAAACCGATTTTGGGAAGGATTTTAAACGTTCTTGGTGAAGCAGTAGACGAAATGGGAAATATCGAAACTCAAGATTATCTTCCTATTCACAGATCTGCACCAAGTTTTGTTGAACAAAATACCAACATTGAAATTTTAGAAACAGGTATCAAAGCGATTGACCTTCTTCAACCATACCAAAAGGGTGGTAAAATCGGTCTATTCGGTGGTGCCGGCGTTGGTAAAACAGTACTTATTATGGAATTAATCCACAATATTGCGATGGAACACTCCGGTGTATCTGTTTTTGGTGGCGTTGGAGAAAGAACCCGTGAAGGTAATGACCTTTGGAACGAATTTAAAGAAGGCGGCGTATTAGATAAAGTTGCTCTTATTTACGGACAGATGAATGAACCACCTGGAGCTCGTATGAGAGTTGGCTTATCAGCACTTACTGCTGCTGAATATTTTAGAGATTATTCAAAACAAGACGTACTATTGTTTATTGATAACATCTTCAGATTTGTACAAGCAGGTTCTGAAGTATCAGCCTTACTTGGTCGTATGCCATCTGCGGTTGGTTATCAACCAACACTTGCAAACGAAATGGGAGAACTTCAAGAAAGAATTACATCTACAAAAGATGGTTCAATCACTTCTGTACAAGCGATATATGTACCAGCAGATGACTTAACAGACCCTGCACCGGCTACAACATTCTCTCACTTGGATGCTTCAACTGTATTATCAAGACAAATTTCATCTTTGGGTATCTTCCCAGCAGTTGACCCTCTTGCTTCTACAAGTAGAGTTTTAGACCCTCTAATCATCGGGGAAGAGCACTATAATACAACAAGACAAGTACTTGCAATATTACAAAAATATAAAGAACTTCAAGATATTATCGCTATCCTTGGTATGGATGAACTTTCTGAAGAAGACAAAGAAACAGTTAACAGAGCAAGAAAAATTCAAAAATTCTTATCTCAACCATTCTTCGTTGCAGAAAAATTCTCAGGTATTGAGGGCAAATACGTAAAACTTGAAGACACAATTAGAGGCTTCCAAGAAATCATCGAAGGAAAACATGATGATGTTCCTGAACAAGCTTTCTATATGGTTGGTACAATTGAAGAAGCTCTTAAAAAAGCTGAAGAAATGAAATAGGTTTTAAAATGGCTGACGATAAAATTCATTTTAAAATAATTACACACGATAAAGTTGTATATGAAGATGATGTCGATGCAATTTATACAAAAGGAACCGGCGGTGAATTCGGTGTTTTGAAAGACCACGTACCTTTTATGAGCGCGCTTGACATCGGAATAACAAAAGTCTATAAAGGAAATGATCCTGAGTTCATTTCTACAATAGGCGGAGTCTTCCAGTTCAAAAATAACGAGGCGGTTATTCTCACTGAGGCAGCTGAAAGAGGTAGGGATATTGATATTCCAAGAGCCCAAAACGCAAAAGATAGAGCTGAAGCAAGAATCGGAACTCCTGAAGGCGATCTTGATGTACAAAGAGCAAATATAGCTCTTGCAAGAGCGATTGTAAGGCTTAAAGCAGCTCAAAACAAAAACAACTAATAAGTAAATATTTTATTTTTAAAAAACACGAGAGAATTTCTCGTGTTTTTTATATTTGTTTTTTAATCATTATATTTCTGAAAGACAAGAAGGGCGGCACCAATCATGCCTGCATCATTTTTCATTTTTGCAGGAAGAAGTTTAATCGGAGAAACAACAATAGAGTTATTAATTTGTTTTTCAAGTTTTTCAAAGTTAATAAACTCGCCCATTCCGCCAGATATAATTATACTTTCGGGGTCAAATATATTGGTTAAACTAATAAGACCCGCAACAAGATCTTGTTGCCAAATTTCAAAGACTTTTTTAGAGAAAGCATCTTTTATTTCAAGCCCTTCAATTATGTCATAAGTAGTTATTTCGGTTGGTTTTTTATCTTTCAAACAAGAGTGTTTAAAAGAAGGATCTTTTTGGGCAAATTCTTGTGCTGTTGTTTGTAGCCCGGTGCCTGATGCGTAAGCCTCCCAGCAATCGTATCCACCACAGGTACATTTTCTTCTAAAGTCAGGGTATATTTTTATACTTCCTACTTCTCCCCCTCTCCCTGATTTACCTCTTAGAAGTTTCCCGCCTGAGATTATTCCTCCACCGATGCCGGTACCTATTGTAATAATAATTGTATGCATAGCGCCTTTTGCAGCACCTTTTTTAAACTCAGCAAAAGCTGCTGCATTTGCATCGTTTTCAACATAGACAGGCTTTGTTGAAAGACTTGTAAAATCAATTTTGTTATATCCTTTTGGTAAATTTGGTGTTGAAGAGTCAACTTTAGTATTTGATAAATTTACAGCGCCTGCTGTTGCAAAGGCTATTGCATCAACATTTTTTTCATTTTCAGAGATAATTTGCTTGAACAAATTAACCATTTCTTCAATTTTTTTAGGTGTTTTAATCTTGGTTATTGGAGAAACAAAATCACCGATATTGTTAATAATTGCATAACTAATTTTGGTTCCGCCAACGTCAATACCTAAAATATTTTTCATTTATTTTCTCCGGTTTATCTATTCAAAAATCTTTTTACAATAAGCTGCGGCCTTGTTATGGCAGAACCTATTACAACGGCGTGCGCTCCCAGTTCAAAAGCAATATTTACTTCCTCAGGCTCCCAAATTCTACCTTCTAAAAAAATTGGACAATCAAGCGTTTTTACAAGCTTTTCTAAAAGTTCAAAATCTGGGCTTTCGGGCTTATTGTCAGAAAACTGCGTATAACCTGAAAGAGTCGTAGAAATAATATCTGCGCCCAAACATCTTGCTGCAATTCCTTCTTCAAGAGTTGAAATATCTGCCATTGAAAATTTGTTGTTTATCTTTATATATTTAATAATATTTAAAAGAGTATCGGCTGGTCTTTTCCTTGTTGTGCCATCAAAAGCAATAATATCTGCGCCCGCATCAATTAATGTTTTAACCTCTTTTAAAGTTGGTGTTATATAAACGATTTCTTTCCAGTTTTGGGGGATAACATCCGGTTTAGTAAGCCCTATAACAGGGACATCAAACATCTTTTTGGCATTTCTTACATCTCTTGCACCCGCGACTCTTAACCCTTGTGCGCCACCTTTGACAACAGATTTCATCATCGCATTCATACAGTCTTCTTGATATAAAGGCTCTGAGGGCATTGCCTGAACAGACACTATAACTTTGTTCTTTAATCTTTGCACTACATCCATAGCTTGATTATATAGTGATTTGTCATTGTTTGCAAATCAAAAGAGATTGAAAAAATAATCTAGTATTTAACTTCAAATATGCTCTAATATAAGATTTTTCAATTATTAATTTTTTGTTTATTTTTTAATTTTTTTAAAAAAACGGTGTTATAAATTAATTAAGCTGTAAAAGATTAGTATTTTTTAGAAATGGAGATATATTATGGCAAAAACAATTGGTATCGACTTAGGAACCACTAATTCGGTAGTTGCTGTTATGGAAGGTGGTAAACCTACCGTTATCGCTAACGCCGAAGGATCAAGAACAACTCCTTCAATAGTCGGTTTTTCAAAAACAGGAGAAAAATTAGTCGGACAACTTGCAAAACGTCAAGCTATTTTGAATCCTGATAAAACAGTTATTTCAATAAAAAGAGAAATGGGAACTGACCATAAAGTTAACATAAACGGAAAAGACTATACCCCTCAGGAAATTTCTGCAATGATTTTAAGAAAACTTGCAGATGATGCTTCTTCATACCTTGGTGAAAAAGTTACCTCTGCAGTAATTACCGTTCCTGCTTACTTTAACGACTCCCAAAGACAAGCAACAAAAGATGCCGGCAAAATTGCAGGGCTTGACGTTTTACGTATCGTAAACGAACCAACCGCTGCTGCTCTTGCATATGGTCTTGAAAAAGAAAAACCTGAAAAAGTTTTAGTATTTGACTTGGGTGGTGGTACTTTTGACGTTTCTGTTCTTGAAATAGGAGATGGCGTTCACGAAGTATTGTCAACATCTGGCGATACAAGACTTGGTGGTGATGATTTTGACCAAAAAATCATTGACTGGCTTGCTGACGAATTTAAAAAACAAGAAGGTATTGACCTTAGAAGCGACAAACAAGCTATGCAACGTTTGAAAGAGGCAGCAGAAAAAGCAAAATGCGAACTTTCTTCTGTTATTGAAACAACTATTAACCTACCTTTCATTACAGCAGATGCTAACGGTCCAAAACACTTAGACCTACAATTAACAAGAGCAAAATTTGAAGAACTTTCTCATGATTTGCTTGAAAGATGTAAAAAACCGGTTGAACAAGCATTGAAAGATGCAAACTTATCTAAAAATGAACTTGATGAAGTTGTTTTAGTTGGTGGTTCAACTCGTATTCCAGCTGTTCAGGCTTTGGTTAAAGAATATACAGGCAAAGATCCTAACCAATCAGTTAACCCTGATGAAGTTGTAGCCGTTGGTGCTGCAATCCAGGCAGGTGTACTTGCTGGCGAAGTTAAAGATATTGTCTTACTTGATGTTACACCATTAACTCTTGGTATTGAAACATTAGGTGGCGTTATGACCGCTCTTGTTCCTAGAAACACAACAATTCCTGTTTCTAAATCGCAAGTTTTCTCAACAGCAGAAAACAACCAAACAGCAGTTGATGTACACGTACTTCAAGGCGAAAGACCAATGGCAAAAGACAATAAATCATTGGGTATGTTTAGACTAGACGGAATTCCTCCTGCAATGAGAGGCCTACCTCAAATCGAAGTTACCTTTGATATTGACGCAAACGGTATTGTAAACGTTTCTGCGAAAGATAAAGCAACAAATAAAGAACAAAAAATTACAATTACAAATTCTTCTAATTTATCTGATTCTGATATTGACAGAATGGTTAAAGAAGCTGAAATCAACGCTGAGTCTGATAAAAAGAACAAAGAAGAAGCAGAAATCAAAAACAACGCTCAAAGCATGCTCTCTTCAGCTGATAGAATCGTAAAAGATTTTGAAGGAAAAATAGCCGAAGCAGACAAAACAAAACTTGAAGAACAAAAGAAAGCTCTTGATGAAGCATTAAAAACAGAAAAAAGTGCTGAAGAAATCAAAAAATTAACAGAAGATCTTCAACAAACAATTTTTGGAATCTCTCAAGCAGCATACGCTCAAGTTCAACAAGAAGAACAACAAGCATCGTCTGAAAGCGCACAAGAAGCAAGCTCTTCTGAATCAAGCAATAATGATGATGTAATTGATGCAGAATATACAAAAGAATAATTAAAACTTATTTGGTAGTTATAAAAGCCTGATATTTCTATCAGGCTTTTTAGTTTAAATGTATAATTGTTTTTGTGAATTTTTTATTCTAGACTAACTTAATGGTATTTTATAAGGATTTATTATGAAAAAATTATTGACCTTTTTAACTGCTCTTTTTATGTTTTGTTTCGGTGCAAGTGTTTTTGCAGAAAATTGTTCACAAGTTCATGCAGCGCACATCCTTGTTAAAACAGAACAACAAGCAAAAGAAATTAAAGCAAAACTTGACGCGGGTGCAAGTTTTAGAACTCTTGCAAAAGAATATTCCCTATGTCCATCGGGACAACAAGGTGGTGACCTTGGCTTTTTTGGCAGAGGCAAAATGGTACAAGAATTTGAAGATGCTGCTTTTGCAACGCCTGTTGGGCAAGTCTCACAGCCAGTAGAAACAGAATTTGGGTGGCATTTAATAAAGGTTTATGACAAGCAATAAGAGAAGGACAACTATAAAATGTGGCAACAAGATATTAATATCAACGAAATAAAGGAATTAAGACTAAAAACGAATGTATACTTTGGCATTGGGGCTATTGAAAAAGTCGAAGATATCGCAAAAGAAATGCTTGAGTGCGGGATTTCTAAGGTTATTGTAATCTCTGGGAAAAACGCATATAAATTAACGGGCGCCTGGGATTACGTAGAAAAAGCCTTGAAAGCAAATAATATTGAATATATAAATTACGCAGAAGTTGCACCAAACCCAACAACCCACCAAGTTGATGCTGCAACAAAAGCAGCTATTGATTTTGGCGCGCAAGCAGTAATTGCAATTGGTGGGGGCTCAGCAATAGACGCTGCAAAAAGCGCGGCTATTCTTATCAAACATCCAGGGAAAACGGCAACAGAGCTATATGAAATGGCTTTTGCTCCAACTGATGCAGCACCAATTCTTGCTATCAACTTAACCCATGGAACAGGGACAGAAGTTAACAGGTTTGCGGTGGTTACAATCCCAGAAAAAGACTTTAAGCCAGCAATAGCTTATGATTGCATTTATCCAACCTGGTCAATAGATGATCCTAAACTCATGACAAAACTATCAAAAAACCAAACCATTTTTGTCTCTGTTGACGCAGTAAATCATGTTATAGAAGCCTCTACAAGTAAATTTGCATCTCCACTTGCAATTACAATGGCAAAAGAAACAATTAGACTGGTTGCAAAACATTTACCCGTTGCACTTCAAGACCCGGAAAATCTTGGGGCTCGTTATTTCTTAGCATATGCAGCCCTTCTTGGTGGCGCGTCTTTTGATAATGGGTTGCTTCATTACACCCATGCCCTTGAGCATCCATTGAGCGCTTTGAAACCAGATTTGCCACATGGACTTGGGCTTGCAATGTTACTTCCTGCTGTAGTTAAAAACATTTATGCAAGTAAGAGCGCAACTCTTGCTGATATCTTTGAGCCGATTGTGCCGGGACTTAAGGGAACTGCTGACGAAGCAGAATATTGCGCAAAAGAAGTTGAAAAGTGGCTTGTATCAATAGGAATTCCTCAAAAACTTCAAGACGAAGGATTCACCGAGGAAGATGTTTCAACACTTGTAGCGCTTACATATACTACCCCTTCTTTGGGTGGACTTCTCTCAATTGCTCCAACCAGTGGAACAAAAGAAATTGTAAAGCAAATGTATATGGATTCTTTAACACCAATGGCAAAATAAAAAATTATAAACAAAAAAGCAGGAACAAAATTCCTGCTTTTTATTTTGGAAGGTTCAACTAGAAAAATCTTGTTCTTGTTAAATCAGCTTTACGCATTCTTACATTTTCTGGAGTGATTTCAACAAGTTCATCAGCCTCAATATATTCTAAACAATCTTCAAGAGACATTCTGCGCGGAGCTTGTAATGTTACCATAACATCAGCTGTTGCGCTTCTCATATTGGTAAGTTTTTTGGTCTTACAAATATTCACTTCGACATCTTGAGGGCGATTGCATTCTCCAACAATCATTCCTCTATAAACTTTGGTTTTTGGTGTTAAGAAGAAAACACCTCTATCTTCAAATTGACCGAGTGCATATGGAATTGCCTCTCCTGTTTCATGAGAAATTAAAGAACCGCTTCTTTGTTTAGGAATATCACCTGCAAATGGTTTGTATTTATCAAATGTATGGTTCATTATTCCTTCGCCGCGTGTCATTCTTATAAACTCGCTTCTAAAGCCAATTAATCCTCTTGCTGGGATTGAAAAATTCATTGTTGTTCTATTTCCAACAACTTGCATATCAAGCATTTCGCCTTTTCTTCCCGCAAGTTTTTCAATACAAGAGCCCGCATTTCCCTCTGGAACATCAATTAAAAGATTTTCATAAGGTTCGTGTTGTTCTTCGTTTATTGTTTTATAAATAACTTCAGGTTTTGAAACTTGGAATTCATAGCCTTCTCTTCTCATTGTTTCAATCAAAATACTTAAATGGAGTTCTCCTCTTCCTGAGACTCTGAAAACATCTGTTGTATCCGTATCTTCAACTCTTAAACTAACATTTTTTTCAAGCTCGTCATAAAGTCTTTTTCTGATTTGTCTTGAAGTAACAAATTTTCCCTCTTGGCCCGCAAAAGGGCTTGTGTTTACAGAAAAATTCATCTGTAAAGTGGGTTCATCAACCTTTATTAAAGGAAGAGCTTCTGGCTCACTAAGTGTTGAAACAGTTTCTCCGATTTGTATTTCTGAAAACCCAGCAACACCAACGATATCGCCAGCCGATGCTTCTTGGATTTCAACCCTACCCAAATCATGAAAACCAAAAAGTTTCATAATTTTTCCACGTTCTGTAGTTCCATCTGTTTTTACCAGCGCAACTTGTTCTTGAGAGTGAATAACTCCATTCACAACACGGCCAATAGCAATTCTTCCTACATAATCATTATAGTCTAGTGTTGTTGCTTGAAATTGCAATTTTTTATTTGCATCACCTATTGGTGGGTTTATGTTTTCAATAATTGAATCTAATAACGGAATTATGTTATCTGACTCATCTGTTAGTTCTTTTTTTGCAAAACCTTGCAGGCTGCTTGCGTAGATAAAAGGGAAATCAAGCAAGTAATCGTCATCAGTAAGTTCTGTGAACAAATCAAAAACCTTGTCCAATGCTCCTTCTGGGTCTGCAGCGGGTTTGTCAATCTTGTTTATTACAACAATAATTCTAATACCAAGCTCTAATGCTTTTGATAAAACAAATCTTGTTTGAGGCATTGGGCCTTCTGCAGCATCTACAATAAGCAAGGCTCCATCTACCATCCCCAATACACGTTCAACCTCTCCACCGAAATCTGCGTGGCCCGGAGTGTCAACAACATTAATTTTATAACCCTGATAGTTAATTGAGATATTTTTAGAAAGAATGGTAATTCCTCTTTCTCTTTCTATATCATTACTATCAAGAACTCTCTCTTGAACTTGTTGGTTTTCTCTAAAAACACCTGCTTGTTTTAACATACAATCTACAAGAGTTGTTTTCCCATGGTCAACATGGGCAATAATTGCAATATTTCTAATTTTTTTATTTTTCATTGTTATTAATGCTTTCTTAACAGCTTTTTCAAATCTTTTTCTTAAAATCCATCATAATACAAACATTATGATATTAAAACCGAGCTAAAATCAATTTTTGAAGTAACTTGTTCTCAATTTAGCGCATCTTCCATTGGTTGAACGTTTTTGGTTGAAATAAAACTATCAAATCTTTTTTCTTGCTCCGATAAAAAACAAAAATAACCAATGAGTCTGTCTAAATTATTTTCATCCATTCCTGTATCTATTTTGTGTTGACGGGTAAACTCGCGTGTTTTACTTAATAGGTTATTTGGATTTGTGAGCTTTTTAACACTGAAGAGCTTTCTATATTCTTTTGCGTCAGCTCCGGTTAACATGAAAACATCTACCGAATCATTTAATCTCCTAGGCATTGTGTATCCATTTTTTTCAACTTGAGTTTGTATCCAAAAAGGAGAAGCCGTTTGTGTTTCTTTTGCTCTGTTTACAACTTCCAATGTGTCGTCTGAAAAAGGACTTGAAACAACAACTTCAGCATCAGCAAAACAAATCATCTTTTTTATATCAGAAATATCGTCTCTTTTTGGTTGTGGAATCGAGATTTTATAAACACCTTTAAAATTTACTCTCATGGTTTTCTTTCTTTGTCTCTCCTAAAAATAAAAACTTGTAAAAGATTTTTTTGCCAATAAAAAAAGAGAAGAAAATCTTCTCTTTTTTAAGTTTTTTTTATTATTGTTGATTAATCATCAAGTGCTGCAACACCAGGAAGAATTTTGCCTTCAATGAATTCTAGTGAAGCTCCACCACCTGTTGAAACATGGGTAAAGTCTTCTGCTTTGCAGAATTTTTTAGCAGCAGATACTGAATCACCGCCACCAATTACAGAAATAGCTCCATTTTTAGTTGCTTCAACAATTGCTTTTAAAATATCTTTTGTTCCTTCAGCAAATGCAGGGTTTTCAAATGCACCAACTGGCCCGTTCATTAATATTGTTTTTGATGTTTTGATAACATCTGCAAATCTTTTTTGAGTTTCTGGACCAGCATCAACGCCTTCAAAACCATCTGGAATTTCGGTTACGTTGGTGATTTTATTTGTACCGTTTCCTGAAAAATCATCTGTTACAAGAACATCTATTGCCATAACAAGGTTAACACCTTTTTCTTGGGCTTTCTTTTCAATAGCCTTTGCAACTTCCATTTGATCATCTTCACAAATAGAGTTTCCAATTTTACCACCATTTGCTTTTACAAAAGTATAAGCCATGCCGCCGCCAATAATAAGGTTATCAACTTTATCAATTAGGTTTTCTAAAACGCCGATTTTAGAAGAAACCTTAGCTCCTCCAACAACTGCTGTAAATGGTCTTACAGGATTATCAAGGGCTTGAGAAAGACACCTTAATTCTTTTTCCATAAGCAAACCAGAAACTGCTGGTTTTAAAACCTTTGCAAGTTTAGCTGTTGAAGTATGGTTTCTGTGAGCCGCGCCAAATGCGTCGTTAACATAAAAATCACCAAGTTTTGCAAGTTCATTAGCAAAAGTCATATCGTCATCTTTTGCTTCTTCTGCTTTATAAAAACGGATATTTTCTAAAAGTGCAACTTGACCATCCTTTAATTCAGCAAGGTCTTTTTCTGCGCCTTCTCCAACTGGAGTTGAAACAAATAATACATCTTCACCTAAAATTTTAGATAAATATTTTGCAACTGGAGCAAGTGAAAATTCTAAATTCCATTCTCCTTTTGGTCTTCCAAGGTGAGCCATAAGAATAATTTTTGCGCCTTTTTCTTTTAAATAGTTTACTGTTGGTAAAATTGCTTGAATTCTTGTATCATCAGTAACATTTTTATCGGCATCAAGTGGAACATTAATGTCCACCCTAATTAAAGCTCTTTTTCCTTTTAAATCATTTAAATCTTTTATTGATTTTTTCATAATAGTCTCCTTTATATTAATACTGCGCCTTGTTCTTCGATTTCCATTACTCTGATAGTACTTTTTACATTTAAATCGAACCAAATTTGAGAAATTTTGTTTTTGATTTTTTCAATTTCTTTTCCTTGAGAAATTACAAGAATTGAAGGACCTGCGCCACTTAAAACACATCCTAAAGCATCTGGTTCATGTTTTAATCCTTCTATTATCTCTTTCAATCCGGGTACTAATTTCATTCTATAAGGCTGATGTAGTTTATCTTGAAGCGCAAGTCTTAATAACTCTGCATCTTTTGTATAAACAGCATCAACTAGCATTGCACATCTTCTTGCATTAAAAGCTGCGTCTTTCATATCAACTTTTTCCGGTAAAACAGAACGTGCGATTTCGGTTGCAAGTTCATAATCTGGAATACAAACAATTAATTTCCACTCTTTTGGCCAAGGAAGTTTTCTATAAATAACACTTCCGTCTTCTTCTTGAGAAGAGAGGACAAAACCACCTAAAACAGTAGGGGCAACATTATCAGGGTGTCCTTCAACTTCTGTTGCTATAGAAAGTAGAGCTTGTTCATCCGCCGGTCTTCCTAAAAGTTCATTTGCAGCTATTAAACCACCAACAATAACACTTGCACTACTTCCAAGCCCTTTTGCAATTGGGATGTGTGTTTTTATTGATATTTTAAGTTCGCTTGGTGTTTGACCAATTGAATTATATAAGAGCTCAACCGCTTTATAAACAATATTGTTTTCATCTGTCGGTATAGATAATGTCTCAAACTCGTTTGATTCATCAATAATATTTATTTGAATACCCGTTCCTGGTAAAACTGTTTCCTCTATTGTTATTTCATTATAAAGAGGAAGGGCCATCCCTAAACAATCAAACCCAGGACCAATATTTGCTGTTGTAGCAGGCACTTTAACTGTAATTTTCATTATCTAACCTTTTTTATCTTATCTGTATCGGCATTATTAAACATAAATAATCTTCTTCGCTATCAGGTTTAAAGACTGTTGCAGTAACACTTCCACCTAATCCCATTTGAACTTTTTCTGAATCCATAATTTTGATTGAATCAAGAATATATTTGTAATTAAAAGCAATTACTAATTCTTCGCTATCATATTCAGCATCAATAATATCTTCTGATGCTCCAGAATCTGGAGTTTCTGCTTTTAAAATCAACTTGTTATCAGTAAAAGTAAATTTAACAATACTTGTTCTGTCGTTAACCATACAAGAAACTCTCTCTAAGGCACCTATCAAATCTTCTCTTGATAAAAGTGCTATTTTTTCAGATTTTTCGGGTATAAGTTGTTTATAAGGAGGATATTCTCCTTCCAAAAGTCTTGATATTATTAAAAAGCTTTTTGTTTTCATTATTAATTTTGATTTATCTGTTAAAAGTTCAACTTTTTCTTCTGAAACAAAAGCGCTTACTCTTATAAATTCTTGAAGAGTTTTTGATGGTATTACAATTTTTGCGGTTTTTTTGTCTTTATTTTCAACTGATTCAACAATTCTCGTAAGTCTATTTCCATCAGTTGCTGCCATTTCAATTTTATCTTCTTGAATATGACAAAATACACCACTTATTATATTTCTGTTTTCATAATTTGCAGCAGCATAAACAGTGTGTTTAATAGATTTTATAAAAGGATCTGTTTCAATTTCAATTGATTCTTTTTGTTTTATTTCGTTTTCTGTTATTAAAGCTGGGAACTCACTTGCTGATATTCCAATAATTTCAAATTTTGAATTACCACAAGTAATTGTCACAATATTATTTTCTTCATTCAAAGAAAAATCTACTGGTTTATCTGGAAGTTTTGAAATTATTTCAAACGTTTTTTTAGCCGGAAGTGTAATTTTTCCTTCTTTTTTAACAGCAGCAGTAGTGTTTGTAATAATAGATAAATCAAGGTCTGTTGCACTTAATTTTAATTCATTATCTTTTGCTTCAAACAATATATTTGCAAGAACTGGTTGAATCCCTCTTGGAATTGTAATTTTTTCTACAATTCTTAATTTGTTTAATAAAGAATCTCTATCAATTGTAAAAAGCATTTTTCCCTCAATCTTCTCTTTTAAAATAAGTAGTTCCAAACTAATAGTATTATACTAGAAAAATATAAAAGTTATAAAGTTTTTAACCAACTTAACAAGTTTTGTTTATTTTGTTTTTGGTATTTATATTTTTTACTCCAACCAAAGCCGTGTCCACCTGTTTCAAACTCATAAATTTTAAATGGAATATTATATTTTTTTAATTTTTCTGCATATATTTTAGAGTTTTTTATATTAACACTTTCATCATCTTTTGCATATGTAATAAAGGTTTTAGGTGTTTTTTTGGAAACTAAATTTTCAACAGAATAATCTTTTTCAAGTTCTTTTTTATTATTTATTAAATTTAATTTTGTTGAAGAGTGTGTAATCTCATCTTTCATTGAAATTACAGGATAATATAAAATTGTAAAATCTGGTCTTAATTCATCACTTGTTTTATTAGAATAAAAAGCCGCTAAGTGTCCACCTGCAGAAAAACCCATAACCCCAATTTTATCAATATTCCATTTTTCTGAATTATTTTTTATTATTTTAAAAGTTTCTTTTAAATCATTATATGGATATTCGGTGTTTTTTTGTTTTGGAGCTCTATAAAGTAATACAACAGCAATAAATCCTTGTTTTTGAAACCATTTTGCAACATTTATTCCTTCATTTTTATAAACAAGATACTGATAACCACCACCCGAACAAATTATTATTGCATCTGTTTTTTTGTTATTTTTTGGTAAAAAAACTCTATAATATGCTTTTGAGTTTTCTTTTATATAAGATCCTTCAATATTTATTTTGTCATATTCTTTTTTTTCTGAAGAATAAACATTTTTAAAATCCTTAAAACTTAAAATATTATTTATTGTTTTTAAATTTTTTATAAAAAAGAAAAGCGATAAAAAAATAAAAAATATTACAAATAAATATAAATAAAATCTTTTTCTCTCTAATTGCATGTTTTTTCTCTTTTTTTAATTACTAATTAAATTATATATAAAAAATAATAACAGGTAATAAATAACAAAAAACCTGTAGAAAACAAAATAAAACACTTATAAACAAAAGGATTTAAACTTGTTAAAAACCACAAAAAACCTGTAGAAAACAAAACAAAAAAATAAAAAAACATAAAACTAAAAACAAAGTTAATTAATTTTTAAACAAAACAAAAAATAAAAAACAAAAAATAAATAGTTTTTATACAGGTTTTCTACAGTGTGGAATTTTTAAAAACTAATATTTTATCATAAATTAAAAGCATGGAACCATGCTCTATACAATAGTTTACATGTTATTAAAATCGTTTGCTTTTTTATCATGTAAAAATCTTGCAAGTTTTTGTTGTTCAAAACTCAAAGCAAAATTATATAAAACTTTTATAAGTTTTCTTCCAGAATCTGATTTTCCAATTAATAATATATCTTGCAATTTGTTTTTTGCAATATAAATTTCTGTCTGAATAACTCTATCAATATTTGTTCGCGCAGGAGTTTCTATTTTTTCTTTTAACCACTCGTTTAAAAGTAAAACAGATGATTTATCAATATTTTGTTGTAAATATTCAGAAAATTCTTTTAATATCATATAATTAATTGTACTATATTAATAAGAGTAATGTATAGGTTGTTATGAATCCAAAAGTATCAATTATTATTCCAGTTTATAATGTTGAAAAATATATAGAAGAAACCATTGAAAGTGTTTTAAGTCAATCTTTTACAGATTTTGAAATAATATGTATTGATAATAATTCAACAGATAAAACATATGCCATTTTAAAAGACTATGAAAAAAAAGATAAAAGATTTAGAATTTTTCGCAATAAAGAAAATATAAAACAAGGTCTTGCAAGAAATTTTGGTGTTGAGCAAGCAAAAGGCGAATACATTTTCTTTTTAGATGGTGATGATTTATTAAAAAAAGACGCAATAAAAAAACTTTATAATAAAATATCTCAAGACGGAACAGACATAACCATTTGCCAGTGGTCTTTGCTTGACGATAAAACAAAAAAGATTAACGAAAAACATGATTATGCTCTTTTAAAACAGATACCAGAAGAATTTGAACACAAAAATTTTTCTTGGCGAGATATAAGAGATAATATTTTTTGGCAAACAAGCGTTCCTTGGGACAAAATATATAAAAGGGATTTTTTATTAAACAAGGATGTTAAATTCCCTGGTGGAACATTTTTTGAAGATAATGTTTTTGCTTACGACGCATTATTTAAAGCAGAAAAAATATCAATATTAAAAGAGCAACTTGTTTTATACAGAGTAAACAGAAGAGGTGCTGTTACAAACACAAAAGATAGAACCTTCTTTGATTATCTTAAAATATTTAATATGATTGGTGAAAATCTTAAAAAAATAAATTTATACGAAGAGATGAAGTATAAATACTTCGATTATAAAGTTATTACTCTTTATTGGTGGTATCAAAAAATAAAACTTCCATACAAAAAAGAATTTTTTGAGCAAATAAAAAAAGATTTTAACAACATTGAAATAAAACCCGAAGAAAAAGAATTTGTAAGAAATAGAACCTGTTTTCTTCTTTCAAGGTTTAAAAAGTTTCCTTTCTTTTTGTATTACCCTATTTCTTTTTTAGATAAGCTTTATAGAGTTGAAAGAGGCGGTAAAAACAAAACTTATATATTGTTATCAACATTTGAAAAATGGGTTAATTATTAGTCTATATATAAACTGTTTTTATCAGGAATTGCTGTTACAAAACAGGTAATATCTTCAATGTTATTTTTTTTGAGCTCTTTTATTATTTCTAAAAAAGTTGAACCGGTTGTTGAAATGTCATCAATTAACAAAATTGGAGCTACTGGTTTTTGTTCTAAATTTAAAGAAAAAGCGTCTTTTAAATTTTCTTCCCGCTCTTGTTTTGTAAGTTTATATTGAGGTTTTGTGTCTTTTGTTCTTGTTATAAAAGATGTATTTAATTCATAGCCGGTCATCTCACATAAGTATTTTCCTACTAAATCCATATGGTTATATTTTCTTTGTTTTAATCTTTTTTTATGAATTGGAACGGGAATTATTGTATAAAAATCTTTTTTTTCTTCAATTTTTTGCCAAAAATCAAACATAATTTTTGCTTGATAAAAAGCAAGCTCTTTTTTATTGTGATATTTTACTGCTTTTATTAGTTTTTTGATGTTTCCTTGATAAAAAGAAACGCAATAGAGATTTTTTTCTAATATTTTAGAGATTGCTTTGTTTGACAAAAAAGAGATGCTATTAAAACAACTAGAACAAAATACTTTATTTTCTGCACTTTTTCCGCAAAAATAACATTTTTGTTTGTAAATGTAATCAAGTAGTATTTTAAAGAAATTTGTCATACAATCAATTATATATAAAAATCAAGGGGATTTTATTAAATGAATTTAATTATCATGATTTTGCTTATAAGTTTACTAATTATTGTCCATGAGTTGGGCCACTTTTTTGCAGCAAAAATGTTTAAAATGAGAGTTGATAAGTTTGGATTTGGCCTTCCAATTGGCCCTACTCTTTTTAAGAAAAAAATTGGAGAAACAGAGTTTTTA
>JAEZIX010000103.1 GCA_023415935.1 Cyanobacteria bacterium OH_CDB_20 | reverse complement strand
CTTTAATATTAGTCGGAAGACTTGTAAACATTGAAGATTCTTTAATTGAAAGCCCCATTAGGTAATTTGAAACCGCAAAAGCATTAATCAGAGCAGCAAAGAAAAGAGCAATATTAATAAATACAAGCATTTTTTGATTCTGAGAAAGTTTCTTTTTAAGGTCATTTGTAATATATGCTATCTTTTTAACAATCGAGACTCTTTCATTTTCGATAATCGATTTTTCTTTTTCGAGCAATTTTTTTTGAGGAGAAATTTTTGGTTGAATATCTTCTTGAATAGTTGGAGAGTCAATAACTTTAATACTTATAAACTCCTCTAAACCTTTAAACATCAGCTTACAAATGCTTTCAAACTCCATAACCTGACCAATACTCTCTCCTTTAAAGAGTATTTCGCTGGAATTTAAGTTATTTATTATCGCATATTTTTCGTTTGTAGGGTTAAATCTCAAAGTCAAAAGAAAATCAAAAGGCATATCAAAAACAAAATCACAGTTTGTATCAGTACCAATTGTAATTATATCCTTATCAATAAACCTTTTCTCTTTGTTTTGCGAATTAATTATTATAGTCATTATTTTTACTATTACCTTCCAATCGCTTTTATAAATTTTCTTACAGATTTATCAACAGTTTCCTCTGATGAAATAACAAGTCTGGTTTCACCTAAAACAGGTCCTAGTTTTTCTTTTACTAAGTCAAGTTTTTTAGGGTGAGCAAATAAAAACGTCATTGAAAGATCAGGTGCATATTTTTGAATATTTTTAACATTTTCAGGAAGCAAATCCCAGTCGATTTGTTTAACTGAATCACCTTCATTTTCTAAATCTCCCATAACAACAATTGAAGGTGTATATCCATCTTTTTGCATAGTAAGAGCATATGAAAATGCCTTTTTTAAGCCTTCGCCATAAGCAGTTCCATTATCATTTGCATCATATTGAGTGAATGAGTTCATTGCTTTTGTAATCCCTGATTGGTCTTGAGGTGAGCCTTCATAAATAAGATAAGAATCCTGAGACACTCTTATGATTTTTATTTGATCTTCAGGGTCCAATACCGCACATAGCTGTTTTAAAAATTTCTTTTGCTCAGGAAGTTTATTCTGATTTGAAGCAGATGAATCAATAACAAACATAATTGCCGCAGGTTTAAAATCATCGACTTTGATATTTTTAAGACCGATAAACAAGAGTTTTCCTATTACAGCAACAACTAAAATCAACAAACCAACAGTAATTAACCTTTTATTATTCATAATTCACCTATCTAATACATTTACAATTCTAATTATAAGGGGTAGTCGACATAGATTCAATAAGTCTAATGTTAAGATTTACGCCCTCTTTTAGTTCAACGTTCTCGCCTTTTGACATAACCGCGGTCACACCGCCTGAAGCAGCCCCCATGCCAGCTCCGACTGCAATAGCGCCTCCAATATCACCACCTGTAAGAACAGCATACACAGCGCCAGAAGCAACCCCAATTAATGAACCTACAACGACATTTGCTGCTATTTTCTTAGCTCTTGAACTATTTTCAACACTAAGCATTACAGTATTTGTTGCAAGAGGTATTTTTGTCCCCTTAGGGGTTAAAAGTTCTTTAAATGTAAAGCCAAGATTTCCATTTTTGTATGCAAGTCCAGCATTTTCAACACTAGTAACTGTTCCATATAAAATACTTCCTTGGGGTGCTACAAGTGTTCCATTATAAACCCAATCTACAGGTAAAACTGCTGTTATTGTGTCATTTTTAGCTATACTTTCAGATGTAATTGCTGACTGCAATGTAGCATCAAATGTAGAACCTTGAGGAATAAAAAGAACAGCGCCTTTTAATGGAGATGGATTGGAGTTGCCGGAAGACTTTGGAACGATATTATCAGTTGCAATCTTTTTTACAGGAGTCTGAACTACATTTTTATTTGAACTTATAACTTTTGTTCCAACTACATTTGACCTTTCTACTTTGATGCCGGAATATTTGTCATTCTGTGCATTGAATTTTGCCTGAGCCTGCTCACTAAAATCATAAACAAGAGCCTGATTTTTAACTTGATAATCTGCATTATTTTTTAGAGCAATTGCATCACTATAAAATATCCCCAAAACACTTTTGTTTGTAATCTTTTTATATTTATATTTGTCATTTTTTAACTTATTTAACAAAACACTCTCTAAATCATTTTTCTGAGAATTGGTAAGAAGGTACAAATAGCAGTCATTACCGTTTTGCTTTGCCATAATGACATAATATTCACCCGAATCAGAAGTTGTTTTTGGCAAAATATAATAATCATCTTTCAAAAGAATTTTATAATCTGTCTTTTTAAGCTCAGTGTCAATAATAGATGTTACAAGTGATTTTTGCACATTTTTGACAGCTACAAGTTTAGAAACCTCTTTTGAAAAAGCGCAAGAAGCAGTTAATACAAATGAAATTAATAATACTAAAAATCTTTTAATGCTCATACCAACTTACTGCTTCTATATTGAATATTATTTACTAAATAATTTTACTATATTAAAAGGCTTTTGACTAATTTTAAAACAGCTTAACTAAATCCTTATGTAATAAATAAGTAACATGGCCTTTAACTTCTTTTAAGGTTGTTTTCTTATCTTTGATTATAATTTTAAATTCACCAAAAGTTCCTGTAGGTTTGATATTCTTAACCTTTTTAAGAGTAGTAAGATCGATATAGACAATATTTTCGAGAGGAAAATCTTGAGTATAATCTCTAGCAGCAAGCCTTCCATCCAACTCAATTTTCACAAACCTGACTCCTCTATCTTTCAATTCAGCAGAAGTAAGTTTTGTTTTATCGTTATCAACATTCAGTTTCTTAAGAGAAGTAAATATGTTACTTTTTGAGTCTTCTATACCAATAATATCATTTTCATTATAAATTCCATCAAAATTATCAAGAATCATAACATATTTATTTCCATCAATTTCAACAATATATGGATCAAGCGCGCACGCAGCAGCCATCCCAAGTATCACACCAGCTGTTTTTCCAACACTAAATTTATTTTTAGAAGGAACTGTTATATAGTCAACATTTCCTTTTGAAGTCGTATTGTTAGTCACTGTTTGAGATGGAATTGAAGCTACAACGTCGTTGTTAACAGGAGCACCATTTGATTGAAGTTGATATAGCGGCGCATCTTCATCAAACGAATAAATATCAGCATTATTTGAAGCATATTCAACGTTATTAGCATGATACGCAACTGGCACTGTAGCACTGTTAACTGCAACGTATGAAAAATTTGACTTACAAAAAGCAGGAAGTCCAAATAAAATTAACGCAAAAGCAAATAAAATATTATTTTTCATCAAGTGCTCCATTTGCCTACTACGTTAATTATAACGACAAGTGCAAATAAAAGTTCAATATTATATAAAATATTATTTTAAATTTTTTACAACATCATCTGTAATATCAGTACCACCTGAAAGTACAGTACTTTTAAGAAGGACTAAATCATAACTCTTTTCTTTAGATAAATTATTAATTTCTGCTGTAATCTCGGTGTTAAAGTTAGCAAGTTTTGATTCGTAATCTTTATCAATGGCGTTCTTTTTTTGAGTGAATTCATTTTGATACTTTTCTTCTAACTGTTTTTGTTTTTGAGGGTCTGGTTCAGCATTAATATCATTTCTTGCCGTATTTACAAAGGCAACAAGCTCTTCGAATTTCTTTTTCTGTTCATTTTTTATAGCCTGTGCCTTTTGAGTTGTGTCAACGATTTTTTGAAAATCTACAACCGCTATATTAGCCCCTGTCTCCGCATTGCTTATTGCAATAGTATTTACAAATACCCCTAAAGTAAAAGCTACAAGTGTTATAATCGCCATTTTAATATAATTTTGCATAAATCCCCCTT
>JAEZIX010000081.1 GCA_023415935.1 Cyanobacteria bacterium OH_CDB_20 | reverse complement strand
AATTACCAACTAGCTTTAACTACGCCAGGTAATAAACCTCTATGAGCCATCTCTCTTAGGTGGATTCTGCAAAGACCGAAATCTCTGTGAAAACCGTGAGGTCTGCCGCATATAGAACATCTGTTGTGAAGTCTTACTTTAGGGTATTTACCTTGTGCAGCAAGTTCTTCTCTATGTTGTTCTTTGTTTATCATTGCCTTCTTAGCCATGTTTTCTCCTTTATTACTTTTTGAATGGCATTCCAAGCTCTTTTAATAGAGCTCTTGCTTCTTCATCAGTATTAGCCGTTGTGATAATTGAAATGTTCATACCGCAGATTGTGTCTACTTCATCATATGAAATTTCAGGGAATAATGTTTGTTCTTTTAAACCTAATGTATAGTTTCCGCGTCCATCGAAACTCTTGTAGCTTACGCCTCTGAAGTCACGAATTCTTGGAAGAACAACACATATGAGCTTTTGCAAGAAATCATACATTCTTTCTCCACGAAGAGTAACCATACAACCAACAGGTGAACCTTCTCTTAATTTAAAAGAAGCGATTGATTTTTTAGCTTTTGTAGCAACTGCTTTTTGTCCAGATATTTTTGATAACTGAGCAACAATTGTTTCTGCTAATTTTGAATTATGACAAGCTTCACCAACACCCATATTTAAAACTATTTTGTTTAGTCTAGGTATTTGATGATCATTTTCATATTTGAATTGTTCTTTTAACGCAGGTTTTGCTTCTTCTGCGAATCTTGTTTTTAAATTTTTTGTTAATGTAGCCATTTTTTCTTTCCTTTTGTAGAATGTATCTTCATTTTATCACTAAAACAAGATACCCACACCTTATACGTCTAACTGTTCGCCACAATGTTTGCAAACACGAACTTTTTTGTCTTTAGAAGTGTCTTTTTTAACTCTTGTAGCTTTTTCGCAGCTTGGGCAATAAAGCATAACTTTAGATGAATCCATTGCTGCTTCCATCTTAACAAGTCCACCTTGTTGTCCAGCCATTGGGTTAGGCTTAACTGCTTTAGTTACCATATTTACACCTTCAACGATAATTTTGTTTTCAGATGTGATAACTTGTTTCACGTTTCCGACTTTACCTTTGTCTTTACCCGCAACAACTACTACTTTGTCACCGGTTTTAACGTGTATATCATGTGATTCGATTGGTTTTTTAGTTTTTCTCATTTCTGCTTCTCCTATATAACCTCTGGAGCAAGAGAAATAATTTTCATATAGTTTTTATCTCTAAGCTCACGGGCAACAGGTCCAAATACACGAGTACCTCTTGGGTTGCCGTCTTTGTTAATTATTACTGCTGCATTTTCGTCAAATCTGATTACAGAACCATCCGGTCTTTTAATATCAGCTTTAGTTCTAACAACGACTGCTTTTACTACGTCAGATTTTTTAACAGCCATGTTTGGTGTAGCGTCTTTAACTGTTGCTACTATAACATCACCAACACGCGCATATTTTTTATTAGAACTGCCTAGTACTCTAATACAAAGCAATTCTTTAGCACCTGTATTGTCTGCTACTTGTAATCTAGTTTCCTGTTGTATCATTTTATTTCATCCTTTGAAATTTTTACTTATAACTCGGCACTAATAGTCTTAACTATTGTGCTTTTTGGACTACTTCAACGACTTCCCATCTTTTACCGCCTGAAATCGGTTTAGATTCTACGATTTTTACAACATCACCTTCGCCACATTCGTTCTTAGGATCATGTGCTTTGTAGTTTTTAGTCGTTTCCATAATTTTCTTATACTTTGGGTGCTGGTTGTATTCAGCAACTTTTACAACTGCTGTTTTATCCATTTTGTCACTTACGACAACACCTTGTTTTTCCTTTTTAGGCATTTTTATTAACCTCTTTTATTAGTTTGCTACTTGTTTTTCTTTGATAACAGTTTTAGCTTGCGCAATTAGTGTTTTCACTTGTCTGATTTGAGAAGTGTTTTCTAATTTATGCAATGACTTTTGAAGTCTTAAATCAAATAATTGCTTTTTGTAGTCAATTATAGCTGTACTTAATTCTTCAACTGTTTTTTCACGCATTTCTTGTAATTTCATTGTCTTCTCCTATTTCTCAACAATTCTTACTTTAATAGGAAGTTTTTGCGCAGCAAGTTGAAGTGCTTCAATTGCTACATCTCTATTTGTATACTCAAGTTCAAAAAGAATTCTGCCTGGTTTAACGACAGCTACCCAGTATTCTGGTGAACCTTTACCTTTACCCATACGAGTTTCAGCAGGTTTTGCAGTAATTGGTTTATCCGGGAATATTTTTATCCAAACATTACCGCCTCTTTTGATTTCACGAGTCATTGCTCTTCTTGCAGCTTCTATTTGTCTTGATGTAATCCATGCAGGGTCGCAAGCTTGTAAGCCGTAGCTTCCAAATTCAAGTTCTGTACCTCTTGTTTCAGAACCTTTCATTCTTCCCTTCATTTTTTTACGATATTTAGTCTTTTTGGGCATTAACATGGTTGTTTTTCGCTCCTAATTATTATTTTTTATTATTTACTACGAATTTTCTTCTTCAGCAGCTTGAGCTTGAACAGGTTTTTTCTTGCCTCTTCTGCCTAGGTTTTTTTCTTCAGCTCCTGATGCTTTTTTAGATTTGATATTTTGATCAGCTTTTTCACCAGGCATTAAGTTTCCTTTGAAAATCCAAACCTTAACACCGATTTTGCCCATCATTGTATCAGCTTCTGCAAAACCGTAATCAACGTCTGCTCTTAATGTTTGAAGAGGGATTCTTCCTTCTTTAACCCATTCAGAACGTGCGATTTCGTTTCCGCCAAGTCTTCCTGATACCATAATTTTGATACCTTGAACACCTGATCTCATAGTTCTTTGAACTGCTTGTTTCATTGCTCTTCTGAAAGCAACACGTTTTTCAAGTTGAAGTGCGATTGATTCTGCTACTAATTGAGAATCTGCATCTGTTCTTGCAACTTCTACAACGTCTATTGTTACAATTTTATTGATTAATTTTGCAACTGATGTTCTTAATTCTTCAATACCTTGTCCACCGCGACCTACTATGATACCAGGTTTTGCAGTAACAATAGTTATGATTACATTTTGAGCTTTTCTAGCAATTAATATTCTAGAAATACCAGCTGTATATAGTTTCTTTTTTATAAACTTTCTGATTTTCGCATCTTCTGCTAAGAACTCTGGGTAATTCTTTTTAGCAAACCATGTGCTTAACCAGGGTTGTATAATACCTACTCTAAATCCTGTTGGATGTGTCTTCTGTCCCAAAGTTATAGCCTCCTATATTGTCTTTGTAACTTTAACTGTCAAATGAGATGAACGTCTGAGTCTTTTGTAGATTCTACCTTGAGCTCTAGGTTTACCTCTTTTGAGAGTTGTACTTTCGTCAGCGAAAATTTCAGAAACTTTTAACGTATCTGCTGTTGCACCAAATTTTTCTGATGCATTTGCAATCGCTGAAACCAAATTCTTTTCGACCACTCGTGCCGCGAAATATGGCATGAATTTAAGAATTTTTATAGCTTCTGCTGCTGATTTGCCTCTTACTTCGTTAATTACTCTACGTAATTTTCTAGCGGGCATTCTTATATCTGTTTGTTTTGCCTTAGCTTCCATAATTATTTCCTTTTTGCAGTTTTATCTTGACCAGCGTGACCTCTGTATAATCTCGTTGGCGCAAATTCGCCTAATCTATGGCCAACCATTTGTTCTGTTATAAATACAGGAACGTGTGTCTTCCCGTTATGTACAGCTATTGTATGTCCTAACATGTCAGGAACTATCATAGATGCTCTAGACCAAGTTTTTACAACTTTTTTGTCACCGGCATTATTCATTTTTTCGATTTTTGCCTGAAGTGATTCGTGTACATATGGGCCTTTTTTTAGTGAACGAGCCATTAAATATCTCCTTTATTAGCGTTTTCTTCCTCTGACTATGTACTTGTCAGATGCTTTGTTTACTTTTCTGGTTTTAGCACCTAGAGCTGGTTTGCCCCAAGGTGTTTTAGGGTGTCCGCCTGGACCGGTTTTACCTTCACCACCACCGTGAGGGTGATCGCAAGGGTTCATCGTAACACCTCTAACTGTTGGCTTTATACCCATATGACGTTTACGTCCGGCTTTACCAATTTTCATGTTTTTAAATTCAGCATTACCGAGTACACCGATTGTTGCCAAACATTCTTTTCTTATCATTCTCATTTCTGAGCTTGGTAATTTCAATGTTACGTAGTTGCCTTCTTTTGCCATTAATTGAGCGCCTGCACCTGCTGTTCTAACAAGTATGCCGCC
>JAEZIX010000058.1 GCA_023415935.1 Cyanobacteria bacterium OH_CDB_20 | reverse complement strand
CCGTTAGTGTACCTGTCAATTTTTTTTCCTCTTTTAACAGTGGTATCATCTAATTGAAAAAGCGTAAAAAATTTTTTTTGCGTTTTTTTTAGGATAACAAAAATTATTTAAAAAAACAATTTTCATTGAGATTTTTAAAATATTCGTAACATAAATTTTTACATGGATATTGACTAAATTGACTATTTAATTAAATCTTTATATAATAGTAAAAGTCGTTTATAGCTAGTATTTGGAGAGATCTATTATGAATCTTGTTCATAAGTTGAAACTATTTGAGAGACAAATTATATATTTAAGATGGGCCGGAGACGAAGGCTATGGAAGATTGAATTATGTAGGTTCAGATTTTGTAGAATTTGAAACTCTTGATGTCGAAACAATGGAATTTACCGAAAAAGTACTTTTAAACTCGCAGCTTATACTTGAAGTGGTTGTGCAGAGCTCTGATATATCAAGAGTTATAGCAGAGTATTCAAGTAATCTGCCTTCACCGACTTTTGACGTTAACTAAAAAAAAGACTTGATTATTCAAGTCTTTTTTTGTCTTATCTGAATTTTATTTCTGAAAATTGTTTTGTTAATCCTGCTTTTATTGCGGTTACTTCTTTATCAATAATCTCGTCAGTTAAAGTTGCCTCTTTATCCTGAAGTTTTATCCTGAATGCTAAGCTCTTGTAACCTTTTTCAATGTGTTCACCTTGATAGATATCAAAAAGTTCAGATGAATTAAATAATTTTGAATTAGCAGCTTTTTTGATTACATTTGAAATATTTTCGTGTGTAATTGTTTCAGGTATTGCAAACGCAATATCTCTTTGAACTTCAGGGAATTGAGATATTTTTGTATACCTTTTAACTTTTATATTAGAAGCCTCAATAAGTTCTTCAAGATTTATTTCAAACAAATATACGTTTTGAGTGAGTTTCATTTTGTCTCTTAACAAAGGATAAATCTCACCAAAGTAACCTATTGTTTTTGGTGTTTTGCCAAGAAGGACTAATCTTGCGCTTCTTCCAGGATGTAGATACTCAGAACTTTCAATAGGCTGAATTTTAACTCTGTTAGAAAGCTCAAGTAAATCAAGTAGAGCCTCTACAACACCTTTAAGCGTGTAGAAATCAACTTTGGGTCTTTTTATCCATAAGTTATTATGAACGTCTCCTGTCAAAGCTCCTGAGAGCATTCTGGACTCTCTAACGCCGCTGTTTATTTCTGTTGCTTCTTGTTCTTTAAAGAAAACTTTGCCAATTTCATATAACCAAACGTTCTTTTGTCCGTTATCAAAATTGCTCTTAATTGTTTGTAAAAGATTTGCAATAACGGTTTGTCTTAGCATTGTATGGTCTTCAGACTGAGCGTTGTGAACATATACTGCCTTGTCTTTGTCGAATGAAAGTCCAAATTGCTTTAATAAAGGTTCTCCAATTAATGATGAAGTTATAGATTCATCAAATCCGTAGCCTAGCATTAACTTATTAATTCTTTTCAAAAGTTTTGTTTCTTGTGATATTTCTGGAGCCAATGTTTTATTAGGAAGAGTCGGCGTGATTTTGTCATACCCGTCGATTCTTGATATTTCTTCGATTAGGTCAATTTCTCTTGTTACATCATTTATTCTGAAACTTGGGACTTTAAATTTTGCTGCAATTTCGTTTTTACCTAATAGTTCAAAGCCCAGCTTATCAAGTATTTCAATACATCTTTGAGGAGCTATGTCACACCCTAAAACTTTTTTGACCTGATTAAATCTTAACGTAATATCAATATCGTTTAGTTTGTCAGATCCGGTTTCCACAATTCCATCAACTTTTGCATCTGCATATTGAACAATAAGCTGCATTGCTCTAAGTAGTGCAGGTTTACAGTTTTCTATGTCAACGCCTCTTTCAAACCTTGCACATGCTTCACTTCTATATCCAACGCTTCTTGAGTTTTTTCTGTTTGTTGAAGGAGTGAAGTATGCTGATTCAAGCGCAATATTCACTGTGTTGTCATCTATCTCGCTGTTGTTTCCGCCAAATACACCTGCAACACAAACGCCTTCTTCTTTTGTTGCGATTAGAACAGAGTCTTTTGTTAGCTTACGTTCAACTTCATCAAGCGTAATGATAGTTTCCCCGTCTTTTGCTCTTCTTACTGATAGATATCCGTTTAACTTGTCTCTATCAAAAGCGTGGAGCGGTTGTCCATATTCCAGTAATACATAGTTAGTTATATCTACTACGTTGCTGATTGCTCTTATGCCTGATGCTTCAAGTCTTCTTTTAATCCAATCAGGAGATGGTTTAATTTTTACATTTTTCAGAAGCCCAATAGCATAATACTTACAGGTATCTTCATCTATAATTTCAACTTCAAACTTATCAGTTGAAGTATCTTGTGTTTCTTGAAGTTTTGAGAAACTAAGTTTTCTATTAAATAGTGCACTTAACTCTCTTGCAACACCTATTACAGACATTTCATCACCTCTATTTGCAGTAGGTGCAATATGTAACACGATGTCTTCTTCGATGTTTACAATATCTTCAAGCTTTTCGCATATTTTTACATCTTTATATATTCTGTTAAGAATTAATATTCCATCTTCTTCTTGCATGCCTTCTAATCCAAGTTCATCTTGTGAGCATAACATGCCTTGAGACTCTATTCCTCTTATCTTTGCTGGGGTTAGCTCAAATAATTCACCGGTCTTCCTTGAAAACACTTTGGAACCGACTGATGCGTAAGGTACAATCTGCCCTACTGCAATGTTTTGAGCCCCACACACTACAGTCCTTGTTTCGTTACATAACTTTACATCAACAAGGTGAAGTTTATCGGCATCCGGATGTGCTTTTATATCAACGATTTCGACTGATACAATGTTTGAAAATTTTGGCCCTGTTTTTTCTATTTCTTCGACCTCAAGCCCACTCATAGTAAGCTCATGTGCTATTTCTTCTGCTGAAATGCCTGTCAAATCAACAAATTCATTAATCCAATTTAAAGATATTTGCATTGTATTAGCCCTTTTCTACTACCTTTTATATAATTATTCTATAACAAAGATTTTTACATGTCATGAGAATTAACATGTTTAAAACTTTTTGAATTTGGGCATAAAAAATACAAGTGGGATATTCCCCAAGTTCGTATCGTCTTAAAATTTTTGAAAACTTCATACTTATGTATAGAAAAGTTCTAACTTTTTAAGAATTTAATCAATAGCTTAAAAACTATATGATTAAGAGGTGAAAGTTAATAGAGTGAAACGCAGCGGATACTGCTGTTTTGGCTAACTTTTAAAAATTAAATAAAAAGCACAGATGTTAATAGATTCTACAAGGATGTAGAACGTATTTTGAAAGGAGAATCATCTATGGCAATTTCAGTTAACACAAACGTCGCTTCATTGACAGCTCAGTCTTCATTAGCAAAAGCAACAAAGACTATGACTACTGCAATGGAAAGAATGTCAACAGGTCAAAGAATTAACAGCGCAAAAGACGATGCGGCAGGCTTATCAATCGCGACAACATTCAACACACAAATTAGGGGTTCAAAAGTAGCAAGCAAAAACATTCAAGAGGGACAAAATCTTCTTCAAACTGCTGATGGAGCATTAAGCTCAATGAAAGACAACTTGGATCGTATCAGAGATCTAGCAGTTCAAGCAGCAAGTGGAACTAACTCTTCTACTTCAAGATCTGCTCTTGAAAAAGAAGCTACAGCTCGTATAGCAGAAATCAATGATACTGCTAAATCTGCTGACTTCAACGGTATTAAGCTACTTTCATCAACTTCATCTTCATCAGTTACTCTTCAAGTTGGTGCTAATGACTCTGATACATTAACAGTTTCAAATGTATTTGGTGATGCTAGTGCTTCTACACTTGGTTTAACTACAGGTGCAGCAACTGCATTTGCTTCTACAACAAGTGCTAATTCATTCATTAAAGAAGTAGACTCAGCTCTTAAAGAAGTTTCTACAAGAAGATCTGAAATTGGTGCTTACCAAAACAGATTAGATTCTAAGTTAGACAACTTAAGCGTAACTATTGAAAACTTCACAGCTTCTAAAGGAACATTGATGGATGCTGATATCGCTGATGAAGCTTCAAGTTACATCAACGCTCAAATATTGCAGCAAACTTCAGCTTCATTGCTTTCAACAGCAAACCAAGCTCCAAGTATTGCACTTTCATTAATCTAGTATTCTTAATTAATAATGGCAATATAAATAAACTGCCTGAGGCTTATAGCTTCAGGCTTTTTTTTGTTCGCAAAATATGATATATTATTTTTGCAATTTATTTTAAGATTTTTACTACTTTATGTTTGAAAATTTTGAAAATAATCTTTACTTAACTTTGAATAATCATTTTATTAAGGATTGTTCAAACTCATATATAAATTTATTGAATACTGAACCAAACAACTCTCTTTTGCTTTATTTGCTCTCGCATTCACTCTTTTTGAAAAATGATTTTGAGAATGCGGATTTATACTTTAACAAAGCTAAAAATATGAATTCTAATATTGAATTCAGAGAAGATTTTTATAATATTAAGGAAGTTATCCATCTTGTCTATAAATCGATTTGTTCACAAGATAATCCTTATAAGTCTGAATCAGATGAAAAGGCGTTAAATATATCTTCAGTGTATGAGTCTACTTATATAAATATCAGTAATAGTTATCTAAATAACAATGACCTATCTAATACGATTAGAATTTGTAAAAAGGGTTTAGAAAAATATTCTGAAAGCGATGATTTGAGATTTAATATGTCTGCTGCATTTTTGAAATCGAGGGAGCTTCAATATGCTTGGGAAGGTTATGAAACAAGGATAAATCTTTTTAAGCACCATGGCTTGATTTATAAGAATGTTCCTAAATTTGATTTTCAGCAAGATAATGCAAGAGTTTGTGTTTTTTCAACGTCAGCAAGTGAAAATACTATTCTTTTTGCTCGTTTTTTGCCGATGTTAAAAATGCATGGTGTTAACATCGTGTCAAAGCCTCAAAAATCTCTTGTTTCACTATTTCATTCAAGTAGACTTGATGCTCAAATTGAGGATGTATCAGAGAGTGATATAGATTTCCAAATCCCTTTTATGAGTTTAGCTTCACTTTTTAAAATAAGTCATTCTACTATGTACAACAATGCAAAGTATATTATTTCAGACAAAAAACTAGTTAATTATTATAGATATAAACTTCTTAATACCCCTCAAAGTTCTATAGGTATTGTGTGGCGAGCAAATGAATCTTCTGCTAAGAGTATTGAACTTGATAAATTGGTACCATTTTTTAAAAAAATTAATTTTGCTAAATTGTATTCTCTCCAACCCAATGTAACTCCCCAAGAACAAGAAATTCTAGATTATTACAACATAGATAATCTTGGTAAGTATTACAATGATTTCTCTGATGTAGCTGCTCTGATTGACAATATGGACTATGTTGTAGGTTGTGATACTGCTGTTACTAATCTATCTTGTGCTATGGGGAAAAAGACTTATGTCTTGTTGCCATTTGTTTCTGATTGGAGATGGGGACTTTACGAAGAGAAAACAGACTGGTATTCATCTGCTATTCTTTTAAGACAGAAAAATAAAGATGATTGGGATGAAGTCGTATCAAGACTTACTGGAAAACTTTTTTATTTTCCAAAGCCTATTTCTGTTTAACTTTTTATTTGCATTAAAAAAGCCGGCGGTTAAGCCGACTTTTTCTGTTTGGATTTCCTATACTTTTTCAAGATATTTATCAAGTTCCCATTGTGAAACATAAATTCTGAAAGAATCCCATTCTTTTTGTTTTGCGCTTAGGAATTCGTTGTAAATATGTTCTCCAAGAGCTTTTTGGCCTACATTTGCCTTTGTCATATAATCTAGGGCTTCAGATAAACTTCCAGGTAAAGAATCGATTTTTTGTTTCTTTCTTTCTTTGCTTGTAAGTTGGTAAATATTGCTTTCAACTGGTGTTGGCGGTTCAATTTTGTTTTCGATACCGTCGATACAAGCCTCAAGAATAGCTGCAAATGCTAAATATGGGTTACAGCTTGGATCTGGTGAACGAAGTTCAACCCTTGTTGCGTTGCCACGTTTTGCAGGAACTCTTAGTAGAGCACTTCTGTTTGCAAGTGACCAAGCAAGGTAAACAGGAGCTTCATAGCCCGGTACAAGTCTCTTGTAGCTGTTTACAGTCGGGTTTGTAATAGCTGTGATACTTTTAATGTGTTTTAGTAATCCACCGATTGAGTATAAAGACTCTTTTGAAAGTTCGTATGGTGATTTAGGGTCAAAGAATGCATTTTTACCGTTTTTGAATAAAGAAACGTTGCAGTGCATACCAGAACCATTTATTCCGAATACAGGTTTTGGCATAAATGTTGCAAAAAGACCGTATTTAGCAGCAACTGCTTTTACCGCAATCTTAAATGTTGCAACATTATCAGCTGTTGTTAAGATATCAGCGTATTTAAAGTCGACTTCATGTTGGCTAGCTGCTACTTCGTGGTGAGATGCTTCAATATCAAATCCCATCTTTTTAAGTGTAGCAACGATGTCGCCTCTTACATCTTCTCCTAAGTCGTCTGGACCAACATCATAATAACCTGCGTTATCATGTTTTTTAGGTCTTGCAACGCCGTCATCGCTCTTTTCAAACAAGAAAAATTCTGCTTCAGGACCTACATTCATAGTAAAGCCAAGATCAGCAGCTCTTTTCATTACTCTTTTTAAATTGCAACGAGGACAGCCTTCAAACGGACTTCCGTCAGAATTGTGAATGTCGCAAATTAGTCTAGCAACTGTACCTTCACCTTTTGATCTCCAAGGCAAGATAGTAAATGTGTTTTTATCAGGATAGAAATACATATCAGATGTTTCAATACTTCTAAATCCCTTGATAGATGAGCCGTCTAACATCATTTCATTATTTAAAGCTTTGTCAATGTGCTCAGATGGGATTGCCATATTCTTGACCTGACCGTTTATATCAACAAACTGCAATCTGATAAATCTCACGTCATGCTCTTTGATTAGAGCTTTAATGTCTTCTGCCGAATAGTTTTTTCCACTCAATGGAATGTGTTTAAACTCACTCATATTATGTCCTTTCATGTTTAACATTTGCCATATTACATTTTTTTTTTCGCGCATGTCAATACTTAAAGTGTAAAAAATACACCAAAATCTTATTAAGATTTTATAAAGATGCCTCTTCTCCAATATTTGTGGCATTCTTATTTGTGACTAAATTTTAATATATTTTTTAATTGTAGAATTTTATATTATTGATTTACAATTTCTTAATTTATCGCTACAATTGTCTAAAGAGGACAGTTACAGATATGGTTTTTAGATTTTTATCATCAGGAGAATCACACGGTATTTCATTAAATGCCATTATTGAAGGTGTTCCAGCCGGGTTTAAGATTGATAATGACTCCATTGATAAGGAGCTTGCAAGAAGGCAAGTTGGTTACGGTCGTGGTGGAAGAATGAGTATTGAAAAAGATAAAGCCTCTATTCTCTCTGGTGTAAGATTTGGAATTTCAACCGGAAGCCCTATTTGTCTTGAGATAAAAAATAAGGATTTTGAAAACTGGAAAGTTTCTATGTCTACTCTTGAAGTAGAGCAAACTGAAGAAAATATTAATCTAATAAACGAAAAAATAATTTCCAAAATAAGGCCAGGACACGCTGATTTTGCAGGCGCTATAAAGTATAATCACTCAGATATTAGAAATGTTTTAGAGCGCTCAAGTGCAAGAGAAACCGCAACAAGAGTTGCAGTAGGGGCTGTTGCAAAACTTATTTTAAAAGAATTTGGTGTTGAATGTTTTTCTTATGTAACTCAAATTGGTGATGTAAAAATTGATGAAAATAAGCCTGTAGATAGGCTTTTTATTGAATCTTCTGATCTAAGGTGTCCAGATGAAGCTGCTGCTGAAATTATGAGGGCGGAAATTGACAAGGCCAAAGAAGAAGGTGATACTTTAGGCGGTTCAATCAGGATAATAATAAAGAATCTTCCGGTCGGGCTTGGTTCTTTTGTCCACTGGGATAGGAAACTTGACGGGCTTTTAGCTCAAGCTCTTATTAGTATTCAGGCTGTTAAATCTGTTGAATTCGGCTTGGGTAAAGGTTGTGCTTCTCAATTTGGTTCTGAAACTCATGATGAAATTTTTTATAACGAAAAAGGTTTTTATAGAAAGACTAATAATGCTGGCGGAATCGAAGGCGGTATGACTAATGGCGAAGATATTGTTATAAATATTGCTATGAAAGCAATACCAACTATGAAAAAGCCTTTACAATCAGTAGATATTATAAGTAAAGAGTCATATCAAGCTCACTTTGAACGTTCTGATACCTGTGCTGTTCCTGCTTGCGGAGTTGTTGCCGAGAGTATGGCTGCTATTGTGATTTTAAATTCTTTTCTTGAAAAATTTGGCTCTGATAATTACAATGTGATAAAAAATAATTTTGATAATTATAAAAAATATCTTTCAGAAAGGTAAAATGTGGCAAAGACTAATATAATTCTTATCGGAATGATGGGGTCTGGAAAAACAACGGTTGGAAAAACGCTTACTAAAATTCGTCCGGATTTGTTTTTTATGGATATTGATGAAATTATTGAAACAAAAGAACAAACTCCGATTGTTCAAATATTTGAAAAACAAGGCGAAACATACTTTAGAAACTTTGAAACTGTAATTGCAGAAGCCCTTCAGGATGATGAAAATCTTATAATTGCTACTGGCGGAGGGTTCTGTCAAAGACCCGAAAATTTAAACTGCTTGAGAAAAAAAGGCACAGTTTTCTACCTGAAAGCTCCTTCCAATGTACTTTATGAAAGAATTAAGTATGACAACAAAAGGCCGCTTTTACAAACTTCAAATCCTAGAGTTACACTTTCTAATTTACTTGCTCAAAGAGAGAAAAATTATTTAAAAGCAGATTTTGTTGTTGATGTTTCAAATAAATCACCCGAGAAAATTGCAGAAGAGATTTTGGAAAAATTATGATAGAGTTAAATGTTGTTATTCCCAAGAAAGATGAATATTCATATCCGATTTTAATCGGTGAAGGCTTGATTTCAAGAGCTTCAGAATATATAAAAAAATATTCAGGAGCTAAGAAATTTTTAGTAGTTACAAATGAAACTATCTTTGAAAAAGTTGCTGTAAAACCTCAACTTGAGGGTGCTCAATGGCTTATTTTAAAAGATGGCGAGGAGTATAAAGATTTTATTTCGTTGCAAAAAATTCTTGATAAAGCCCTTGAATTAAAGCTCGAAAGAAAAGATGCAATAGTTGCTTTTGGTGGTGGTGTAATAGGTGATATGGCAGGCTTTGCTGCTTCTATATACCAAAGAGGAATAGATTTTATTCAGATTCCTACGACATTACTTTCACAAGTTGATTCTTCAGTTGGAGGAAAGGTTGCAATCAACCATTCTATGGGAAAAAATATGATTGGAAGTTTCTATCAACCGAAGGTTGTGCTTATTGATGCTAAAACTCTTAAAACACTTCCATTGCGCCAGATAAAAACAGGGCTTGGTGAAATATTAAAATACGCTTTTATCGAAAAGTCTTGCACTGATAGTGATTTTGAACTTTATGATTTTCTTATAAATAACAAAGACGATATTTTTGAGCTTAAAGAAGATGTTATTGCTGAACTCATAAAAATTTGTTGTCTCTTAAAAGCTGCAGTTGTCAATCAAGATGAAAAGGAACAAGGCATTAGGGTGATATTAAATCTTGGGCATACTTTTGCACATGCTATCGAAAATGTTACTGAGTATAAAACTTATACCCATGGAGAGGCAGTTGCAATCGGTCTAAAAATGGCGTTTAACCTAGCATTAGAAGAAAATTTAATTGATGAAAAATACTATTTGAAAGCTCAAAGGCTTTTAGATTTATATGATATTACTCCTCAACTTGAGCAAAATATTTCTGCTGATAAAATTTTTAACGCAATGTTTTTAGATAAAAAGGTTCAGAACTCAAGCATACGTTTTGTATTGCCTGTTTCAGAAGGTCGCGTTGATATTTTTGATTCTATTTCTTCAGATTCTGTTAAAAATGCTATTTTACAAGCATTGTAACCTCTTGAAAAAGATGTTATAATGCTAAAGCAGTTTGAGAAGAGTTTTAAAAAGGATTTGTATGAAAATATTGATTTCCAATGATGATGGCATTATGGCTACAGGTATCAGATACCTGATGGAAAAACTCAGTGTTGATCACGACGTATATATTGTCGCGCCAGACAGAGAACGTAGTGCTGCAGGTCATTCCTTAACTCTTCATACTCCTCTTCGTGTAGAAGAACTTGAGCCGAAATTTGGTGTAAAAAGAAGTTGGGTAACAACAGGAACTCCTGGTGACTGCGTCAAAATAGCTCTTTCTGCAATTCTTGCTGATGATGAAAAACCTGATGTTGTCATATCAGGTATCAACCACGGTCCAAACTTGGGCGCTGATATTTTATATTCAGGCACAGTTAGCTGCGCTATGGAAGGAGCTATGCTCGGATATCCTAGTATTGCGGTTTCTCTTGCTAGTCTTGGCAGTGAGCCGGAATATTTTGAGGCTACTGCTTCTTTTATTAATAAGTTTTTACCAAAAATTAAAGAAATTGATTTTCCTAAAAAGACTATCTTGAATATTAATTGTCCGGCCTTGAGGGAAGAAGACGTTGCTGGCGTTGCCATAACAAAACTTGGAACAAGAATGTTCACTGATGATTATGAAAAACGTGTCGATCCTCGTGGAAAAGTTTATTACTGGATGGCTGGAGAGCTAATTAAAACTGAAGAAAACGACGATACAGATATCAATGCTGTAAGATGGAATAAGGTTTCTATTACTCCTATAACATTTGAAATGACTCATAAAAGTATTATGGCAGAGCTTGAAAATGCCTTCTGTAAAGACGGTAAGTGCGACTGGATGTAATCAAAATTAATTGATTACCAGCCAAGTCCTATATTTTTGAGATGCTCAATTTTATAGTCTTTTCCAAGAACAGAAATCGCATCTATTCTGTAATTTTTGTGTTTAGGTTTTTCGGTTTCAATATATGAAAGTGCTGCTATATATATCTTTTGAACTTTTCTTTGGTCAATAGCTTCAAAAGGATGCCCGAAGTTTTCCGTTGTTCTTGTTTTGACTTCGACAAAAACAAGGGTATCTTTTTCCATTGCTATGATATCTATTTCAGCATTTTTTGAAAAATGCCAGTTTGTTGCAAGTACTTTATATCCTTGTTTTTCAAGGAATTCTCTTGCTTTTTCTTCTCCAACTTTTCCTGTTTTAATATTTGATGATTTTGGCAAATCAACGTCCTATCTTCAATTTTTATATTATTTATGATATTAATATCTTATGAAAAAAGCAATATTAATTACAGGTGCTTCATCAGGGATTGGTAAAGAAATAGCTAAAACACTTGCAAAAGAAGGTTATAGAGTTTTTGCAGGAGTAAGGAAAAAAGCTGATAAGTACAAGTTAGAAAAAATTGATAAAAATATTATAGGGGTCTATCTTGATGTTACAAATAGCGCTAGCATTGATAAAGCATTTTGGTTTATTTTAAAGCAAACAGAATCTCTTGATGCTCTTATTAATAATGCAGGGATTGCTATTGGTGGGCCAATGGAATTTATGCCTATCAAGAAACTTAAAGAACAATTTGAGGTGAATACGTTTGCTCCAGTTGCTGTTGCACAAAGATTTTTACCGATGCTCGGGTTTGGTAAAATTATTAATATAAGTTCTATGGCAAGCTCAGGATTGTTCCCTTTTGCGGCGCCATACTGTGCGTCTAAACGTTCTTTGGATATATTGTTCAGGGCTTTAGAAATTGAACTTACAGAAAATAATATTAAAGTTGTTTCAATAAAACCAGGCGTAATGAGAACTCCCATCTGGGATAAGACTATAAAACATTCTTTTGATTTTATTCCTGATAAAGCAAAAGAAAAATACAAAAAAGAACTAAATTTTCTTGAGAGAAATACATATAACAATAATCTAACGGGCGAAAGCCCACAACTCGTTGCAAAGGCGGTTTTGAAAGCATTAAAAGCAAAGAATCCTAAGCCTTCTTATAAAGTCGGTGCAGATGCAAAATTTATTCTGGCTTTAGCCAAGTTGCCTGAAAGATTCGTTAATTTTGTTATTAAAAAGTCTTTAAAATCAAGGGTTAACCGATAAAAAATATTCTCTTCATCGTATAATCGTATAATTCCTTGTTTTCTTTGAAGTAGTCATATAAAGCTTTTTGTCTTGTTGCTTCAGGGAATGTTTCTACACTAGCAGATTCAATGTCTTTTTTGAGGCTGTCTAATCCTTCAGGTCCTGAGGCAAGGAAAGTATCGTATACGCAAGTGAATTCTTTAGTATCAGGGACATTGTCTAGTCTTAATCTGATTTTTCCGTTTTGGTCTACAATTCTTACATTCGAAACATTAAAATCTTTATCTACATTGTATCTTAGCCCAGAAACTTGCATCAACCCAGGTGATGCTTTTGTATTTTTGCAAGATTTTGCACTGGTAGTTAGTGCTTCAATAATCTGTTTTTTTGTAAGTTTTGTTTTGATAAGTGTTTGAGTGGTGAAAGGTACTACTTCTGCTACGTTTTCTTCCGTAATTGATTGAGTTTCAAAATTCGACCTGATAGTTCCCGGGTTTACAAAGGCAAAATCTGCTTTTTCACCTGTTGTATGCGTATTTACATACCACAAGTTAGAGTCTGCAACTATATCTGCAACTTTATTTTCTTCTCTAAGTGGATTATCACAGCTAACCGGGCTTTTTAGTCTTGCTAAAATCGGCAGCCCGCTTTCATTTACAGGGGATTTGTATTTCGAAGTTTCTTTAAATTTATTTTTGCACTTTTCTGGTTCTAAAATACCGTAGTCGTCAAAATACAGCTTTAGAATACCAAACATATTTAGATTGCCTTTGAACTGGTTGGTGTCGCTTTTACCCGTTGCAACAATTTTTACAGGTTCTCCTCTTTCTGTTTTTTCCCAGCGGTCAACTTCTCTGTGGTCGTGACCACCTAAAATAGCGTCAATGCCACCAATTTTTGCAAATTCTCCATAAATATCTGTTCCATCAGGCAGTTTTTCGCCGGTATGAGCTATTAAGATTATTTTGTCTATTTTACTTTCTTCAAGTTTTTTAACCTCAACTCTTACTCTTCTAATACTTCTTTTTAGGGATTCAGTGTGGATAAAGCTATTTTCAGGAGTTGAGAACATAACTTCTTTTAAATCAAATGGAGCAACGCCAATAACACCTATTCTTTCTCCCTTTTTTTCAATAATAAGAGATTTCATTATACTGTCAGAAAGTGGCGTTGGTTTTGAAAATGTGAGGTTTGCGGCGAGCCATTTGCCAAAAGAGTAGTTTTTCTTTATGTTATCTGCAAGTATATCTCCAGACTCTATATCGTGGTTTCCTACAGCGTATGCGTCCACACTATTCCTTAGTTTTGATGCGACGATTTTATTTGCTATAGATTTATCCAAAAATAAATCCCCTCCGCACAATGTTAGATTGACGCCGGAAGGATTTTTGCAGTAAAAATTGTCTCTTGCGTTTAGAAAAGAGTCAATATTTCTAGTATTTGCGTGGCTATCGTTGAAATAGACAGCATTTACCATTTGCCCGCAAAAGTTTATATAATTTACGAAAGGTCTAAGAGGAGAGATTTGCATATTTATTATAAAGCAAGTTGTTAAATTTTTTTGCTAGTTTAAATAATCTTTAAACTTCTTATTTGTATCAAAATAATAACCGCAATTATCTAAGAGTTTACCTCGATTAGCCAGAAAAATTTTGTCCGGATTTGGGTATAATCTACAGTTTATTGAACGAAGGTAATAAACTTTACATTTGTTATTTTTGTCGAGGCATTTGCAGGTAAATAGCAGCGCTCCGTTTTCATCTTTTCCAGAAAGTGCAAAATTATTATAAGATTTATTCCATTTTTTTAATGCTTCAAATTGTTCTTGTGTTGAAACAGCATCTTCGCCAATATAGAAAACTATGTTTTTGCAACAGTTTCCGCACATTTTACAGCTTCCTTTTTTTACGTATTTTGATGAAAATAGTTTTGATATTTGGAACTTTATGTATTCAAACATTATTTTACCCATATGCCATAAGATACAAGCGCTTTTTCCAAATCTCTTAGCTCAAACACTCTGATAACGTAATATCCCGGAGTTGTTAAAATTACATAATCAGTATAGAATTTGTCACCTCTAGAAATGGAAGCGGTTTTAGCATAAGCCATTGTATAAACCCCGTTTGGAGCATTATTTTCTTTTTTTATTATTTGGATTTTTAAAGCTGTATCTTGAAAGCTCTTAGCAGCGCTCACTCCGTAGAATATTCTTTGCCCAGTTGAAAAATAGCAGGTAAAACTATCTGTAGATGAAGTGTTGATTGGTACAGGACTTGTTGCTATAACAACTTTTTGCTTTGCTTCTGCCGGCAAAAAACCAAGCAAGAGTAAAAATATTGCAATAATATATTTCTTCATTTATGGAGCAAGCTTCTTTTTCAAGTAATTTACTTTGTATTGAATATTTGTTTTTAAATCTTTATCGTCTGTATATTTTAAGAAACTTTCATAGTTTTCAACAGATTTTTGATAGTTCTTTTCTTTTTCATACGCAAGACCTAAAGCATAGTAAGCATATGCATAATCTGTTTTTAGAGCGATTACTTTTTCAAAACATTCTTTTGCGGACTGAATATTATTTGATTCCGCTTCACATAAACCAAGGTTGAACATCGCATCATAATTACCTGGATTTATTGATATGACTTTTCGGTATTCATCCATTGCATTTTGCAAGTTAGACATTGATTTATAGGTATTTCCAAGTTTTATTATTGTTATTTCATCTTTTGGATTAAGTTCGATTGCTTTTTTGTAGTAATTTACAGCCTGTTCGTAATTTTTTTCTTTTGAATATGTGTCAGCAAGCGCAATATGAGTTTTGTAGATGTCATCTTGAGTTGATGTTTCAAGTGAAAGCACCTTCTGGAAGGCTTCTGTTGCATCTTCTGTTTTGTCATATTTTGCTAAAACCTGTGCATATTTTGCAGAAAGTTTTGTGTTATCAGGATCTATTGCTATTGCTTTTTCGTAGTTTTCAATAACTTTTGTTTTAATGCCTAATTTGTCATACGCTTCTGCCATACTAATATAAGCATCTACAGAGTTTGAATTAATTTCAATAGCTTTTTCATAACTGCTGATTGCTTTTCTGTAATTGTTAGAGTCCTTTAAGTTGTTTCCTTGGTCATAATAAGCTCTTGAAAGATATGATTTAACTTTAGGATCTTGCTTTTGCGCAATCAAGTTTGAGTAAATTGCTATCGCTGAAGAGTACATTCCAGCACCGTGGCAGGCAAGAGCCTTGTTGTAATTAACATCATAATCTGAAGGGTTTTCGACAAGTAAATCATCATAAATCTTTATTGCATCGCCGTAATCTTTATTCAGATGGTAACTTTTTGCAAGTTCTTTCTTTAAATCCTTGTTTGAAGGCGCATTTTCTAAGCCTCTTTTAAGTACAGCAATCGCATCTTTATACTCTTTTTCTTTTGAATATAAAATTGCCAGATTGTAACAAGCAGAAGCGTTATCTTTAAATATTTTTATGTATTTGTTGTATTCTTTTTTAGCTTCGTCAGTTTTGCCCATATCTGCAAGAAGGTTTGCATATTCAAATCTCAAAGAATCATAGTCAGGTTTTATCCTGAAAGCGTTTTGGAATTCATTTAGTGCTTCATTATCTTTTTCCTGATCGACGTATACAAATGCTAAGTTAGCATGTGCAACGTAGTCCTCAGGGTCTTTTTGGATTGCTTTTTTAAGTATAATTTCAGCGTTGTTGTAGTCTTTTAATTTATACAAAGAAAGCCCGTAGTTTGTGTATTCTTTGAATTCAGTTGGATTCGTATTATATATTCTGTTGTATTCTTCAGATGCGTTTTTGGGATCATTTCTTTTCAAGAAAAGAGACGCCAAACTTTCCCTTGCTTCTATATGATCAGGATAATAAGTTAAGAAAGTTTGATAATATTTTAAAGCCTCATCGGTGTCATTCATAAGAAGTTTCACATTAGCAAGGTTTAAATAGTTATACTTGTATTCCGGGAATATTGAAAGAGCATGATTATAAGCATCATAGGCACTTATATAGTCATGTTGCTGCTGCAAAATATTTCCAATACTGATATAAATGAAAGCATCGTTTGGTCTTAATTTTACAGCTTTTTTGTAAGCAGCAAGTGCGTTTGACCATTCTCCGATATCGCTGTATAAACCGGCCATTTTTGTATATAAAAGAGCATCATCACCAGTGATTGTAAGTGCTTTCTGTAATTCAGAAATGGCATCTTCATAGTTAGAAGCATCTTCAAATGCGCAAGCTTGATGATAATATTTGTTTGCTTCAGGATTCATAGCAGCGTATGCTGACGTGCCAAACAATGTTCCTGCTAAAACAACTGATAATAATAACTTGTATCTAATTGTCCTACCCTCCTGAATCAATTCTCTTATAATAATTATCTTATGTTCATATTAAAAAATCAATTATGTTAATTTTCTTCTGATTTTATTAATCTTTTATACATATGCGAGCTCACTTCTCCTCCTAAGAGTATGATAAGCGAGGTATAATACAGCCAAACCATAAGAATAGCAAAAGCTCCGATTGTGCCGTATACTCTATTGTAGGTGTTTAAATTGCTAAGATAAAGAGAAAATGTTCCAGAGCCTAAAAGCCATAATATACAAAATGTAAAGGCACCGGGAATTGCACATTTTCTTTTGATTTTTTCATGCCCGACAACAGCAGGTAGAATGTAATAATTTATAAATGCCATAACAAACAAAGCGAGGAAAGTTACAGGCCATCTTGCTATCAATATGAAATTAATAAATGGAGCCGAGAGCGGTGTGAAGTTTATTATTAGCTCTAATATTACTTTTCCGAGGATTATTAAGTTTACGCTTAAAAATAGTATAAAGGCGTTTCCAAATACCATAAGTATCGCAAGAGTTCTAGTTAATACAAAATTTCTTGTTTCTTCGATTTCGTAGGTTCTGTTTAAGCCTTTCATAATTACAAAAACAGCGTTTGATGAAAGCCAAACGGTAATACATAAACCGAATATTGCGATTAGCCCGCCTTGTTTAAATATCATTGCTTCATTGATTGCTGTTAGTATTAGTCTCGCAACGTCACTGGGTACAATTGATGTAAGGAAGTTTATAATCGGATCAATCATTGACTGTTTTCCTAGCCAAGCGAAAAATGCAGTAAGGAAAAGCAAAAATGGGAATAACGCAAGCAAGAACCAAAATGCCATTTCAGCCGCCATTCCAAAAAAGTCGGCATCAATTGCCTTGTTTATAAATTTTACTGTACGTTTTTTCATTATAATTCGCTCTCAATACATTCTAAAAGTTTATTTATTGCAACCTGAGGATTTTTTTTGATTGTACATCCTGCTGCAAATTGGTGTCCTCCTCCGCCGAAGGTTGTTGCAATTTTTGTCAAATCGATTTTCTTGCTTCTCATGCTGACTTTTGTATGTCCTGCACTATTTTCTTTTAAAACGATTGAGATTTCAACAGTTTTAATTTGTCTTAATGCCTCTGCAATGCCGTCAGTATAGTCATCAGTTGCGTTAAATTGCTTCATCATTTCTTTTGTAATGACTACGTATACAACTTTTCCGTTATTTGAGAATACGGCATTAGTAATCGCAAATGCTTGTAGCTGAACCATTCCTTGTGGTTTTGATTCGTAGCAGGCTCTATATAAAAAGCAAGGGTCAGCCCCTTTTTTCACAAGTTCGGCCGCTGTTAAAAGTGCTTTAACATTTGTGTTTTCATATTTGAAACCGCCTGTATCTGTCATTATTGATACATAGAGGCACTCCGCTATTTCTTTGTTTATTTCAATATTTAGTTCATTAAAAATGTCAAAGAGAATTTGACCGCAAGAGCATGCAACGGAGTCAATATAGTTAAATTCGCCGTAGCCGTTATTTGTCTTGTGATGGTCAATATTTATTGTATGCTTTGCTTTGAAGTATATTTCGCCTGAATCCATCAGTCTGTCTTTAGATGCAATATCTACTGCTATTGCAAGGTCGTAGACTTTTGTTCTGTCTATTTCATCTATATTCTTAAATGTTTTGTGTTTGGGTAAAAAGTTATATATCTCAGGGTATTTACCCATATAAACAGGTGTAGCTTCTTTATTAAAATGGCTTTTAATAGCAAGGCTCAATGCTAAAACAGAGCTTATTGTGTCGCCATCAGGGTTTACGTGTGAAAATATTAAAATGTTATCAGCTTTTTCAACCAGTTCTTTGATTTTATTATAATCATTCATATTTGAATTTTATCTTTCTAATGTTAAACTGTATTGTATCATAAATTTTTAAAAGGGTACTTTCTTGGAATATTTAGTTCATTTTACGAGTGTTATACTGCTTTTGGTTCTTATTGTATTTATTTGTGAAGTATTTACAAATGCAATAGAGAGATTAGGAGAGGAGCTAAATATTGGTCATAGCGCTTTAGGTAGTGTATTTGCAGCTATTGGTACGGCGCTTCCTGAGACAATAGTTCCACTTGTTGCAATTTTAAGCGCCTTGTTTTTTGGTGGAAACGTTGATGTTGGTAGAGAAATAGGTACAGGAGCTATTTTAGGCTCACCGTTTCTTTTATCTACTTTGGCTATGTTTGTGACTGCTGTAGCTCTTATTTTTGCTTATAAAAAAGGTAAAAGAACCCTTGAAATTAAAGCAAACGCTGAGCTTTTCAGAAGAGATTTAAAATACTTTTTATTCAGTTATACATTGGCATTTGGAGCTTCATTTTTGCCTTATCCATTTGCTAAAAAAATAATAGGTGTATTTCTTTTAACATATTATTTGTTTTATGCAATTAGAACTATCAATTCTTGCGGGGACGAATGCGAAATCGACCCTCAATGCAAAGACTTATATTTAAAAACCATTTTTAGAACACCAAAGAAATATAATATGATACTTATTATTTTGCAGGTTATTATTTCGATACTCGGGCTTATTGTTGCTTCTCACTTTTTTGTTGAAAACATAAAGCATATTTCAGTGCTCTTTGGTATTTCGCCTCTTATTATGAGTCTTTTCCTTGCCCCCGTTGCAACAGAGCTTCCCGAGATGTTTAACAGTATGATTTGGACTCAGAAATCAAAAGACACATTGGCTTTGTCTAATATAACAGGCGCAATGGTTTTTCAAAGCTGCATTCCAATGGCAGTGGGGCTCTTACTTACTCCTTGGGTGCTTAACCAAGATGCCGTATTAAACGTTAGTTTTGTTTATATTTCAGTAATTTTGCTATATATAAGTGCAATGAAAAATAAATTATCATCCCGCTCACTTATTTTTGCGGGGATTTTCTATTTTGTATATCTAGCGTACATTTTTAGCAAAACTATAGTATAATAAATCGTAGTTTCGGTCATAAAAAGGGGAAAGTCTTGTTCCAAAAGTTCACAGAAAAAGCAATTGATGTTGTTAAAACCTCTCAAATAGTTGCTATAGAGTTTAACCACGAGAAAATTTATCCTGAACATTTGCTCGTTGCTTTAAGTAGACAAAAATCAGGACTAGTTACTAAATTGCTTCATATGGCCAAATTTACAGCAAATGAACTTCAAGAAGTTATAAAAAGAAAACTTGCAACTAAAGAAACAGGAAAACCTAATGAATTTGTTGTTTTTAGTGATAATTTAAAGAGAATTTTTGAACATTCAATAAAAATAGCATACGGATTGGGCAATAAATACATACAGCCAGAACACTTGTTCCTGGCGCTTATTAAGGATGTTGATTCTCCAATTTACTTTATATTAAAAGAGTTTGACTTTGATACTCAAAAAGCTGAAAGTATGCTTCTAAAGATTTTAGATAAGAATAAGAAAAGCAAAGAACACCCAGAAGGCACCGATAAACTTATGCTTGACGATAAGTATAAGTATATTCGTTCTATTTTTAAAGATCCGAATTCTTCGCCACTTTTTGAAAGAGCAGTTGCAAAACTTTCAACTTCAGTTTATGAGATTATGGGTACAGAACAGATTATTCAATCTATACTTGAGGATAAAGAGTCTGAACTTCCTGAAATACTTGGGAAATATGGTATTAATCCAGCTTCATTTAATGAAAAACTAAATGAACTTTCTTCAAGACAGGCTGAATATGAAGATAAACAAATTATATTTACTCCAAATGCTTTAAAAACAATGCTTTTAGCGATAGAAACAGCAAAAGAATTCGGCTCAACTTCAGTTAGCCCTGAACATGTTATTTTGGGACTTTTAAAGGCTAAAAGCGGTATAGCATACAAGATATTTAAAGAGTTCAATATTGATGATGATGATTTAGAAGAAAAAATCATCCGTCCTATAGAAAAACAAATGAATGAAACTCTTATTATTCTTAGGTTCGCAAAGCAAGAAGCAAGAAGAATAGGCAAGAATGTTGTCGGAACAGAGCTAATTCTGCTTGGAATATTGCTAGAAGGTACAGGAATTGGTGCTCGCGTTCTTAGTGGGCTTGGTGTTACCGTTAAAGATGCCCGCAATGAGGTTGAAAAGATTGTCGGAGTTTCTTCTGACTACAATGAAAGAGAAATTCTTTTCTCTCAAAGAGCAAAATTAATCCTTGAAAAAGCCTGGAATATAGCAAAAGCTTTAAAGAAAAATAAAATTACATCAGAACATTTACTTTTGGCTATTTGTTCGCAACCTCAATCGCTTGCAATGCAGGCATTAAATCACCTTGGTGTTGATGTTATTGAGATAAAGCACGGGCTTCAAAATATTAAACAAGAGCAAAATGAACACAAACAGCAAAATTGAGCTTTTAGCGCCTGCAAAGGATAAAAATACAGCAATTTCAGCGATTAACGCTGGAGCTGACGCTGTTTATATTGGTTATTTGAAGTTTGGAGCAAGGAAAAAAGCAGGAAATTCTTTAGAAGATATCAAAGAAGTTATTGATTATGCACACAAATATCTTGTAAAAGTTTATATTACTTTTAATACAATTTTTAAAGATGATGAGCTTCCAGAGGTGCTTGAAGCTATAAATAGTGTTTATAAAGCTGGAGTAGATGGAATTATTATTCAAGATATGGGACTTTTAGAGCTGGATCTTCCCCCTATCCAAATTATTGCAAGTACACAGTGCCATAATAACACTCTTGAAAAGGTTAAATTTCTTGAAAAAACAGGCTTTAAAAGAGTTATTTTACCGAGGGAATTTTCACTTGCCGAGATAAAAAATATTACTGAAAACACCAATATTGAAGTTGAAACTTTTGTCCATGGCGCTTTGTGCGTTTCTTATAGTGGTCAATGCTATATGAGCTATGCGGTTGGCGGAAGAAGTGCAAATCGTGGAGAATGTGCTCAGCCTTGCAGAAAAAAATACTCACTAAAAGATTCTAACGGAAAACTTATAGTAAAAGACAGGTATTTGTTGAGTTTGAAAGACTTTAATCTTTCAAATAACTTAAAGGAACTAATTCAAGCATGTGTTACTTCATTTAAAATCGAAGGTCGACTTAAAGATGAAGATTATGTCAGAAATGTAGTTGCATTTTACCGAAAAGAACTGGATAAAATTTTAAAAGAGCTAAACCTTGAAAGAAGTTCAATAGGAGTTTCAAATATTGACTTTGAGCCTAATCCCGATAAGTCTTTTAACCGTTCTTTTACAACTTACTTTTTTAATGGAAGAAGTAAAGATATTTCAGCTTTAAATTATTCAAAATCTCTTGGGGAGTATATTGGTGAAGTTGAAAAAATAGATAAAACATCATTTGTTCTAAAAAATAATCGGTTAAAAAACTCTGATGGCATATGCTTTTTTGACGAAAATAATGAGCTTCAAGGTACCAATATAAATAAAGTTCAGGGAAATACTGTATTTCCAAATTCAATGAATGCTATAAAAAATGGACTAAAAATATACAGAAATTTTGACAAAGATTTTATAGACAAAGTTTTAAAATCAAAAATTGAAAGAAAAATTCCTGTTGATATCAATGTCTTATTTGCAAATAATGAGTACGTTTTCGAGGCTATTGCTTGTGATGGGCAAAAAGCAGTTTGTGCTATAAATGCAAAATTTGAACCGGCTAAAAATATTGATTCAGCAACTTTAAACATTAAAAAACAGCTTTCAAAACTTGGAAATACTGAATTTTTATGTGAAAGAATCTCTATAAATCTTGAAGAAGTCCCTTTTATCCCTGTATCAGAGCTTAATGATATAAGAAGGAATTTATTTGATAAACTTTCAGAACAAAGAAGTGCGAGCTACAAAAATGATGTTAGGAATAATAAGATTGAAATAGTTGAATACCCTGAAAAAAATCTTGATTTTAGAGCAAATATTTATAATTCAAAAGCAAAAGAATTTTATGAAAAACGCAAAGCAAAAGTAAATGAACTAGCTGCTGAATCTAATATAAACATTAAAAGTCACGTCGTTATGACCACAAAGCATTGTCTAAAGTATCTTTTTGATATGTGTCCAAAACAATTTTCCAATAATGAATATAAAGAGCCTTTTTATATTGTAGATGAATATGGTAAGGAATACAGGCTTGAATTTGACTGTAAAAACTGCTTGATGCAAATAATCCACAAATAGAAAGGTACTTTATTATCTAAAGTACCTTTTATATTCCACCCCAAATCTAACCTAAATAATTGTTTAGTATACCGTTTCAACTTCTCCGCTGTCTTCATTGTACATAGCGAATCCAATCGGAGCTTTATCTGGATTTGTATCTTTTGGATCAAATTTATATGTTTCAGCGATTTTTCTTTCGCCGTCGATTTCTTTGAATACATCAAGAGTTTCAGTTTCTTTGTCTTTGTATCTCATTGATGTGAGATTTTTATCAGAATCATATACAAGTTCACGTGATGAATTGTCTGAATATTTCATGCTAACTTTATATTCGCCAGTTGCAGAATCTTGCGTACAAGTCAGTTTTGTACCACTTTCAGTAGTGAATACTAATGAACCGTCTTCTGCTTTTGTATAATCTGCAATGCTAAGTCCAGGAATTTCTAATGAATCGATGAAGTCGATTTGTGCATCTGGAGAAAGACCCATTTGATTTTGGTTTGGAGTAACAGTTGTTCCATTAGTTTTTTGGTATTGTGATATTTTTGTTGTCAATACTGCTGCATCAGAATATGAGTCATTTGAAGTTGCAAGGTCATTGAAAACTTGAGCTTCATCTTTTGTTAAAGTACCGTTATTGTCTGAATCAAAAAGTTTGAATAAATCATTCGTGCTTCCAAACTGTGCATCGAAGGCATTTTTTAATGTTTTATCTTTATTCATTCTTACTTGAAAATCTTTATATTCTTCATCTTTTTTTAAAAATAAACTTTCGTTACCATAATCAGCAGGATTGCCCACAGGTGCTGAACTTTTAGCATTGCCTGTTATGAAGTCCTTAATGCTGTTTAACGCTCTTAAACGCGTGCCAGTGCAATTAAAATCTAAAGTCATAGTATTTCTCCTAAATTCCCCTAAAGTTATAAATCCTCTATTATTATTAAAAATTTTTTCGTCTCAAGATTGCCTAATATATACTCTTTTGAGGATGTTAGTCTTTGTCTCGTTTGGTTAATTAAGTTGATTTTATTGCGTTTTATCTTGGTTAATTCATTGTTTCAAAAATGTTAACTAATGTAACAATATATACTTTTTATGAATTTGGTATATACAAAAATTTTTTATATATATGTGTAAAGTAATTTATGTGTAAGGAAAAATATAATGGATATAGCTAGTTTATTACAAAATAGTACCCTTATTTATAATACAAATGCTAATTCTATTGTTAATATAACTACAGCTGACGGAAGTAACGATATAACTGTTTTCGCAGGAAAAGTTTCTATCAATACTGGTTCTACAGGTGTTGATAATGTTGTTGTAAATGCAAACAGCGCTGACATCAATACTAATGGTAGTGATGACAAAATCGTATTCACAGGAAACCAATTTGATATTACTTCTCTTGGTGGAAACAATGATATCCAAGTTAAAGGTAATTTGAACAATACAACTGCACAAAATACAATCAAAGTTGGCGATGGTTCTGAAAATACAATCAGAGTTATTGCAAACAATGTTGATCTTGAAGCAGGTAATACTAATTTAGATTTAGGCTTCTACGGTAACAACTATGGTGTTACTGCTGGTAACGGAGCACACGACATCGGTTTTTGGGGTAACAATGTTGATATCGATCTTGCAAAAGGTAACAACACAATCCAAACTTTAAATTATGCACTTGATAAAAATGAATATACAGGATTTGGTTTTGAAGAGTTAATGGATAAAATTACAAAAACTTCTTCAACTCTAGTAAGCAGCACTCCTAGCAGCAAAATAACAGAAGATGCATACCAAGCAATTGCTCAAAAATATAACTTGAGCGCTCAAGAAATTAATATTTTGAAGAGTGTTGATTTAACTGCAAAATCAAGTGATGGTGGTCCTCTTTATATCCTAATCAAGAGCCCTAAAAAATCATCAGCTGGCAAAGATGTATATGTTGTCGCAAAAAGAGATGCTAATAATTCTAACCACGCAAGAGCTGTCTCTGACAATGAATGTATCAATGCAAACACAAGAACTAATGAATCTTACAACCAAACTACAGTTAATACAGTTACAAATACAAGAGAATATACTGAAGTAATCAACGGTGTTAAAAACGTTACTATTTCAAACGAAGCAGGTCACAATGATATTGACTTAACAATCCAAACACCATTTGATAAAAGCAAATTAGCTAACCCAACAACAGATGAAATCTTCACAGAATCAACATATACTTCAAAATATCAAAAAGAGGATACCCCTACTAGCTCTGAAGATAAGAAAGTAATTACAATTGCAGTTAGTGATAACAAAACTTGGAACTCACCATTAATCGTTGACTTTAACAAAGACGGACAAGTTTCAGCTGCAGCTGGACAAGGTGTTGACATTGACAACAACGGAAAAGCTGACGGTGCTGCTACAGGTGGCGATAAAATGTTAGCTATGACAGATATCAACGGTAATGGTTCAATTGACGGTTCTGAAGTATTTGGTGACCAAACAGTTAGTCCATTCACAGGTGAAAAATTAAACGCAGCAAACGGCTTTGAAGCATTAAAAATGATAGCTGAACAAGCTGAACAATATACAGGTGTTAAATGCTTATCAGACGGAAATGTAGACCTAGCTGCATTAAAACAAGCATTACAAACAGTTGGTATGAACTTAGGCTTTATAAGTGACAGCAATGTTACTGAACTTGAAGATCTTGGCCACGTTGCTTCAATCAATGTTTCTTCTTACGAAGAAAGCGGTCTTGAAGCTGGCGAAGACGTTCAAAATAGACAACTTGGTTCTTACACTGATGCAAACGGAGAAAAATATAATGTAAACGATGTTTGGTTTACTTTAGCATAAGACTTACAATATACAATAACAACGAGTTGGAATACGGAGCGACACTATCAGTTGCTCCCTTTTTATTTGGAAGTTTTAGAGGGAAACTTTGACTGCTTCTGATAATCTTCTTGATATTTCTTCTTCAGAAAGTTCTTTGTAATTTATTTTAGATGTTATAGGTTGTTTATAGTCAGCTTTAATTATTGAACGGGGCTCTACAATTACTGATGGTGGTAAGATTGACCATTTATAAAGTGCTGTTGACATTCTGCGGTAGAATTTGTCCAGCCATTCGATTTTTTGTGCTTTTGAGACGGTTTCTTTTTTCTCGTATAAGAAAGTTGAATTTAGCATATCGACGTAGCTTTCGTGTTTGTTTTCTATACGCCAAATTACTTCATCCAAGAATTCATATGGCATTAGAGCATCTTCTGCTATTAGTGGTTTTCCTGTTTCAGGGTTTATCGCAAGCTCAGCTCCGGGGCGTTTTTCTATGATTGCCTCAGGGATTGCATTTTTTTGCTCTCTGTTTTGATTTAGCCATCTTGCGAAGGCAAAGAGTTTCGTTTTTGGAATATCTGCAATAGGTGCAAAACCGCCTGACATATCACCGTTTATGGTTGCATATCCCATATAAAGCTCTGATTTATCTGATGTTGCAATAGGAATACAACTTGCAAATTCGTTTGCAATTCCCCATAAAAACATTGCGCGAGAACGGGCTTGGATGTTATCTTGGGTGAATGTTTCTTTGTAGCGGCAGTCCCATTTGTTTTCGACTTGAGAAAATAAGTTTTCAAGCGCAGAATTTGTTGTTGTAACCATTTCTTTAATTGGAGTTTCTGCAAAATTTATTCCTAAATTTTCTGCAAGTTCTTTTGCGTCATTTTTACTTTCTGAGCTTGTAATTTTAGAAGGCATACTTACTCCAAAGACATTTTCTTTGCCAAGGGCGTCTGCTAAAAGTACAGCTGAAACCGTTGAATCAAGTCCACCAGAGAGCCCAAGAACCGCTCTTTTAAAACCATTTTTTGCGAAATAATCACGTATTCCTTGCGTTACAGTTAGGTATGTTCTTTCAAGGTCATTTTCATAGTCAAGCGAAAATTCCTTAAGCTCTGTAAGTGTTTGTTCTAAGCCCTTTGGAAGCTCATAAACTGTTCCGAAGTTTGTAATCGGATTTACTATAAAAAGCCCTTCTTCAAAAGATTTTGCTCTTGCAAATAGTTTTCCTTCTTTATTGTATGCTCTGCTTGTGCCGTCAAAAGAGCTGTCATCTATTGCTCCAACTTGATTTACATATACAACTGGCGTTTCATATTTTTTTGAAATAAAAGAAAGCATATTATGTTTTAGCTGTTCTTTTCTTGCTCTTGAAGGGGATGCTGATGCGTTTATGAAAACGTTAGGCACTTCTTCTGCAAGTTCTGCGATAGGGTCTTTTTTATACATAGGGCTTGAGAAAAATTCATGGTCGTTCCATATGTCTTCGCATATTGAAATGGCATACTTTAAGCCATTTATCTCTATTAATTTGCTTTGTTCTTTTATATTTTCTTCTGACAAATTGCAAAGTGTATCAGCCGGTTGAACCCCTGAAACAGGTGAAGGTTCTTGATATCTGTAATCATTGAATTCAGAATATGTTGGGAGCAGGGATTTTCTGACTATTCCAAGAATTTTACCATCGCCAAGTATTGCTAATGCATTAAAATATTTCTTCCCAACCACTTTTTCTTGATGTCTTGGTTCAATAAAACCAACAAGCGCTCTTGTTTTTCCTGTTTCTTTTGCGATTGCTTTTAGCCATTTTACGTTTTCTTCAACAAAAACAGGGTGCCTATCGATAGTATCTTGAATAGGATAGCCCATAAGTGCAAGCTCAGGAAAAACAACTAAATCCAGTTCTAAATCTTCAGCTTTTTGAATATATTGCAAAACTTTTTTAGCATTGTACTCAACATTTCCGACTATAGGATTAAGTTGAGCCATACCGATATTACCTTTTTCTTTTGGTAAATCTGCAAATTTTTCTGTTTTTACATTGTCATTGTTATTCATACGACCATTATATAATAAAAATTCAGCATTTAAGTTTTATATTTTGTAATAATATCTTTTAAATTGTTTGACATAGTAATTTCTCTTGTGATACGGTAGAAAAAATCGGTTGAGGAAATAATGAAAAGAGTTTTTTACGAAAAAACTGAATACAAGATATATTAAACAAGGGAAAAGCATTTGCTTTTCTCTTTTTTTATGAAGGATAATTTAACTAATATGATTACTAAAGAGAAAAAGATACATAAAGGAATAGTGACAAGCATAAACACTGTCGCAGAAGGTATGTTTTATATGTCATTTGAGATTCCTTATGATATGAATGTAAAACCGGGTCAATTTGTTTCGATACTCTGTGAGGGATTGATTTTAAGAAGGCCGTTCTCTGTTTTTACATACAATAATCGAAATGTTGGAGTTTTAATAAAACAAATCGGAAAAGGTACAAAATACTTAAATTCGTTAAAAATTGGCGATACCATTGATTTTATAGGGGCATTAGGGAATAGTTTTTCAATAGAAAACAAAAAATCTTTATTAATAGGTGCAGGCGTTGGCATTGCACCTGTTTTTTATCTAAAGGAAGTTTTAGATAGTATGGGTATTGATTCACTTGCAGTTGCAGGTTTTTTAAGTGAAAAATATGTGCCTAAAGGGCTTAAAATTGATGAAGTAGTGACCGATGATGGTTCAATAGGTAAAAAAGGCAGAGTTGTTGATTATTTTGACGAGTTTGTTGAACAATATAAACCTGAAAAAATATATAGCTGCGGTCCAACGCCAGTATTGAAAGCAGTTGCAGAGCTCGGCGAAAAGTATAATATCCCGACAGAAATTGCAATGGAAAAAGTTATGGCTTGTGGAATAGGTGTTTGTAGAGGCTGCGTTATAAAACGTAAAAACGGCAAAATGGCATCAGTTTGTCAAGATGGACCTGTGTTTAAAGGAGATGAACTTTTATGGCAGTAGAAAACGGTATTGATTTAAGTATAAATTTAAACGGATTCAATATAAAATCACCGATTATGACAGCATCAGGCACATACGGCTATGCAATGGAGTATGCAAGATTTTTAGAGGTTCCAAGGCTTGGCGCGATTGTTACAAAAGCAATATCTGTAGAACCAAGAGAAGGTAATCAGTGGAGAAGGCTTTTTGAAGTAAACCAAGGTCTGATAAATTCAGTTGGGCTTGAAAATATGGGTATAAAATCTTTTATAACCTATATTTTGCCAATGCTAAAAGCAAATAAAATTGACTTTGCATTGAATTTAGCTGGTTCAACTAAGGAAGAATATCTTGAGCTTGCAAAACTTGCAGAAGATAATGAAATTAATTGTATTGAGCTTAATCTTTCTTGTCCGAATGTTAAGGTAGGATGTTTAGAGTTTGGCACTGATGAAAACACCTTGCGAGAGTTAGTTTCAGAGGTTAGAAATATATTTTCTAAAAATATCATAGTAAAACTTACGCCGAATGTAACTTCGATTGAAAAAATTGCAGTTGCCGCTGAAAAAGCAGGGGTAAACGCAATCTCTGCTATAAATACGGTAAAGGGATTAGGTTTAAAATTAAACTTTAAAAATGGTAATTTTCATAAAGAAGAAGTCCAAGGCGGGCTTTCAGGTCCTTGTATTAAACCTATTGCGCTTGGTGCGGTGAAGAGAATCAAATCTGTCGTAAACATCCCTGTTATAGGCATCGGCGGAATTTATTCTCTTGAGGATATTTTTGAATTCTTCTCAGTTGGTGCAAGCGCTGTTCAAATTGGAACTGCAAACTTCACTCACCCAACGATTGCTGAAGATTTGACGAATGAACTTAAAGAATTTATGAAAAATAACGGATTTAGCTCGATTGTTGAGCTTCAGAAAGCATTAATGGAGGCAAAATAAATGGATAATCAAGTTTTAGATATGTTAAAAAAGACAGAAGGGCTATTAAACGGGCATTTTTGCCTTACATCTGGACTTCACTCAGACACTTATTTTCAGTGTGCAAAACTCTATCAATACCCTGAATATACAGAGAAAATCGGCAAATTAATAGCTGAAAAATTATCAGATTTAGAGTTTGATACTGTAATTGCGCCTGCAGTGGGTGCTGTGATTATCGGCTATGAGGTTGCAAAACAATCTAAAAAACGAAATCTTTTTGTTGAAAGAAAAGATGGAGAAATGCAATTAAGAAGAGGTTATACTCTTAAACAAGGTGAAAAAGTTGTCATTATTGAAGATGTAATTACAACAGCAAGAACAATCAAAGAAACGAAAGAAGCTATAAAAGATTTTGGCGCTGAAATTGTTGCTGTCGGATGCATCGTCGATAGAACATCAGGAAAAACTGAGTTTGATATCAAATCTTTAATTCAAGTTGACCCTGTTACTTATAATCCTGAAGATTGCCCGCTTTGCAAAGCTGGCGTACCTATTGAAAAACCAGGAAGCAGACAAGAGGTAAAAACAAGTGTTTAAGAATCTTGTAGATATTAAAAGTTTATCAGTTGATGAAATAGAACATATTATTTCACTAGCTGAAAAATTTGAAAAAGATGAAGCAAAATCCCACGTCCAAGATAATGCTGTTGCTTTTATGTTTCTTGAAAACTCAACCCGCACAAGGTTCTCGTTTGAAATTGCAGCAAGAAGGCTTGGGGTTCATACTCTTGATTTTGGAGTTGAAAAATCTTCATTTACAAAAGGTGAATCTTATAAAGACACTTTTGAAAATCTTTATGCAATAGGAATAAACGCAATCATAATAAGGCATCCAGAAGATGGGATTATTAAGAGGGCACTTGATGAAGTTCAATTCCCCTTAAGATTTGTGAATGCTGGTGAAGGTAAATCGGCACATCCCACGCAGGCGCTTTTGGACTTTTATACGATGAGGCAAAAACTGAAATCAATCGAGGGTAAGAAGATTGTAATAATCGGAGATGTTTTCCATTCAAGGGTTTTTCGTTCAAATATAAGTCTTTTGAGTAAATATGATTGTGATTTACATGTATGTTCACCTTCGTATTTTAGACCCGAGTTTGATTTTCAGGCAAATTGGACTGAGAATATGGAAGAAGCCTTAAAAGATGCTGATGTTGTTATGGCGTTGAGAGTGCAAAAAGAGCGATTCCATAATGATTTTCCTGAAGATGAGTATATTAGAAAATATCAATTGAATACAAAACTCCTTGAAAAGTACGCACCGAAAGCTATACTCATGCACCCGGGGCCTGTTAATAGAGGCTTAGAAATTACATCAGAGCTGTTAGACAGTTTAAAAGGTCAAACTATACTTACCCAGGCAAGAAATGGTGTATTCATTAGAATGGCGGTTCTTGAAACGATTTTAAGGAGCGATAAATGATACTTAAAAACGCAAGAATAATATCTCCCAAAAATAATATTGACGGTATTTTTGATATTGAAATTCAAAACGGAATAATATCAAAAATCGGTAAAATTGATTCGTGCGGAATTGACTTAACAGGAAAAATTATTGCGCCTGGTTTTATTGATATGCACTGCCACTTACGTGAACCAGGGTTTGAAGATAAAGAAACAATAGATACTGGTGTAGCATCAGCTTTAGCTGGTGGTTATACCGCAATTTGCCCAATGGCAAATACTTATCCTAAGGTTGATAATGTTGAAACTTTAAAATATACAATCGGTAGAGCAAATGGCATTGGCTTTTTCCCTTTTGCAGCAGTTTCTAAAAAGTTTGAAGGCAAAGAGCTTACTGATTTTGAGGCATTGCTTGAAGCTGGCGCAATAGGGTTTTCAGAAGACGGTGTACCGGTTAAAAATATGGAGCTTTTAGAAAAAGCCTTAAAGAAAGATGTACTTATTTCTTCTCATTCAGAAGATTATGACTACAAAGATATGCCTGAAAGCGAATATCTATCTGTTAAAAAAGAACTTGAGGTTGTCAAAAAACTTGATGCAAGATATCATTTCGCGCATATTTCTACAAAAGAGTCTATCGAATTAATTAGACAGGCTAAAAAAGAAGGTGTAAAAGTCACTTGCGAGACTGCCCCACATTATTTTGTCTTCGATAAATCAATGGTTAATCCTGAAAATGGTATTTATAAAGTTAATCCGCCACTAAGAGAAAAAGCTGATATTGAAGCTGTTATTGAAGGTTTAAAAGATGGTACAATTGATGCGATTGCAACAGACCATGCACCTCACTTAATATCGGAAAAATTAAAGCCTTTTGATAAATCACCGTATGGATTTACTGGTTTTGAAACTGCCATAGGACTTAGTTTAAATTATTTAAAGGACTATTTACCAATCTCAGAAATTATTTCGAAATTTACTGTAAATCCTGCCAAAATATTGAAATTAGAAGATTATGGAACGATAGAAGAAGGCAAAAAGGCTAATTTGACAGTAATAGACCCTGATTTTGTATGGGTGGTTAAAGCACAAGATTTTAAGTCAAAATGCAAAATATCTCCATTTGAAGGCTTGAAACTCAAAGGAAAACCAATAGCAACAATAATAGAAGGAAATTATAATGAAATTTAAAGAGCAGATTAAAGAAAAAATAGTTCTTGCCCTTGATGTTGATACTATTGAAGAGGCGAGGGATTTAATACTTGAACTTAAAGACTACGTAGGAGTTTTTAAAGTTGGGCTTCAATTCTATACAGGCAATGGCGACAAACTCTTTGAACTTATGCAGGAGATGAATGTCAAATATTTCCTTGATGTAAAACTTATGGATATTCCAAATACAGTCGCAAAAGCGTCTGAAAACATTATTAGAAAAGGTGCGGATTTCTTTAATGTTCACGCGCTTGGCGGAAAAGAAATGATGCAAAAATGTTCTCAAGCTGCTAATAATGTAGCTCAAGAACTCGGCAAAGATTTGCCTACAATACTTGCGGTGACTATATTAACAAGTATTAGTGATGAGAAACTTAAAAATGAGCTTCAAATAAATAAAAACGTTAATGACTATGCACTTGAACTTGCAAAACTTGCTAAAGAAAGCGGACTTACAGGTATTGTCGCAAGTTCGTTTGAAGCAAGGAGAATAAAAGATGCCTGTGGCAAAAATTTCAAAGTTTTATGCCCCGGTATAAGACCATCATGGTCAGCTAAGAATGACCAACAGCGTCTAGCAACGCCAACTTTTGCTCTTCAAGAAGGCGCAGATTATTTAGTTATAGGAAGAGCTGTTACAAGTGCTGATGATAGGGTGCTTGCGATGAATAAAATTTACGAAGAAATGGAGACATATTATGAAAGCAACTCTGTTACTTGCTAATGGGGATATATATGAGGGAAAATCATTCGGGGCAGAAGGTACTGCTTTTGGTGAAATCTGCTTTAATACATCAATGGCTGGTTATCAGGAAATTTTAACGGACCCTTCTTATGCAGAGCAGGTTATCGTTATGACTTACCCTGAAATAGGTAACTACGGAATTAATGACTACGATTTTGAAAGTGATAGAGTTCACGCAAAAGGTTTTATTGTCAAAAACTATTGTGAGGTTGAAAGCCATTATAGAAGTACTCAAAAGCTATCTAATTATCTTAAAAATAATGGAGTGATAGCAATTTCAGGCGTAGATACACGCACACTTACTACAACAATAAGAGATATCGGGGCAGTTCCTTGCGTTGTGACAACAAAAGAAATTACTGATGAGATAAGAGAAAAATTAAAAACCTGGGAAATGAATAAAGATGTTGCGGTCAAATGCTCAACAGAATTTAAGTACCAGACAAATGGAAGCGGTGTTAAAATAGCCTTCGTTGACCTTGGTTTAAAAAGAAGCATATTGAAATATTTGGTTAATATGGATTGTGACATTACTATTTTTCCTGCTGATACCTCTGCTGATGACATATTGGCTATAAACCCTGATGCAGTTCTGCTCTCAAATGGTCCGGGCAATCCGGAAGATGCAGTAGGCGCGATTGAAACAGCTAAAAAACTTATTGGAAAAGTTCCAGTTTACGGAATATGTTTGGGATATCAGATTTTAAGCATTGTGCTTGGCGCAAAAACGTATAAATTAAAATACGGTCATAGGGGTGGAAATCACCCTGTAATTGATGTTAGAACAAATAAAGTTATTCTGACATCACAAAATCATGGTTATGCAGTAGATGAAAAAAGTTTGCCAAAAACGGTCATAGCTACTCATAAAAATCTCAATGATGATACTCTTGAAGGTTTTATCTGCCCTTCTAAAAATATTGCAGCAGTTCAGTTTCACCCTGAGGCGTCTCCTGGACCTTGTGATGCTGCTGAAATACTCTATAATTGGATAAAAGAAATCGAGGACAAAAAATGCCAAAGAATTTAAATATAAAAAAAGTTTTGGTTATTGGCTCAGGACCTATAGTTATAGGACAAGCGGCTGAGTTTGACTACGCGGGCGTGCAGGCATGTAGAGCTTTAAAAGAAGAAGGAATTGAAATAGTTCTTGTAAACTCTAATCCTGCAACGATTATGACTGACGAGACAATTGCTGATAAAGTCTATATTGAGCCTTTGACGGTCGAAGCCTTGGAGAGAATTATAGAAAAAGAAAATCCTGATGGTTTAATCGCTAGCCTTGGAGGGCAAACAGGATTAAATCTAGCTATGAATCTTCATGAGCAAGGTATTTTGGAAAAATATAATTTGCAGCTTTTAGGGACTAAAATTGATGCAATTAAAAATGCTGAAGATAGAGAACTTTTTAAAAATCTTATGAATGAAATAGGTGAACCTGTTCCAGAGAGTCAAACTGTATCTAATCTTGAAGATGCGCAAAAGTTTGCAGATTTTATAGGTTTTCCTTTAATAATAAGACCTGCTTTTACTCTTGGCGGTTTTGGCGGTGGAATTGCTACTAATCAAAAAGAATTCGATGAAATTGTCCAGCTTGGACTCCAAAGAAGCCCTATTTGTCAGGTTCTTATTGAAAAATCGATTGCTGGTTTTAAGGAAATTGAGTATGAAGTTATGCGAGATTCAAACGGAACCTGTATAACAATCTGTAATATGGAAAATATCGATCCTATTGGAGTTCATACCGGTGACAGTATTGTTGTTGCACCGTGTCAAACTCTTACAAATAAAGAAACGCAAATGCTTAGAACCTCTGCTTTGAAAATCATAAGAGCATTAAAGATAGAAGGCGGCTGCAACGTTCAGTTTGCTCTTGATACAGAAAGCAATCAATACTACGTCATTGAAGTAAATCCGAGAGTTAGCCGCTCATCAGCGCTTGCATCAAAGGCAACGGGGTATCCAATCGCCCGTATTACAACAAAAATAGCCATCGGATACCAGCTTCACGAGCTTAAAAATGCTATTACACAAAAAACAGTAGCTGCATTTGAGCCTTCAATAGATTATGTCATAACTAAAATCCCTAAATGGCCGTTTGACAAGTTCAAAACAGGCGACAGACTTTTAGGTACCAAGATGAAAGCAACCGGAGAAGTTATGGCTATTGGCAGAACTTTTGAGAGTTCTTTCAAAAAAGCTATTGTTTCAACTGAGGATAGCAATGTAGGACTTGTTAGAAAAAAATATGATTCAATTTCTCCAGATGAACTTAAAGTTCTTTTAAACGTTCAAGACGATAGGAGAATCTTTAGAGTAGCAGCAGCACTTTCTCGCGGCATAACAATAAAAGAAATATGTGATATTACAAAAATAGATAAATGGTTTATCGCTAAGATAAATAATCTGGTTCAATTCGAGTTAAGGCTCAGAAATGCTAAATTAACTAAAGAACTTTATCTTGAAGCTAAGGAAAAAGGATTTTTAGATTCAGAGATAGCTGAATTAACAAGAAATAAACTTGAAGACATAACAAAAATGGCTTCAGATTGGGAAGTTGAAGCTGCTTTTAGAGTTGTAGATACTTGTGCTGGTGAGTTTAAGGCTAAAACACCTTATTATTACTCAACATACAATGAAAAAACAGAAACAACTAAATCTGAAAAAGAAAGTATTCTAGTGCTTGGCTCTGGACCTATTCGTATAGGACAAGGAATTGAGTTTGATTATTGCTCTGTACATGCGGCTTGGGCTATAAAAAACAATAATTATGAATCAATTATTGTAAATTCAAATCCTGAAACACTTTCAACCGATTTTGATATCGCAGATAGGCTTTATTTTGAACCGATGAATGTCGAATATATTATGAATGTTATAAAAGCTGAAAACCCGGTTGGTGTGATGGTTCAGTTTGGCGGTCAGACGGCTATCAACCTTGCTGAAGGGCTTTCTGCTAGAGGTATTAAAATTTTAGGAACAAGTCTTGAATCAATAAATAAAGCAGAAGACAGGAAAGTTTTCGAAAAATTGTTGAGAGAGCTTGAAATTCCTCAACCAAAAGGATGTGCTGTTACAACTGAAGAAGAAGCTATTAATGCATCAAAAGAACTTGGTTTCCCTCTTCTTGTAAGACCGTCTTATGTTATTGGCGGGCGTGGTATGCAGGTTGTCTATAACATTGATGAGATGCTTACTTACTTCCATTCAGCACAAAAATTCTCAGACGAGCACCCGATTCTTATAGACCAGTACATTGCAGGTAAAGAAGTAGAACTAGATGCGATTTCAGATGGGGAAGATATATTAATCCCTGGTATTACGGAACATATTGAAAGAGCTGGGGTCCATTCAGGCGATTCTATGGCGATTTACCCTACTCAAAAAGTTAAGCCAGAAGTCATTGAAACTTTAAAAGAATATTCTGCAAAACTTGCAAAAGCCTTAAATATCAAAGGTTTGATGAATATTCAATTTGTTCTGAAAGATGATGTTGTTTACGTTATTGAGGTTAACCCTAGAGCTTCAAGGACAGTTCCAATAATGAGCAAAGTTACTGGGATTCCAATGGTGGATATTGCAGTCAATATCTCGCTTGGTGCAACTTTAAAATCTCAAGGATACGGTGTTGGACTTTACAATACAACTGATTTGGTTTGTGTCAAAGTTCCAATATTCTCATTCCAAAAGTTAAACCGTATTGATCCTGCTCTTGCGCCTGAAATGAAATCTACAGGTGAGGTTTTAGGAGTTGATACAAGCTATGATAAAGCTCTAATAAAAGGCTTTTTGGCAGCTGGTTACAAGTTCCCTTCTTACAGAGGAAACGTGCTTCTTTCATTAAATGAGAATGATAAATCTTTTGCGGCAGTTGAAATAGCGAGAGCATTGTCTGATTTAAACTTCAGGGTTGTTGCTACTACTGGTACGCACAATTTCTTGAAGAATTTTGGTATAGCTTCAAAAGAAATTGAAAGTTTTGATTTAGAAAAAATTCAAGAAAGTGTAAAGCTCAAAAAGCTCAGTTTTATTATCAATACACCGACGACAAACGAAAAATCAGATAGAACAGGCTCTTTAAATAGAGGGTTTTTAATTAGAACGATAGCTGAGATGTATTCAACTCCTTGCTTTACATCGGTTGATACGGCGAAGGCTTACTTATATGCATTAAAATCTTATATTGCAGATAAAAAGTTATCTTATGACTGTATTTACAACTACCGCAGGCAAAAAAATCACGTTTAAGCAATAAAAAAAGCCCCTTATCGGGGCTTTTTAAACTTTATCTTATGTTAATAGCGGTTGGTGTTTTACTGCTATTACTTCGACTTCAACAAGGGCTCCTTTCGGAAGTTCTTTTACTGCAACGCAAGAGCGGGCAGGTTTTGAAGTGAAATATTTTTCGTAAACGCTGTTAAATTTTGCAAAATCAGCCATATCAGCTAGAAAACAAGTCGTTTTTACAACTTCATGGAATGAAAACTCTGCGGCATCAAGTATTTTAGATATATTAGCAATAACAATCTCAGTTTGTTCTTCAATAGTTCCACCAAGAAAGTTACCGGTTTCACCATCCAATGCAATTTGCCCGGAGGTATAGAGTGTGTTTTCTGCAATATAGGCTTGTGAATATGGTCCTATTGGCTCTGGCGCTTTAGGATTGTATATTATTTTGTTCATTGTTATATCCTTTCTCATTTTTAAGCAGTTTGTACCCTGCTTTTATTAATGAATTTCTGATTTCTTCGACATGATTGTGGTTTCTCGTTTCAAGACTTACTCTCAGATAGCAGCCATTTATGTCAGTATTTGCTCCACCCTGCTTATGCTGGACTCTTATTACATTTGCGTGGTGGTCTGCAATAATTGTAGAAACTTCTTTAAGTTGACCCGGTTTGTCTAAAAGTTCAATCGTCAATTCAGCAATTCTACCTGTTTTAAGAAGTCCCCTGCTTATTACTTTTGAAAGTATACTTACATCAATATTTCCACCCGATACGATACAGGCTACTTTTTTACCTTTTATTGGTAGTTTATTAAACATAACCGCAGCAATGCTCAATGCCCCAGCACCTTCTGCTACAAGTTTTTGATTTTCCATAAGTGTTAAAATTGCTGTTGCAATTTCATCATCTGTAACTGTTACTATTTCATCTACATATTTTTTGCACATTTCAAATGTATATGTTCCAGGAAGTTTAACAGCAGTACCATCTGCAAATGTTGAAACGGTAGGAAGAGCTGTTAATCTGTCATTTATAAAAGAATTATACATACTTCCTGCGCCTAGAGCCTGCACGCCGTATACTTTGCAGTTTGGTTTAAGAGTTTTTATTGCGTAAGCAATACCTGCAATGAGACCGCCTCCTCCGATAGGAACTACAACCGCATCAATATTAGGAAGTTGTTCTATTAATTCTAAACCTATTGTTCCTTGTCCTGCAATGATATCAAGGTCGTCGAATGGATGTATAAATTCTCCACCTGTTTCTTTTTGAAACTCAATTGCAGCATTGTATGCATCATCATAAACACCGTCAATAAGTTTAACATCTGCGCCATACGATTTTGTTGCTTCAATTTTTGAAATAGGGGCTGTACTTGGGATAAAAATTGTTGCTTTAACCCCATTCCTCATTGCAGAAAGAGCAACACCTTGTGCGTGATTTCCAGCTGAACAAGCAATTACACCTTTTTTCTTTTGCTCGTCAGAGAAAGTTGACATTTTATAATATGCCCCTCTTAACTTAAAAGCTCCGGTTATTTGTAGGTTTTCTGCCTTTAAATAGACTTCTGCACAATCTGATATGTTTTTTGTTTCAATTAAATCTGTTTTTATGCAGATATTTTTCAATTTTTCTTTTGCTTCATATACTTTGTTTATTGATAACATTTTTTTGCTCCAGTAGTGTCATATTTTAATATACACATTATAATTTTTAATTCAAGTTCTTAATAAATTTAGTGTATTAACTAATTTTATGTTGATGGTATAATTAAATTGATTGATGGTGGATTATACATTGAAAAAGTTCGTTTTACTATTTTGCATAGCGTTATTTTTATCTTCGTATTCTGTAAGAGCGCAGGAAATTGTCAAAGTTGACATGAAAAATGCCGTAAATATTGCACTTGAAAAGAATATGGATATTCATGCAGCTAAATATGATGTAAAAATTGCAAAAAATAATATAAAAGTTGCGGGAAGTATGCTTAATCCTAATATCGAATTTTTTAAGAATTTCGGTCAAGCCGGAAGAGGAAATCCCGATCAAGTAGGTATGAGTGCTGAGTTTGAAATATTAAAAAGAGGAGCCAGAAAAAATCTTGCGCAATCTGAATATAAGGCTCAGTCTTTGACGCTTAATCAACAAGAATTTAACACAACGATGGATGTCAGACAGGCATATATCGCGCTGATATCTGCAAAATCTGTACTTGATACATATGAGCAACAACTAAAACTTCAAGATGAGCTTTTGACGTTAGCGAAAAAACGTGTAAAACAGGATTCTTCATCACAAATGGATGTTATTCAAGCAGAAATTGCCAGAAATCAACTTTATACACAGGTTAATAGTGCTAAAATTGAAGTTAGAAGAGAAATTCTAGACTTTAATAAAGCAATAAATGCTGATAGTCTTGGAAAAGTTGTTTATGATACTGAAGATGATTTGTTCAGCGACAAAAACAGTTTTTCAGATATGTTAACGATTGATCCAAAGCAAGATTTGCCAAAGTTTGAAGATATTGTAGACAAAATTATTGATAATAGATTTGATATCAAAATTGCAAAACAACAGTTAGAATCTGCGAATAAAAATTTGGTTGTTGTTGTAAGGAAAAAAATTCCTGATTTTGAAATTGGTGCAGGGTATTCCTTCCAAAATCTTTATCAAACTGAATATGAGTATTTTAAACACGGTGCTTATCTAGGCGTTGCTCTTGTTAATATACCTGTTTTTTACAATTATTCTCCTGAGATTCAAAATGCTAAGATGCAAGTTGAACAAGCGCAAACAAGATATAATTCTGTAAGAAATAAAGCATATTTGGATTTTTCAAATGCGTACGAAAAGTTTGTAACCGCCAAAGTTAATTTGAATTTTTATGATGACAAGATGATTAAAAGTTCAAATAGTATGATTAACCTTGCAAAGAAAAACTACGAGGAAGGCAAAGCAGATTTGACGTCGCTTATAGTAATGAAACAGACTTACAAAAGTTTAATGCTTGGATATACATATGCCCTCACTGACTATTATAAAGGCTGGATTGATCTTTTAAGAGAAGTTAATAAAGAATCTTTAGAATTTTCTGGCGAAACATTATAGTTTTGTTAACTGATTAATCTTTTTTAGCAATTTTGCGTGTTTTTACAACTTCAAATGATTAAATAAATTAATTAGTGAGTGCACAAATGAAAATTATTCCGTTGAGTTCATACAGCTTGGATGCTAAAAAGCCTGTATTCTTTCAAAAAGAAGAAAATAAGCCTGAAACAAGCATAAATAAATATGAGTATAATAAATATCCTATCCCATTCAGCAAAACGTTTTTAGTCTCTTTTGGTGCAAGGGTTGATAAGGGCCTTAATAGATTTTTTGATGCTAATGCTGAGGTTATGCCAAAAACTGTTTCTGATTATATAAAGACGTTGGCAGATGATGCTCCGCTTTCCCCTTTAGAAGCTCATAGAGAAGCATTTTCTATGCTTGATCTTGCCGGTAGTGTTGAAGAAATAAAAGATGTTTTCCCTGATGAACCTTTGTTTCAAAATTTAATTTCAACAAGTGAGTCAAAAGCTAGAGTTGGCTTGATTCATGATATTAATGTGATGCGAGATGTTTTTAATGATGAGTCAACGCCACCCGTTAAAACAGGAGATGATTTAACAGTTTATCTTGTTAAGAAAATCTTTCTTGAAAATAAAACATTAGCTGATATTAATGAAGATTTAGACAAAGATTTAGATGACTTCTTTAGAAAAGAAGATAAAAAATACGTAGGCTACTCAACGCTTGATGCCTTGGGAATTAAGTATCCGGATACTTCATATCTTACCTCTTTAAGATACACGCAAGAAGGTTATTCGGACAAAATTGGCGAAAAACTCTCTAAGAGCCTTTCTGATTTTTATAAAAATTTAACTCCTGAACAACGTACCGAAAGAAATTCAAAATCACTTAAAAATATTGAAAGATGGTGGTCGGAGCTTTCTGATGAAGATAAAAAAGCTCTTCTTTCTGAAAAATCATCAGAAGTGGCATTTTTAAAGTTGTATGAAAAAGCAAAGAAGCCAACATCTTCAAAACCTTCAGAAAAGCCAATGTCAAATGATTCAGAAACTGAAAAACAGCCTGTTGCTGCTGAAAGAACACCTAAGATAAAAACATCCTTATCTGATGATCCTTTATTTGTAGAATGGGCAACTCTTAATCTTGAAGCATACAAAGCATCTTTAACACCTGATGAACTTGCTGAGATATCTGAGAAAAAATCATTAAGAATGATTGATATGTGGTCTTCTTTTTCACCTGAAGAAAAAACAGACTATATATCCAAAATGTTTATCGGGTCTGAAAAACAAAAGGTCGCGATGATTGATGCGTGGAATAATTCTCCTGAAATCAGAAAAGACTTATCAGCATTTTTAAAGGCTAAAAATTTATATAGACCTGAAGGTTTGATGTACCGTACACAAGAATATTCAGAAGCTCAAAGCAAAGTAATGAAAGAGTTTTGGGCTGTAAATCCTCAGCATTCAGAAAAGCTAGGCAAGGAGATATCAGCTTCATACGAAAAAGTTTCAAAAGCTTTCCAAAATGGCACTTTTGATGCTTTAAGACAAGAAATACTAGATGCACAAAGTGCTGCTAAACAAGAAGTAAGAAGCAAAAAATTTAATGATACAAAATCACCCGTTTTTAAAGAGTTTGCAAGACTGTATACTCAAACATACAGCTTTTTACCAAAAGGGTTTCTACAAGCATATTTGAAAGACGTTGAGGTTCTCGATGACAATGTTGTTTCAGAGTGGAGCAGAGCTCTTAAAGGAGAAATAAAAAGACTATCACCTGATTCTATAAACAAACTAGAGTCATACGACGGAAGCATTTTTACGGAAAAAGCTGCTATGCGTCAGGCATTAGCAGAAGTATTGTATGATGCTACAGGCTCTTCAGATGTTTTTACATTAAGGTATAGTCAACTTGTAAGTATTATTGCAACTGCGCTCAAGGAAAAGCACAGACCATTAGAAATGGGTACTGAAAACAGGCAACAAAAACATACAATCAAAATTGCAGGTGATATAAACGTAAAGAAGATTGATAAGCTATACAATGATTATTCACGACCTCTTAGTGAAAAAGATTTGAATCAAATAATTGATAACCTTAATATTTCAAAAGATAATCCTCTATACGATGATGCAGTTGCTTATATAAAACGCTTTGGATTTTTAATTAAGAAATTTATGGATCCAGAAACAACTCTTGGTCTTGATGCAATTTCTCATATTCAAAACAACTTTATGGAAAAAGTTGAAGATCCTGAATTGGGTCAGTTATTGCTTGACTCTACTACCAATTCGAATATTAGAAAAGGCGTTGATAAACTGCTTAAAAAATATCCTTTTCTTCCAGAAGCATATGCTCAAAGAAAAGTTGATGACACTATAATACGATTTGTCGATGATCCTGATGCTAACTATGAAAAGATGATTGACTCAAATGTTGCAGATGAATATATGGCTTTCATATTGCGTTGTACTCTTTATGCTGCTACAAATAATGACTCCGTATTTGATTATAATCTTGATACTTGTGTTGAAGCGTGTTCTGATGTTTATTCGGGCAAAAAATCTGTTGGCGATGTTGTAATGCAAGGTGGTGCAAGGTTATTAAGAATGCCTGATCTTACTGGTATTTCTGGCTTATATGATATGCTTAGTGAAGAAAATGACTTTGTATCAGATACTTTTGGGCTTTCACCTGAATATATAGATTCATTACCTAAAGAATCACAAGAATTTGTTCAAAAAGTAACAGATGACTTTAATCAAAAATATTACAATATTAAAATTTACCTTGAGCTTTTGGGCTTGAGTAAAGATAAAAAAGAAGAAATAAAATTAGAATTATTCAAGGATTTTATCGAACATTCTGAAAAAGTAAATAGATTTTTACTAGAAGGGGGCAAGAATATGGCTTAGCTTGGGCCATACGAATATTTATGATAGTGTCTTTTGGAAAATCAAGAAAGAATGAATATACCGCACATCAACTAATTGTGATGAAGGATATGAAAAAAGCAGCGGTCAAAAATGGCTGGCAGGATATATATTCAGGGGAAAAATTTGGGCCTGATAATCCTCCTTCTATTGAACATCTCATCCCTCGCTCTGCAATTAACTCTTTTAAAGTCCAAAAAATGAAACAAAAAGGGTTTCAATTAGACGGAATTGATAATATTTTTCCAGTGAATTCTCTTGAAAACTCAAATAGACAAAGTGAAGCCTTTGTTAAAACAGTTTTAAAAGACCCTGAAATTATTAATAGATTTATAATTGAGCTTGCAAAATACAGTGAATACAAATCAGAATGTATTAATGGTCAAGAATGGTCTTCAAGGCTCTATAATACGGCACTTTCTGAACTCGAAGGAATTGCATCTGATATTAAAACAAGAAAGGTATTTCTTGCATAAACTTCTATTACTATTTTTGTAATACATTGTTGCAGTGCCTTCAAAAAAGAGTTATTATTATAATATAGATAATCCTTGTTTGTGTTGCTTTTTTATTTCTGTGAAAGGGTTTATATATGGAAAATGAAAACTTTTCTGAGAATTTGCTCAGATTGTCATCTGACGATCACCTAATGAAAAATCCTATTATTCTGACATTGTTTGCATTGGGAATAGGTGTTTTTATTTCCGGCATGCTTGCTTGTCTAGGGATTAGAAATACTAATTTTGTTTTGTTTTCAGCTATTTTTGTTGGTATGGCATATACTGCTTCTCTTAAGGAAGTTATCCCTTTTAAACTCAGATTAAAATGTGGATTATGTTACTTTTTGCTTGGAATTATAATTTGTCCGATATTGAATTTAATATGGCCCGGTTCAGTTAGTGGCTTAAGTGAGTTTCCGCTTTTTGTATTATTTGTAATTGCTCCACTTGAAATGGTTCTATTTGCAGCGTTGCTTCATTTTGGTTCTTTCCTGGAATTCAGGTTGCTAATACCTCGGCACTAACTATATCTTCTTTATTGCTAAACTTCTTTGCTATTTCTTCATAGTGTGGCATTTTAACGTTATATTTTTTGCTTAATTTTATTACATCAAATAAAAGCCCTGACATTTCGCTTTGAGCTTGCCCTTTTGATTTCAAATCCCTTTGCATAGAAGCTGTTGCAGTAGGATTAAACTTATCAATAATTTTAAGGCTTTCTGAGATAATGTCTACTTTGATATCTAGCTTCATGGCTTTTGAAAGGGTTTTCATTTCATTGAGCATTTCTGTAACCGTTGTTCTATATTTACCCTGCTGCTGAAAATCTTTTGCCTCTAAATCATAATATGCTCCGCAGCAAGCGAAAGCTGAAGTAAGAGAAAATTTTGCAAATTTTGCACTATTAATATCGTCAACAAATACAGATTCAATTTTAGCTTCATTTAAGTCTTTTCTGAGTTCTTTTATTGCATTTTCTGGCAGTTCTTTTTTGTCAATTCTACCAAATACAATTTTGAATATATTTGTAGTTTGTTTTATTGCTCCTGTATTCTCTATTTCAGAAACAACATATATGCATCCGTCAAACATAACTGGAGTTTTTACTGTTTGTGCAAGTTTTTTCCCTGTTTCAAAAGTGTTTAGGATTGGGATTACAAGAGTTTTTTCGTGGCTTGCTTTTTCAATAAGAGGGGCTATTTCATCAATTGAGTAGCTCTTTACGCAAACAAATATAATATCAGCTTTTCCTGCAAAATCATTTTGGCTATAAGCCTTGATATTTTTGAAGGTTTTATCTCCAATCATATCAGAGTTTATAGCAAGTCCTTGCGTAATTAGTCTTTCAAGTTGTTTTCCTCTTGATATAAAGCTCACATCTTTACCTGTATTCAGTAAAAATGCTCCTATTGTCGCACCTACTGCTCCAGTTCCGACTATTAAATATTTCATGACATTTCCTTTTGATTATTCTTTTGTCTTTTGACTAATTATACCAGATACGTTATTATTATTTTAGTTGGATTTTTAGTTGGGAGCGAATTATGGCTTGTGAAGCTTGTTCATATCCATTTGAAGTAGCAGAAATAGACTGGGATGGTAATGTTTACGGATGTTGTTCAGGATATTTTTTAAATTATTCATTTGGTAATATATTTGAGCAACCTTTTGATGAAATATGGAATGGCGAAAAAGCTCAAAAATTTAGAAAACAGTTTGTTGATGAGAAATTTGACTATTGCGATTTTAGTTTGTGTGCTAAGGAGTGGAAAAGTTTTACTCCAAAAATTATAGCAGATTACCCTAAAAGAGTTCAGCTTAATTACGACTCTACATGTAATGCAAGGTGTATTTTTTGTAGAAAAACTCATTATCACAACGATGTAACAAGATTTGATGAAATAATGGAGTCTGTTATTATTCCAATATTGAAAAACGCTGACCTTGTTAATGTCACAGCGCTTGGAGAGGTTTTTGCCAGCAATTATTCTAAAAGATTGATTCAAAAAATAGCAGACACTTATCCAAAAATTAAATTCTATGTTTATACAAACGGAATTGAATGTAATGAAAAGAACCTCATCGAATACAAACTTATGGATAGAGTTTCTTATTTTGTAGTTTCACTACCAGCAATGACAAAGGAAACTTATGATAAACAGGTTATTGATGGTAAATTTGATAATGTTGTCAAGAATATTGAATTTTTAGGGAGTTTAAAAAGACAAAACCGCATTGAAAATCTGATATTGAATTTTGTTATTACATCTCATAACTATCATGAAATGCCCCAATTTGCTGAATTTGCAAGAAGAAACAATGCAACTGTAAGTTTTATCAAACTCAATAAACATTCTGGAAATGATTATATTTATGATGAAATAGCTGTTGCAGAAAAGTTCCACCCTGACCATAACAAATATTTAGAAGTTCTAAAAAATCCTATTTTCAAGGCACCGCACATAAATAAAACAACGACGTTTACAACTGCAGAAATATAATTATGAAAGTTTGCGTAAGACCTTTTACAGCAATTGAAATTTACGATAACGGCGATGTGTATACTTGCTGCCCAGCTTTTTTTAAAGCGAGTAATGAAAGTGTATGTGGTCGTATTGGAAACATTTTTGAGAATTCAGTTGATGAAATATGGAATTCTGAGGAAGCAGTTTCTTTGAGAAAATCAATTCTTGAAGGTGACTATTCAAAGTGTAATTTAGCTTTATGCAGGCAAAGAAAATTGCTCGATACTAGCCAGTTTGATGCAACTTTAAGGCCATCTTTGCCAGTTGAAATTACATTTGCTTATGACAAAGAGTGTAATCTTGCTTGTGTTACTTGCAGAGATGAAAGATACCAGAATTCAAAAGTTGAAACAGAACTTTTAAACAGCAAAATTGATTCTGTTATTTTGCCTTTTCTTTCAAATGCAAAGAGAATTGCAGTAAGCGGTTCAGGAGAGGTTTTTGCAAGTAGTCATAGCAAATTTTTGATTAAAGAAATTACGCAAAAATATCCTGATGTTAAATTTTTGATTAATACCAATGGAATATTATGCAGCAGAGAAAATGTTGAAGAGCTTGGACTTAAAGATAAAATAAATGAGGTTTTTGTTTCATTGCCTGCTCTTAATGAAAAGGTTTACAAATCTATTGTTATTGGCGGAAATTTGAACCTTGTTTTGAAAAATATTAAATGGCTTGCGGAAGAAAGAAAAAAAGGCAAGATTAGAATAGTTACAATTAGTTTGGTTGTTTCAGCTTTAAATTACAAAGAAATTCCAAAACTTGTTGATTTTGCAAAAAAACTTGAGATACATATTTCAGTTAACCAGTATTGCAATTGGGGAACAAAATTAGGTGAAAGATATAAAGAGCTTGCTGTTTGGGATAAAAATAATCCTGAATATAATAAATTTATAAAAATACTGAAACATAAAGCCCTTTCCTATGATAAGTGCTTTTTGCAGCCTTTATTTATGTATTTGAGATATAAATAACTATTTTTTTGATACCCAAGGATTATCTTTGATGTAAAAGCGCCATTTTAAATCTGTTGCTTTTGATATCCCGATTCTTGTTGTTGTTATTATCTCTTTTGGTTTGTTTCCTTTTTCAATCCAAATGTCTGATTCATTAGATGTAAGATCTATTCCGTTTAAATCTCTTGTTATATTTAATATTTTGCATAGTCTTGAGGGTCCGTTTGTTCCGCTTAAGCCTTCTGTTATTGGCTCTAATGCTCTTATTAAAACTGCGCAGCCTCTATTTTCTTTTTCAGTTACAACGTTCATGCAGTGGTGCATTCCGTATGTGAAGTAAACATAAGATATTCCACCTTCTTTGTACATTGTTTCAGTTCTTTTTGTTATTCCTATGTGTGCGTGGCAGGCAGGGTCTTCTTGGGTATATGCTTCTGTCTCAACTATTATGCCTTTATATACTTTGCCGTCTATTTTTCTACAAAATATATTTCCTAGAAGGTTCTTTGCAACCTTTAGTGTATCATTCAGGTAGAACTCTTTATTTAAAACAGTCATATTATCTTATGCTCCATATTAATTTATTATAATATTTTATTAAAGCATGCAAAAAAAAATATTCAGGGTTTTCTTATAAACATAACCACTATGGAGAAAATTAATGATAAAAGCTGTATCGGGTGTGAGTTTATCTTATAACCCGAATGCAAGTAAAATAAATATAACATCAGACACTAGCAGCAAAAATTTTAAACAACATTCAAGCTTGATGACTCCTTCAGCAATATATGCTAAAGCAGATATCGCTTTTAAAAATATTTCCTTTAAAGGTTGGCAACCAGAACATGGCAATAGGGCCAAGATTTATTCAGCTGTTAGGCTTATAAAATCTCATGATATTAAAAGAATAGCGCTGATGGCACATAAAAATCCGGATGCTGATGCAGTATCTTCAATGACTGCGATGGCTGGGTTGATAGAGGCTGCTACAGGTAAAAAAGTTGATATGTTTATCGGTAGAAAACTTTATGCTGAAGGAGATTTTCTTGGCAATTCGGACCATTTTAAAGTAGTTGATTTCAGAACCTCAACGGTAAAAGAAGTAGAAGAACAATATGGACAGTATGATCTTGCTATAGCTCTAGATACAGCAGAATCTCCACTTCTTGAAAATACATTGAGAGATGGCATATTTAATAAGGCAAAACATACTATAAAAATCGATCACCATCCATTACCTTTTAAGCCGACTCGTGATGAAAACAGAAGATATAACTATGCAGGCTTGAATATTGTTGATTCTTCAATGAGTTCAGATTCTCAATTCCTTATGCAATTTGTAAAACCATTCGGACTTCACCCAGAAGGGCTCTCAAAAGCTGTCTTTAGAGCTTTTGCTACTGGTTTGGTGTCAGATACAAATGCGCTTCTTTTTGCAAAGGGCAATTCTGCTTTTGATGATATGTCACTTTTATACAACAATGTAAACTATGAAGAAATTGTTGATAAAACTAAAAATATGTCACTTGCAGATTTTGAAGAAGAAAAAAAATGGATGAATAAAGTAAAATTTTCAGAAGATGGCAAAAAGGCATATATAGTAGTTGATAAAGCTGTAGATGCGCCTATTTCTAGTATTGTAAAAGCAGATATATTAAGCAAAATAATAAATATAAGCGGTGTTGAATGTGTTTTTTGTATAACTGGAAACTCTAGCGAGCTAAATACCAATGTTTCAGAGGCTGTAAATCCTGATACTCACGAATTTGCAACAGTAGCTTCAGTTAGAAGTAAAACGGTTAATTTAAATAATCTGATTTCTCGTTATAATGCGACTGTTTCAGATGATAAAAAGCTATATGGCGGCGGACATAACAAAGCAAGATCTGTTAGATCTGATTTATCAATAGCTGAAGTTGAAGATATATTGGTTAACAAACTATAAAAAACATATATTAATTTTGATAAGAAATATAGCCTTATAAAACTACTATAGGTGGGTTTATTTTACTTGTAATTTTATTATAAATTTATCTTATACCTATGTATTTTTTAAATTATATTTTAGGTGAAAGGAAAAATTAATGGGGAAAACTCTAGTTTTTTATTTTCTGATGATTTTATCTATTGCTCTTTTAGCTGGCATTAGTGATACGCAATTTGCAATATCTTCTTCAGTGATTTTTTCGCATAATCTGCATCTTTTAATTGAGAGTGTGTTTTTTCTTTCCATTTTATTTGTCTGTATTAAGAGTAAAAGTTTGTATGCAAAAACAAAAGATAATAGATTTCTAGTATTAGCTTATGGATTTTTATTTGGTTTAATTTTTAGCGTTTTTCACGCTGTATTTATGGATGTCTTTCCTTTTGACAACTTATTCTATGAAAATATAAAGAAAAATCCTATATTGGTTTATCACATGATTGCAAATTTAATTTTCCCTTTAACCATATATGGTGCTCTTCTGTACAAATCTAAACCTGTTGAGGGTGAACCACATGAGGAACCAATTAGTATCCAACCTTATTTGTACGGATTTATCGCGTTACTTATTCTTCCTCTTTTTGTGTATTATTTTATTCCGCAAATCTTAATGAGTATATATGCTGCTATAAGTGTGTTACAGTACATTAATTATGCTATATACTTTATGACGGCAGCGATATTAATCAATTCTCGAATAAATAACAATCAAAATCCAATAAAAGCATTTATATCAGGGCTATTGTTTTTGGGTTTTAGCGGTTTATTTTATATAAACCCTCAGTCAATTGATATAAATGGAATATTTGCCCATGGATTTCAAATTCTTGGAACTGTGTTGATAGTTATAGGATTGAAAGATTTTACTTCTTTAGCTATTTCTTTGCGTATTAAAGATGAATTAATTGCTTATTTGTCATTGGTTCTTGTTGCGTTTTATGTTGCTGTTGTCCCTGTAGTTTCAGGGGTTTACAAAGTGATTATTCCACAACAAGCAGGTTATTTATTTATTGAATGGCTGCTTCTTTTCCAGCTTGTTATTTACGCTTTTTCTTCAATATCATGGAAAAAAGTTACCTCTATATATAATCAGGCAGAAAGAGATAGAACCTTGGTCAGAGTATTTGAATCTATGCGAAGGGTTCAGAATCAGAGTATAGTAAAAGATACAATTGTAAGTGAAGTTTCAAAGGTTTTTAACCCTAATGAGTGTTTTATAGTTATATATAATTCTGATTCAAATAATTTTTATTACGATAGGTATTCTGAGAAGCTTCCGTCAAAAACATTAACTGATTCTGGTGAATTGGATAGGCATTCAGCTGACTTTGAAGAATTCCAGAATATTTTCCATAATGCAAATATTAGCTTTGCTTGTATCGATGAATATATAGAGGAGTGTTCTCTAAAAGGTTCCACGCAAGAAAAATATCTAAATACCAGAGACATCAAGTCACTGTATAGTATACCAATAGATAATGAGAATAAACTATTAGGTTATCTAATATTGAGGTACAAAAACGAGTGCAAAAGTCTTTCACATGATGAGGTTATTTTCTTAAATAAAATGGCAGAACAAATAGGTCTTCTTATAAATAGCCAGCCGGCATAAGTTATTAAAATATTTTATAGTATTAAGTTGAGGATTTCTTGGTTTGAAAATTCTATTCAAAGTATTGATGAGTTTATTCGTTTTTGTATCTTTCGGTGTAGCAATAGCTGAAGAAAAAGCACCAATATCTGCTCCTGTTAAACTTGAGAATGAAAGAATCTTTGATATCAATAGTAGAATAGGTTCTATTGATGCAAAATCAAGAGCTCTAACAATATCTGCGCGAATAAAATTAATAGCAGAGGATAAAAAATTTAACCCGGATGACATTTATGTTGAAAAAAATAATGGCTTTGATGATATAAAAATCGGGGATAAAATAATCCTTTCAGTGACCGATCAGGATGCTAAAGTTGTAAAGCAAAATCGTACAAATGTTTCAAAAGAATATAAAACACAAATACAAAAGGCCATAAAGAACTATAGGGCCACTCACAAAAAAGAATTCTGGTTAAAACGGCTATTACAAACAATCTTTGCAACAGCATTTGCCGTAATGTTTTTATTTTTATTCCGAACCTTATACGCAAAACTCAAAGACTTCTTAGAGTCAAAAACAATACCAGATTTAAAAATCCAGAAAACAAGACTTTTTTCAAGGAACCAAGTTATATTCTTTGCAACCTTTTGCACTAAAATGATATTAGCGTTACTTTCAATTTTTGTTTTGTATTTTTATTTTGTATTAATATTTAGTTTTTTCCCTTTGACTTCGCAATTGTCTGATGTTTTATTCAATGTCTTTACTGAAACTTTTACAAGATTCATAGTTTCGGTTGGAAACTATTTGCCAAACTTTTTATTCATTGTTTTATGTGTTCTTACGGCACATTATGTTAATGTCTTTATAAAATTTATTTTTTTAGAAATAGCTCGGGAAAGAATAACTATAAAGGGTTTTTACCCTGAATGGTCAGGGATAACCTCAAAGATAATTAGAATAATTGTTTACTTAATAACATTTGCGATTATTTTACCTTATTTTCCAGGCGCAAATACAGATGCTTTTAAAGTTATATCAATATTTTTTGGTGTTTTAATTTCTCTTGGCTCTTCTTCATCTTTATCAAATATGATTACAGGCATAATACTCACCTACACAAGAGCATTCAAGGTTGGGGACAGGTTAAAAATTGGCGAAACAATAGGTGATGTACTTGAAAACACCTTGCTTGTAACAAGAATCAGAACTATAAAAAACGAAGTTATTTCTATCCCTAATTCTATCGTAATCTCAAGCCATATAGTAAATTATAGCCAATCCGCTGAAGCGCAGGGTTTAATATTATACACAACGATATCTTTAGATTATTCAATAAAGTGGGAAAAAGTATATGAGCTTTTGATGAATGCTGCTCTTTCTACTGAACATATTTTGAAAGAGCCAAAACCTTTTGTTTTGCAGACTGCACTTGATGACTTCTACATAAAATATCAAATCAACTGTTATACAGACACACCACAGCTTATGCAACATATATATTCAGAGCTTCATAAGAATATCCACGAGAAGTTTAATGCAGCTGGAGTCGAGATAATGTCGCCGCATTATACGGCTTTTAGAAACGGTAATAGAGTTACACTTCCTGAGTAAGTAAGAAGGTGCCCTTTATTAGCACAAGAAAGCACCTTCTCATAAATTATTAAAATTATATGTAATTTATTTAGCAGCAGTTAATTCTGAGAAGCTGTCTGAGTTTACGGAATCCTGTGGAGTGCTTCCAAACTCACGTTTAACGTTGTATTTTACTGCTTGAGTGTACACATTTGATTTTGCTGTATCGTCAGTTTCATCAAGTGACATAGGTTTTGTGAATTTTAATGTCATTGTTCCCGAGCAATATCTTGTTCTAATGTTGTTTAATTTATCAATGTTATTTTCTGATATATTTGAAAGGTTCATTTGAACATCTTTGTTACCGATAGTTTTGTCGTCGATTTTAGTTATATCTTCTGCAGTTTTATATATTCTAAATCCCCAATAATCGTAAGAAGGATTTGTGTAGTTTTCATAGGCATTTGCAACAGTTTGAATTTCGTATTTTACTGAGTCTAAAAGCTCTGTTGTTGCATATTCACTGTCACAAGCGTATGGATTTCTTGCGTTTTCTTGCTGAATATAGTTGTATCCCCATACAGAAGATCCAATGATAGCAGCAATTACTGCAAGTTTTATGTAGGTTTTTTGTGGAACATTTTTTAATACACCAAGTGCATCCACTTCAGCATTATCGTCTGATGTTGACTTAGCTTGTGGTTCAGGTGTTTTTTGTTCTTCCTCATGATTTGAACCGTCAAGCCAAGAGCCGCAATGTTTACATTTTTTTGCTGATGCTTTTATTTCCTCACCACATATCGGACAAGGTTTCGTATCTCTTTGTTCTTCTTCACTCATTTTTTTATCCTTTCTTTTGTATTTAAAAACTAATTTCAAACGGTAATGTAATATAACCGCCTTTGTAAGATGAAGGCGGAGCTTCATAGCCTTTTGCGTAGCGAATTGTATTTAGGGCAACAGTTTCTAATGAATAATTTCCGGTTGTAGAAACAACGCTAATTTCGGTAAACTGTCCTGTTTCTGAAATCTTGAATCGAATTACAGCTTGACCGCTACCGTTTACAAGTTGTGGATTCCAGTATTTGCCAATATGATTTCTGACTTCATAATAATATGTATCAAGCGGTTTCTCATTTATTTTTGGGCTTTGCGTTTGTGCCTTAACAGGGTTAGTTTGTTTTGCTTGAATCTGAGTTTTTTCTTGAGTCGATTTTTCTGTTGCATTCTTTTCTTTAACTTCAACTTTTTGAACACTCTGAGGTTTTGGTATAGCCTTAGTTTCAGCTTTAGAACTGTTAATTGTATTTTTTGGAAGAGAGATTTTCTCTGTTTTTTGAATAGATGTTTCTTTAATGGATTTTGGTAAAAACGTATTTATATCAAGGAACTTATATGCAAAATAGATTCCAAGTATTAACAAAAAGAAAATAGGAAGAACAAAAAAATTCTTGTTCTTCCTGTTGTTAAAATCATCTATAGTTTTTTCGTGTTTTGATTGTTGTGTCTTTTTGTTGATATCTTGTTTTAATGATTCACCACAAATATTGCAAATATCAGAATTAATTATTTCTTCCCCGCAGTAAGGGCAAACAATTTTATTTGATTTAGATTCAATTTGTTCGCCACAAATTTCGCACTCAGCTTTATTAGCTGCTGTATTTTCTCCGCAATAAGGGCAAGAAATATACTCTGTCATTATTAAATCCTGTATCTTTTATTTGAAAGTATGAATTATTTTACTAATGATTTTATAAAACTCTTAATTGGTTCTATTGGTAATGAAGAATATAACTTTTGAGAAAGCGAAGCTGATGATGCAGCAAAGATAAGTGCAACTGCGCCAGCCATTAAGAACATTCCCCATGCCGGAGAGATAGTAACTTGTGCATTTGAAGTCAAACCGTATTGAGCAAGCTGACTGTTTATTGAATTAGATTCAGAAATCCAAGATATAACAACCATTGCTAAACAAGCAATTGAACCAAATAAAGCTACGAACATTTTGTTATATTTTTCTTTGAAAGCAATTAATGCTGTTAAAACTGATACTACAATTATTGACCAGCAGATAAACCCTACAAAATCGTGTTTTGGTTCAGCTGATAAACTTAAAAGGGTGTAAACAGCTTTATTTGAAGTTGAAAGCCCAAATGCAGAAGCATTTGTATTTACGTTAAACATTGGAGTCTGACGTGAAAAGAAAAGCATTATAGCGCCACAAATTCCAAAAATAACTCTACTTGGGTTTTTGAACTCAAAGTATTTACTAACTTCACCTATATTAATGCTCTCGTCTTCAGTTTTCGTTGTTTTAACCGCAATATTAGTCTTGCAGAAAGGGCAAACTTCTACATTTTCATCAATCATTTCAGCACACGCTGGGCATTCTTTTTGCTTTGCAGTAGTTTCTGTTTGTGGTTTTTCTTCTAGCCAGCTACCACAGTGTTTGCATTTTTTTGCAACAACTTTTATTTCTTCACCACAAAACGGGCAAGGTTTTACATCAGACATAAAAACTCCTTTTCTTTCCGGTTAACTAAATTGGGACTCAATGCACCAGATTATATTATATTTTTTTTTACTTAACAAGAATTCTTGAATTATATCAATAATTTAGAGGATAACAGCCATGAAATCCTACTCTATTAAAATGAGAATATATTGTCATGATAATTTTTCAAAAAAAATTGAATTATTAACATTTGTAAAAATATTTTCAACAAACTCTCTCAACCTAAAGATGTTCGAAACGAATGTCGAATACGTTAATAAGTAACAAGTTGTGGGAAAAGAATGTTTTTTAATAAGCTAAAACTTTCCAATTTAACCAATTCAAGGAAAGATGCATTAAAATCAATACAAAAAACAAAATCAGATGACGAAAGCAATGTTTTTGATTCTTCATCTGAGTATGGTGATTTTAGTTTGTTTGCCACAAAAAAAGGAAGCTGGAAAGCTGAAGATAACGAAATTTTTGCCCAACTTGATAAAAAAGGTTATTCTCTTGAAGATATCTTTACTGTTGTAGATGAAAATGAAGACGGTGAAATTTCATCTGAAGAAATAGGCAAAATCGCAGCTTTGGATGGTAAAGATTCAATTTCTACAGATGATTTTGAAAGTTTAATAAATCAAATATCTAAAGCAGATATTGAAGGACAAGTTGATACTCAAGAAGAACTATTTGAGCTATTAGGCGTCAACGCCCAAGGTGAGCTACCTCAAGATAGTTCTGCATTAAAACAACAAATCTATAATATGTATTTAAGCTCAAAAGACTCTCCGGAAGAGGCTTTTAGTTGGGCTAATGATTACAAAGAAGAAAAAGCAAGAATTGAAGAATTCTCTAAAAATCAAGATTTTTGCGACTTATTCCATATCTATTATGGAAATTATTATAATGCTGATTCTTCTCCATTAGAAATATACGAGTCTTTGACTGTTGTGTCATTTGATGAATGTGATCAGTTAAATAATCTGCTTGGAGAAAAGAAAAATAAGTTCAACGAAGTTTCTGCTATAGCTAGTTATTTCTATGAAAATGGCAAAGAAATTCCTGAAAGTATTAAAAATGCTATTGAGACTTTAAATGGTGATGCATTTGATATGCAGAATTCTTTTGCTACAACTCCTTGGGCTTTCCAAGAAAACTTAAATAGCTATACAGATACAATCAATGACACATTAGATACAATCGGCTGCTTAAACTATTCAACAGGTGTTAATGAAGAGGGAGTTATCACTTCAGTTTCTATGACAATTCCTAATCAAGATGGCAGCGTAAGTGTTGTTGACCTCAAATATTCTGAAGACGGAAAAAATATAGTTGAAAAAAATGAAACAAAAATTGAAACTGATGGAACAAAAACTACAAATAATACTATTTATAATCCAGATGGTACCTTTGTTACCACTGACGGAAGCGGCAAGGTTGTAAATGGAAGTGCTGATGTTGTACTTAGCAACTTGTCTGATTCTTCTGACAAAAGAGCTTTTGCTCTTTTAAAAACAGTGGCTGATTTATTGAATGATAAAACCTTAAAACCTGAAGAACAATGGCAGCAAGTCTTCCAGCTTCAAACCGAAACACCAAAAGAAGTAGTAAAAAATCTTGGCAATACTGAACTTACTCAAAAACTTAGTGATGCGAATACACTTCCTGATATGCTCGAAGTATTGAATTCATTCACTAACGGCGATGCTGCAACATCAAGATTGCTTTTAAATACTATTTTCCAAGACGCTAGTGTCAAATCAGCGCTTGGAGGTGCAGAAATAGTTATAAATGAAAATAATGAATTTGTTATAAATTCAGCTGTTGAAGTTATGAATCTTGATAATCCTCTAAAAGACAAAGAAAATTTAATGGTAAAAGCTCTATTTGATTATAGAAATGGAATGTATGTTCTTAGTGATAACGTTCTTTCTGCTTTAAGCCAAAATTCTATTGTAAAAGATGAAAATGGTAATATCCTTTCAGGCATTGATTATTATGTTGATCCGGCAGGTGAACTTTGTGCGGTTAAAGCTCAATATGAATATGAGAATGGTGAGCCTGTAAAAATATCAAGTTTTAATTATGACGTTGAAACAGGTAAACTAAAATATACTGAAGAAAACATTATCACAACTGAAAATGGCGAAAAGGTTGTAAACACAACAAGAACTGATGCTAATGGCAATGTAGTTACAAAAACTGAAACCCTATCAAAATTCGAAGAAATTAAAAATCTCGAATCAATTGCAAGAAAATACACAGACAGAACAGATTTGTCTGAAGAAGAGTTATATCAGGTTCTAACAATCGATTATTTAGCAAATAACAATGCTACTATTAAAGACATTTTGTTAGACCAAGACTATGAAGATGGTATTATTTCCCAAGGTTATAATGGCATAAAAGCAGCTACAGGTTGGGGAATAGATAGAGATGATGTTTCTGTAAGAATCATTTCTAATGATATGACATTGAATAATTTAATAGCAGCTATCAATAATCCTGAATTAGACTTTAAAGACGCATATAAAAATGCATACGGTGTTGAATATGACCAAGCAAAGATAGATAAGGCAAGAATTTTAGAATCAGAGATGGAAATTTATTCTTCTAGCCAAGCTCAACTTTCTAATATAAATTCAATTATTGAACAATATTATAAAGATGGCAAAACATCTGAAATTCAAAATGTATTGGCTACTGTGTATGGTGATAAAGAAGTTGCAGCTCAGAAGTATAATGAATTTGTAGCAGAAAAAGAGTTTTTATCTGGAATTGCTTGCCAACAGGCTTCAGATATTGAAAGTAAATTTATTGAATTTTATGGAAGTGAAGAAGTTGGAAAGCAAAAATATCAAACTTATGTAAACTCAGGCGCAAATGCAATAACAAATTGTATATATGATGATTTGACAAAAAATCTCAAAACTAATATGAGCCAATATGGAATCAATACAGATACATTAGTTCAAGATTATATGGATCTTTCTCTTGAAGCGTTTGGTAAAAATTCTCAAGTTGATTTAGAAAAACTTGTAACTGATTATACTAAAGATCAAACTGGTTTTGTTAATACATTTAACGGTATTGTTCAAACAACAGGAACAGTATTACTTATAGGTGGTTCGATAGTTGCAATAGTTTCAAGTGGCGGGGCAGCAACTCCAATTGCAATGGGAATGATAACAGCAGGAAGAACCATTTCTATGGTTGGTATATTTGGTGGCGATGCTTTAAGCCTTATTGAAGAAGCTACTTCTAAAAATGTATCATCTGGTGAAATTAGAAATATTTTAATAGATGCAGGTCAAGATTTAGCTCTTCATTATTCAGGTCGTTTAATCGGCAAATTCTCTAATGCTGTTCACTCTAAAATAGCTGATACTTTTATAGAAAAAGGCTTAAGCAAAGCTGGTGCTCAAGCTCTTGGTAACCTTGGAGAAGTACTTGTTGATATGCCTTTAAGTTTATTGGCTGATTATGGTATAACAGGCAGTGTTAATTTGTCCGGTGAAGGATTTAGTCAATTATTATCAGTTATGACAGGTATAGCAACTGAAAAAATAAATATTCAAAAAATAAAAACCGCAGAAGAAACTCTAAACGCTGACACACTTAGTGCAGTTGCTTCTGCATCAGTTCCCGTAAAGGCTAAAGACAGAGTGACTTTGTTGTCTTCTTATATGGATACTGATACTTACGGAAAACGTTTATTTACTGATGAACAAATAAAACTTTTGTCTAAAGATCAAGGTTTAACTGCAAGAGCAAGTGCTCTAGCTGCAACTTCATTTGTTGGATATTCTGGCAATAAACTCTCCGGTGATGAAATTATGGAAATAGCTTCTAATCCTGAGCTTACTGGTAATTATATTGCATTAGGTAAAATTAAATACTCCCAAGATGCTAAAGAATCTGCATTTACAGTTGAAAGTGCGAGAGAACTTGCTAATGATTCATTACTTACTGCTCGTATATCTGCATTATCAACAGTAAAAGGTGATGACGGTTATATGCTATTTAATCCTGACCGACTCATACAATTGGCTGGAAGTCAAAAAATTACAGATCAAGCTATAGAGTTAGCTGCAATTAAGGATACCAAAGGAGCTTGTGCGCTTCTTCCTAGTGATATTGTGTGTTTGGCTTCTTCTGATTTTGAAATTGGAACTTTAAAATCAAGAATTAGCGAATTAGCAAGTTTAAAAAATGCAAACGGCGACAGAATTCTTTCAAGTGCAATTATTTCCAAAATTGCAACTGGTGACGATGCAGAAGCAGTTGCAAAAAATTTATCTAAACTATCTGCAATATTACAAGAAAATATTGTGAATAACACACCATTGCAAGGAACTCTTTGTGAGATTGCAAAAAATGATAAAATGACAGATATAGCTGTTGAATTAGATAAACTTGTCGATGCAAATGGTAAAAAGCTTTTTAGTATTTATTATATTTCAAATATTCTTTCTTTAGATGTTGATAAGATAGATATTACTTCACTTAAAGCTAATGCAGCTGAACTTACTTCATTAAAAACATCTTATAATACTTCTTTATTCCAACCAGCAGATGTTTTAAATTTATTATTAAAATCTTCAGATATTGCTGCAACAAGAGTGAATATACAGAAACTACAAGATAAAGGATTGCAAGGCGATGCTATTGCCCTTTTAGCTTACGATACTGATGTAACAGAAAGGTTTAGTCAATTGTTGGAACTAGACCTTACTTCAAAGTATCCGAATTTAGATGCTGTAAAATGCGCACAAGACCCTGAATACTACAATAATGTTATTGCTCTTAATGGAGTAAAAAGCAACGGCAGTAGTCTTTTTAGACAAGGTGTTTATTATTTTGCACAAGATCCTGCTGTTGCTGCAAAGGCTTTAGAACTTTGTTCAATAAAAGATAAAGAAGGAAATTCTATCTTTAATTCTGCTCAAGAGATAAATACAATAGTAACTGGCAGTGATGATTTTTACGATAAAATTTTAGAATTGGGATCATTAAAGCAAGAAGGTTCTGATGCTTCGTTTTTCTATGATTCTAATTCCCTAATTTCTTTGGCTGGGTCTTCTAAAGACGTTGAAACATTGAAATCCAATCTCTTAGAATTGTCTTCATTAAATTCTTCATTAGGAGGAGATGCGATTGATTACAATTCAATTGTTAAAATGGCAATGTCTGATGTAAGTCTTGATACAATTAAAAATAACATCAGAGAATTATCAACTTTAACATATAAAGATGGTAAAAAAATAATTCCATCGTACGAAATGCATTATTTTGCAGAAAATACAATTGACATAAATACATACAAGAGTAATATTCAAAAATTAGCAGATGTTAATTATATAGAATCCTCATATTTATCTAGAAATTATATAGATAATCACACGATTGCTGAATTAGCATCTGATTCCAACCTTGTTTCAAGAATGTTAGATTTGGCTCCTTACAAAGATTCCTTGAATGGATCTGCTTGGGTTGAACTAGCAAAATCTGCTATGAGTATGGATAAATTACAAAAAAATCTTGATGTGATAACAGCTGCAAATAAAGAAATTCCTTATGGAAATCGTATCCAAGACTTCTATCTATCAATGCTTGTAAGCTCAGATATTGATATTAACCTTGCTGCCCAAAATGCTATAAAATTGGGCAATATAAAATTTGCAGATGGTTCTTGTATACAATCTCATGATATTGTTAGTATACTAGCTACTGGTATAGATTCAGCGGCATTGGATGCAAAGTTAAAAGTAATAACAGACTTTAAAGCAGGCGAAGGTAAATTTTTAACTTCTGAACAAATTAGCCGGATTATAACGGCGCCTTTAGACGCTGAAGAAATAAAAAATAATATTATTTCATTAAAAAACTCTAATATTTTTAGCGATTTCCAATTATTTAATTTATCCTTGAGTAAAGATAGTTTCAGTAATGCTTATAAATTATTAGAATACAAAGATTCTGAAGGAAATAATTTATTCACTCAACAACAAATCTATGAACTATCTTGTATTGCTGGTACTAAATCGCTACTTGAAACAGATAAAATTGAAAATATTAAACCTATTATTGAAAAAATTAATCACTCCAAGGATTTAACCTCTTTTGATGCTGAGTTTATGGTCCAAACTATTTTATTAGCCCAAGATCCACTCTCAATGAGTTTTATGCAAAAAATTAATGTTATAAAAAGCATAAAAGCTATTATGGAAAATGGAGCTTATTCAAGAATTTTTACTGATGCAGAAAAAGCACAGATGAATCTTGAAGAAGTTTCATCAAAAATTCAAGAATCACTTAAAAATACGATTACTCCAACAAAAGTAACGTCAGAAGATATAAAAGCTATGTCACAAGGTTTCTTTGCTAATAACAATCCTGATGTTGAAAATGTACTTAAAACTACTGATTTCACAAAATTTGGTAAAGAAGGATTGCCTTTAGAATATCCTCGTACTGATTTCTTAGCTGATTTATCTTTAACTATAGGTTTGTTGCCAAGTTCGCAAAAATCTCAAATCATTAAAAAATTAGGCATAGAAGTAAAAGAAGAAGGCGGTAAAATTACAGGCTATGATGGAATAATTGACCTATCTAAACTTGATTTAGATAATCCTTTGGAAAAAGCTGTATATGACAAAGCATATAGGTTTATAAAAGAAAATAAAGTTGTAACAGGAAATAAAGAACTTGATGATGCAATGAATGCACTAATAACTGGTATGCCAGAATTTGTAAATGTAATAGGAAAACAACAACATGCAACTCATGACCTAAGTGTTGACTCTCATATTATGGCAGTTCTTCAAAATGCTATGTCTAATCCTGCGTACGCTAATTTATCTGAATTAGACAAAACAGCACTAAAATATGCAACAGTTCTTCATGATATAGCTAAATCTGAAGGCCAAGTAGATAAACAACACCCTGATACTTCAGCTTTATTTGCAAGAAATATACTTGAAAAATATCCGTTTTCTAAAGATATAAAAGATAGAATATTCGAACTTGTTAAAAACCACCATTGGCTTGAAGGTTACAATACTGGTGACACAACTTCTGATATGACTGCTACAAACTTCAGACACAAGGATGATTATTCAATAGCAAAAATTATGGCAGAAGCTGATCTTAAAGGTGTTTCGGATGATTTTTATGAAAGATATAGAGATGCTTTGTCTGATGAAAGTCAAATCCCAGTTTCAGATTCGTTAGCAAGAATAAATTCAAAAGGTCAATTGTTATTCTCAAGTAAAATTGTAAAAGAAGACTTGTTGCCAACAGTTAACTATCGTGGTGAAGACTATCGTGTAATGGACTTCTCTCAAGTTTCAGCAGATGCAGATTTGTCTCAATATGGATTTGCTCCTGGTACTACAAAAGATAATTTGAGACTACTTGTCCATATGGCACCTAGCGCTGAAAATCTTTCAACAGTTGATTTGTTGTCAGATATAGCTAATGGTGGTTTCCTATGTGCTTCTTATGTTTCATTAGCAGTTAAGCCTACATACGCTAATCAGTCATTTGGCGTTAGCTTGGAAGTAGAAAATGTAAATGTTGCAAATGCTGCAAATGCTAATCAAGGTTCAGGTTGTGGAAAAGATTTGTCACGTTTCAGTCAAATCATATCAGGAAATGACCCAATGAGTACTTATAGAGATATGCTTCCAAATGCAATTAAGGCTTCACTTGGTATTTCAGATAAAGGTTATACGGAATTATATGAACAATTAGCATCTAAAAAATATCTATCTCAAATTAGAGATGATAACACTTATACAATAGAAGGCAGAACCTTTACCGGTACACAGATAAGAGAAGCAATTACAGCTGCTGATGACTTGATGATTAAAGGTCAACAAAACGAAACTAACCTTTACAATCCTTCAATCAATGCTTTGGTTGCTAAAGTTGATAGTATCGGTGAAATACCTCAAGAATTCCTTGATTTTGCAAAGGCAAGAAACTTGCCTATATACCTTCTTGGTAAATAAGATAATTTTCTGAGCCGGATTTCAAAATAAAAAGTCAGATACAAAATTATCTGACTTTTTATGGTGGGCGATGCGGGACTCGAACCCACGACCCCTTGAATGTCGATCAAGTGCGCTACCAGCTGCGCCAATCGCCCGTTAGATATTAAATTGTTTTTTTGAATAAGCAGCTGGTCTTTAAATATTGTGCGGCTTCGTAAACTCGCCTAGACCAATCGCCCGTTAGATATTAAATTGTTTTTTGAATAAGCAGCTGGTCTTTAAATGTTGTGCGGCTTCGTAAACTCGCCTAGACCAATCGCCCGTTTGTTTAGTTGTCTTTTTGAATAAGTAGTTGGTCTTAAAATGTTGTGCGGCTTTGTAAATTCGCCAAGACCAATCCCTCATTTGTTTTATAATAACATAACCATTTTTCTTCGCAATATCTTGCCAAATTTACTTGATAACACTATGATATTGTTAGGGAGAGTGACTTTATGGTTTGGGATAAAATTAAAAAATTCCTAAAGAAAAAATCCGGACAAAGATACGTAAGCTGTGAGTATATCCAGCACGGTTTTAACGTTGATTATTCTGATATAAAAATGTGCTGTTTTAATTGTCATGAAGGTGGTGGAAGAGAAGTTCTCATCCCTGAATATGATGGTTCAAAAATTGATTGGAAAAAGTTTTTTAAAGATAAACGCAAAATGCGTGAACTTAATAAAAAAGGCATTACACTTGAGCGTTGTAAAGGCTGTATTTTCTTGAAAGAGCGCGAGTGGGATGATGAAGACTATATTGACTATATGGTTTTTAACCATTGGACTCAGTGTAATTCAAAGTGTCTGTATTGCTTTACTGAAGGGCAAACTGACTATTTTAACAGGCGAGAAAATTACAACATGTTCCCTGTTATCAAAGAGCTTGCGGATAAAAAACTTTTAAGACCCGGTGGAGAAATCGGATTTGGCGGCGGTGAACCTGCTATGCTAAAAGAATTTGAGCCTATGGTTAATCTTTTTCTTGATTGTGGAATGGATAATATAAGAGTGCATTCTTCAGGAATAAAGTTTTCACCGGCTATTGCCAGAGGTATCTCTGAAGGTAGTTTAAATGTTGTTATATCCGTGGATTCTGGTTTTTCTGAAACTTATGAAAAAATTAAAAAAGTGCCTTGCTTCGATAAAGTTTGGGAAAATGTTAGAAAATATGCTGACGCTCAGACAGAAAATAAAAGTCTTGCAAGGACAAAATACATTATTATACCGGGAATAAACGACACAAAAGAAGAACTTGATAAATGGTTTGAATTGACTGTTGATGCAGGTGTAAGATGGATTGTACTTGACCTTGAAGGCGGTTGGTACGAAAACAATAAAACTCATATCCCAAAACACATATATGAACTTTTGGACTATGGTGTTCAAAAGGCGAAAGATCTTGGTATGATTAACTGCGAACTGTATGATAGAGCAAATCATATGATGCAGCATAAAGGAGAGTATTACAATGAAGTATAGAAGTTGCATCTGGCTCAATCAGGGAATAAATTTTGACCTCGATTCTTATAAAGTTTGTTGTTTATATAGCGGTGTTGGCGGTGGAAACACTATCGTTAAATCTGATTATAAGGGTGAGCCGATAGATTGGAATGAGTTTTTTGAATTCAAACGCAAAATCAAAGATATGCACAAGAATGGTGAAATATACCATAAATGTGAAGGTTGCGTTTTCTTGGAAGAAAAAGAATGGGGAGATGATGAAGACTTTATAAACTTCATTAACCTTGATTATTGGACAAAGTGTAATTCAAACTGTATGTATTGCCATACTATGCAAGATAAAGAAGCATATAATTCCCGTGTAACATATGATTTTTTACCTATTTTAAAAGATATGCTTGATAAGAAAATATTGAGACAAAACGGGCATGTCAGCTTTGGTGGCGGCGAAGTTACTTTACTTCCTGAATTTGAAGAAGTACTTAATACATTTTTAGACTTTAATATCGGTTTTATCAGAATCCACTCTGCTGCTATGGATTACAGCAAGGCTATTGAAAAAGGGCTTTCGCTAAATAATTTAGATCTTATCGTTTCTGTTGATTCAGGAACGAAAAATATGCATAGAAAGATAAAGCAGGTCGAAACTTATGATAGAGTTTGGGCTAATTTAAAAGAATATGCAAAACATCAAGCTCAGCCTACACTTGTTAAGTCAAAATATATTGTTATCCCTGGTGTAAATGATAATAGAGGTGAAATTGAAAGCTGGCTTAAAAAGAGTAAAGATGTTGGTATAAAATTTGTTATTCAAGAGATTGAATCGCAGTGGTTCTATAGAGAAAGAGAAAATGTTCCGCAAAGAATATACGAACTTTTTGATTTTGCAAAAGAAAAAGCCCGTAAAATGGGGCTAGACTACGACCTCTACGAAAGAGCCGCACACATGATGAATGAAAGAAAAGGTTAATAACGTGAATTTTAGAAGTTGCAACTGGATTATGCATGGTATAAATTTTGAAGCAGGACATATTGAAATGTGTTGTCTAAGGTGCCATGTAGGAGGCGGCAATGTTGTTGTAAAAAAACCTTATAACGGTGAGGTTTTAAACTGGGATGAGTTTTTTGACTTAAAGCAAAAATTTATTGAAGATAATAAAAATGATATTATTGATCCAAGATGCGAAGGTTGTTTTAACCTGCAACACAAGCAATGGAACGAAGAGCGTTATTTCAGTTATATGCATTTTAACCACTGGACTAACTGTAATGCCAACTGTATTTATTGTTTTACTGATTATGAAAAAGAATTTTTCAACAAACAAAAGCATTACAAGGTTGTACCAGTAATAAAAGATATATTTAATAAAAAGCTTTTTAGACCAGGAGGAGAGATTACTTTTGCTGGTGGTGAGCCTACTATTCTTGATGAATTTGAGGATTTGATAAATTTACTTATCAAAAATGATGCTTCAAATATCACTGTTCATACCTCGGGGATTAAATTTTCTCCTGCTCTTGCAAATGCTGTAAGACTAGGAAGGGCAAATGTTGTTGTTTCGCTTGATTCAGGAAAACCTGAAACTTATAAAAAAATTAAACGTTTTGATCATTTTAAAAAGGTTTGGGAAAACACTAAAAAGTATGCAACTGCACAAAGCCCGAATAATAACAATCTTGTCTCAACAAAATTCATAATCCAACCGCCGATTAATGATTCTTTTGAAGAGATTGAAGAGTGGCTTAGAAAAAATGTTGAAGCGCATACAAATTGCGTGGTAGTTGACTTAGAGCACGAATGGTTTAAACTCCAAAGAGATAAACAGGCTATGCCTGATTACATTGTTGAGCAAATTAATTATATATTTGAAAGGGCAGAAGAGCTTGGCTTGCAAGTGACTTTGTATAATAGCGCAAGGTATCTTTATGACAATCAGGAATTTTTTGTGAATAAAGAACTTATGCCTAATCCATATAAGGAAAGGTTTACGTGGTAGTGCAAATCCGATTTTGCACTTTCTGTATAACAATTGTGAATGGTTAAGATATTAGAATTATTTAAAAGATACAAAATATATTTTGCAGAGCTTTTTGCTCTTGCATTACCTTTGATACTGGGCAATTTGGGTCAAATATTTATCGGGATTACAAATGTATATGTTGCGGCTAAATATAGTATCGATGCGCTAGCTGCAGTTGCTATTGCAAATGCAGTGATTTTTACGGTATTTATAGTCGGAATGGGTCTTCTAATGAGTATTTCGATAACTTTATCGAATTTTCGGGGAAGTAAATCTGCTACAAAAAAATATTTCAATATGAGTTTACTGTATACTCTTGCTTTGTCTGTTATTTTTGCAATTGTGACATTATCAATCATTCCACTGATTGATAAATTGGGATTTGAGCCTAAACTTATACCCCATATTAAAGAATATATGTTTATTTCATCGTTTTCATTTATTGGAATCTATTTATATCAGGGTATAAGGGAGTTTTTGCTTGCTCATGAAATTGTATTTTTCCCTAATATGGTGCTTCTAGGAGCAGTTGTTGTTAATTTTGTATTTAACTTTGCATTTGTGTTTGGCTTTGGCCCTATTCCCGCTATGGGTGTTGTTGGGCTTGCTTTATCAACGCTTATAGTTAGAACCCTAATGGGCTTGGTGCTTCTATTTTATTGCTACAAACTCGTATATTCTAAAAAACAAATTTATAAATCAAACTATATTAAAAAACTCTTTAAAGTCGGATTTCCTATTGGGATTGCGCTTTTAGTTGAATTTATGGCATTTAATTTGATAACCATTTTGGTAGGTAGAATCGATGGTCTATTGTCAGCTACGCACAATATTATTTTAAACATTGTTGACGCTACTTTTATGATACCTTTGGCGCTTTCAAGTGCAATGGCAATAAAGGTAGGTTACTTCAACGGGGCTAAAAATTATCCGGAGATAAAACGATATTCTATAGTTGGAATGTCTGTTTCAATGATTTTTATGTTCTGTACTTCAATGATAATGCTTTTCTTCCCAAAAGAAATAATTGTCCTTTTCTCAGATAATAAAGAAATTCTTCAAATTGGTGTACCTATTTTATTCGTCACTGCTGTATTTCAGATATTTGACGGTTTGCAAGTTGCAGCCTCTGGTGTTTTAAAAGGTTTAAAAATGACAGAGGTAGTTTTCAAAAGCGTTTTTGGTGGATATTGGCTGCTTGGAATTCCTTTAGGATGCATTCTTGCATATAAATATAATTATACACTTTTAGGCTTCTGGATTGGCCTTGCTGTATCATTATTTGTAATAAGCATTATTTTTTCTGCAATAATATTTTTCAAATTTAAGCAGCTAAAAAAAGAGTACAGTTAATAAGTTTATTCAAATATATCAACAAATCTGTTTTGATTGACATCAAAGACACCTTTATCGGTTATTTTAAGCTCGGGTATAACTGACAAAGACAAGAAAGCCATTGTCATAAAAGGGTCTTCAATTTTTGAGCCAAGATTTTTTGCTGACTGTTTAAGCTCTTTGCATTTTACAATAACATTCTCAAAAGTGTCGTATGACATAAGCCCTGCAATTGGTAGCGGAAGTTTAGTTACAACTTGTCCTTTGTTTACTATTACTTTACCGCCTTGAGATTTTACTAGCTCAACTGCAGCTTTATACATATCTTCGTCATTTGTCCCAACAATAACCATATTGTGAGAATCATGCGCAACAGTTGATGCTATAGCGCCTTCTTTTAGTCCAAAGCCTTTAACAAAACCTTTTCCAATGTTTCCGCTTGCTTTGTGGCGTTCAATTACAACGATTTTTAAAATATCTTCTTCAACATTTGCCTCAGCAAATCCTTCCACAACTTTTATCTTGCTATCAATTGCTTTTGTGACAAGCTGGTTTGGAATTATTTCAATTGTCTTTGCAATGTCTGCTTTAGCAGGGATTTTAAAGTCTGAATATTCAATCCATTTTACATTTACAGAACCTCTTAATGTAGGAAGTTCATTTTTGCTGATGTCTTTTGTAAGTTTTCCTTCTACAGCTACAACTTCACCAGATTTTATAACCATATCAGGTTTAAAACTTGATAAATCAGGTAAAATTACAAGGTTAGCTTTGTATCCTGGTGCAATTGCTCCAAGGTTTTGTATTTTGAAGTATTCGGCTGTATTTAAACTTGCCATTTGTATTGCTTTAATCGGATTTATTCCATAATCTACGGTCTTTTTAACCATATTGTTGATGTGTGAAACAAGGTCTGAAGGGTGCCTGTCATCAGTTACAAATATGCATTTTCTTGTGTTTGTTGTTTTTAGAAGAGGTAAAAGCGCGTCTAAATCTTTAGCAGCGGAGCCTTCTCTAATCATAAGATACATTCCGAGTCTTAGTTTTTCAGTTGCTTCATCAGGTGTTGTACACTCGTGGTCTGATGTGATTCCGGCAGCAATATATGCGCAGAGGTCTTTACCTGAAAGGTAAGGCGCATGCCCGTCTATTCTTTTATTTTTGCTTTGAGCGAGCAAAATTTTGCTCATAACATTTTTATCAAGGTTTAAAACGCCTGGGTAATTCATCATTTCAGCAACTCCTAAAACCCAGTCGCTATCTATTAAAAGCGATAAGTCGTAAGAGTTTAGCTCAAAACCTGATGTCTCAGATTGAGTAGCAGGAACACAAGATGGAAGCATTGTATAAACGTCAATCGGCAAGTTTTGTACAGCTTCTCTCATAAAACTTATCCCGTGAAGCCCGAAAACGTTTGATATTTCATGAGGGTCAATGATTAATGTAGTTGTACCTGTTGGGACAACTGCTTTTGCAAATTCAGACGGCAGAAGCATAGAGCTTTCAATATGAACATGTCCGTCAATAAAAGAAGGTGAAAGATATTTGCCTTCTGCATCTATTTCTTTTTTACCTTTATAGCCTTCGCCAATTCCCGCAATGACATCTCCAACTATTGCAACGTCAGACTTGTGAATTTCTTCTGATAAAACGTTAACAATATTTGCGTTTTTTATTACCAAATCGGCTTCAATCTCGCCTTTTGCAACTTTAATTATATTTTCAATATTCATTTTCCTTCTCCAAGTTTATTTTTAAAAGTTGAATTATTATATACCAAAATATGAATCATTAAAAGAAACTTTATGCTTTAGTATGAGAAGATAATTAATATTAAGAAATGTAAATTGTTTATTAAATGTAGTGAATTTAGGAGGTTTACAGGATTTATATGTTTGTAACTCTAGTGAATAATCCTTTCCTTATTTTCTATTTTTATATATAATTCAAATCCCCCCACACTAGAGAAATAATTAGGAAACATAAAAATGAGAATAACACCGATAACATTCAGAATGAATTATAATGACCAAAACAAGTCTAATGCAAAGGATTTTGTTCCGATGCCTGTAAGGTATAATTCGTTGAGAGATTTAGAATTTGACATAATATCAGATAAAATCAGGTCAGAAAACTTAAAGAATCAGATGGCAATAAAACTATCCCAATTAAAAAAGAATATTAACAGTTTTATAAATCCAAACAATAAATAAAGTTATATAAACCGATATATAAAATAAGAACTATTATAAGTTCTTATTTTTTTTGACTAAATTGAAAAAATCATTAAATAAAGAGAGAAGGTCGATAAAGTGTGTGAATAATTTGTTACAAAATGTTAACAAATTAGAACAAAAAATTAAAGTTTTTAGTCTTAACTGCCGAAAAAGAGAATATAACACAACAATAAATTCGGAGGCACGACCATTATGGGAATGGCAGCATCACAGGCAAGATTTTTAGGATTAACAGCTAGAAAGACTAATACAGAGTACGAAGGTCAACAAGTAAACCAACAACGTACTGCATTAGCTAATGAAAGCTCAAGCTTATATAACAGAATGGTAGCGTTAAGTGTACCTATTCCTCCTGATACTTATGATTACTATAAAGATACATATACATTTGAGTATGCAGATGATAGTGGAGAAGCTAAGACTTATACTATTAAAAACTACACTCAAACAGGTAAAGATGAAAAAACAGGTAATGGCATCTATAACGTAACAGTTAAATATACTGATTCAAAAGTTATTGCAAATCATAAGCTAGTATCACCATCTGTAGACAAACTTCCTGAACCAGCAACAACTGCAGACGGTAAAGCAACTGACGGATCTATTACTGTTTCAGGTAATGAATATGCTTTAAAATTACCTGCAAAAAACAATGAACTTGTTAAAAGCTGGAATGATGCTCAAACAACAGATGCAACAAAATTGCCTGAAGATGCAGAATTCTACTCTTATACAAATAATGCAGGCGTTACAAATTATATTCTATCAACAGCTTTTGGAAATCCTCCAGCAACAGGTAACTTCCAAAATGTAGATGATTATTACAAAACAACTCAATCTGAGACAAAATATGATACTTGGAACAATGTAATGATGGCTAAAGATGAAGATGGTAACTTCTATAGCGTTACATACGATGATAAAACAGCAACAACAAGTGGTACGAACCAAATGGATAATGAGGCATACTCAAGAGCAATGAATGAGTATACTTTAGCTAAAGATAGATACGATAAAGAAATCGCAGATATCAACGCAAAAACAGAAAATATCCAACAACAAGATAAAACTCTAGAACTAAGATTAAAACAACTTGATACAGAACAAAGTGCACTTCAAACAGAACTTGAAGCTGTAACTAAAGTTATCGAGAAGAACGTAGAATCAACATTCAAAACATTCGCATAAAAAGCGGATGTTTTGGGCGCAAGCCCGATATAAACTATTAATA
>JAEZIX010000042.1 GCA_023415935.1 Cyanobacteria bacterium OH_CDB_20 | reverse complement strand
AGAGGTTAGAACTGTTCTGCGTTGAGCATTTAGAAGGATTTGTGTTCTAATAATAGACGTTTTTTACGAAAGATTTTATGACTGTTTGCAATTTTAACTACAAATATCTTAAAGAGCAATCTACGCCTGGTAGCTGGCGTAGAGGCTACGAATATCATCAAAAAGACCAGGTTCAGGATATAGAATTGGTCAAAAATGTATTGAAAGCAAAGGTTAAAGGGAATTTCAAATCTTTTTACGAGACTGAACTTAACTTTAAAAAAGGATCAGTAGAACCTAAATGTTCTTGCCCTTTGAAAGAAAAATGGTGTAAACACGCAATAGCAGTTGCGATTAAGGCTATTGATAACCATTTATATGATGAGTTTTTGCATAAAAAATTTAAGGTTGAACCTGATTATTCTGACGAATATACTGAGCATCCTGATGATGCGCAAGGTACTTATATATTCCATTTCAACCCGAAAAGAAGGCAAAATTTCTTTTCAATCCTTGTTATGGACAGAAATACTGGCAAGGTAATAAGAGATATTGAAGCAATTTTGAAAGCGGTTATTGCTGCTCAAAAGTCAGATCCTTCGTTTGAACTCAACTCTGTTCAAAAAGTTGAGCTTGCAATATTTCAACATTTGCTAAAAAATTCAAGGCTTGATAAAAAGGCCGGATGGTATGATATTCCAATTGCAAAGTTTGACGGTTTCTTCCAGCTTTTATCTAAAGCAGAAGAAGTTATTGATGGAAGAACCAAACAGGTCATAAGATTTGTTAATGAAGAGTGGCGACTTACAATGTCTGTTAACTTTTCAATGGTCGGAAATGTACTTCTGTCTTTATATTGGAATAGACCTGATAAAGAAGATTGTTTACCATTTGAAGAAGTTAGATATTTTTCAAGACAGTTAAAATGGGGAAGGTATAAAAATATAATATTCCCTACTAACGTGCCTGTTTCAGCACTTCCTCAAAATTTAATTAAATCAACGTTTACGGATGTAAAAGATGCAGATGGCGCTAAATTCTTGTATGAAGAGCTTCCAAAACTAAGAGAGATTATGGACTGCGAAGTTTCAGAAGTAATTGATAAACTCACTCTCGAACAAAGACCGCCTAGAAATATTGTTACACTTGGTTTGGATTATGACGGCTCACTTAAGGCTTCTTTAGAGTTTGATTATGACGGAACAAGAGTTCCATATTCAAAATTGACAGCTAAAACCCCTTACGTAACTATTAAAAAACCAAAAGAAGATTTGTTGTATTGGGTTAAACGAAATATTAAACACGAAGAAGAGGCTTATCATATGCTTTTAGGTTGTAAATTTGCACCGATGCAAACTAACAACCTTGCTTTAGAAAAAGAAAACGCAATCGATTTTTATAACTATTATATTAAGCAGGCAGGAGATGGCTGGTTATTTGAAGAAAAAGATGACATGTCGTTCTTTAAATTGAGCGACCGTCCGTTTGAACTTTGTGCAGATATTGATTTTGCAACGGATAATACTGACAGTTTTGAAATTTCACTTTATGGAAGAGTAAATGAAGAAGTTATCCCGTTTGATGAAGTATATTCTTTGGTTATTGAAGGTAACAAATACCTTAAAATCAAAGCAGAAGGTTTTTCTGAGGTTCCAGGGCAAGATATATATGCTTTAATGAAGTCTTTTAACACATTTGATGTTTATAGAAACGATGACAACAAATATATTGTTAAAACATATAGAGCGGGTCTGGTTTCTGAGATGCAAAATCTTGGTTTGACATTGAAAATGAGCCGTAAGTTTTCTAAATTCTGGAAACAGATATCAACATTCTCCAATATGGATAATGAACCACTTCCAAAAGGTATTAATGCAGAGCTTAGAGAGTATCAGCATAAAGGTTTCAGTTGGCTATGGTTCTTATATCAATACGGCTTAAACGGCATATTAGCTGATGATATGGGGCTTGGTAAAACACTTCAGGCGCTTGCTATCTTGCAAAAAGCAAAAGAAAAGCATAAACAGGCACCAAATCTTGTAATATGTCCAACTTCAGTTGTATTTAACTGGGAAAGTGAGATAGAAAAATTTGTTCCAAATCTGAAATGCTTAAAACTAACCGGAACAGAGAGAAAAGATTTATTCAAAGAAATTGGAAAGTATGATGTTATAATTACAAGCTATGCGCTTTTAAGACGTGATATTGAAAAACTTAAAAAATACGAATTCAGATACGTAATACTTGATGAATCTCAAAACATAAAAAATGCTGAATCTATAACAGCGCAAAGTGTCAAAAGGCTCAACTGCCAGCATAAATTGGCTTTATCTGGTACTCCTATTGAAAATAAACTCGAAGAGCTATGGTCAGTATTTGATTTCTTGATGCCAGGATTTTTATTCAGCCAATCAGAGTTTTCATACAGATATGTTAATCCGATCGTTGAAAGAGAAGATAAAGCAGTTGAAAAAAGGCTCAAATTCCAGATTTATCCTTTCATCTTGCGCAGAATGAAACGTGATGTTGCAAAAGATCTTCCTGATAAACTTGAGAATATTGCTTACTGTGAACTTACACCAGAACAGAAAGATTTCTATCTGGAAGTTCTTGATAGTACTAAAGAAGAATTGTTTAAATCTATTGAGCAAAATGGCTTAGAGAAGAGCAGAATGTCTATTTTCTCTGCACTGTTAAGACTAAGGCAAATATGCTGCCATCCAAGACTTTACGATAAAGACAACAAAAAAGGCATAAATGAATCAGGTAAGTTCGAACATTTAAAAGAAATGCTTGAGGAAATTGTTGAAGAAGGCCATAGAGTCTTGTTGTTCAGTCAGTTTGTAGATATGCTTGATATTGTTAGAGAATGGCTCAAAAAATCCGGAATTAAGCATGAATACTTAACAGGAAGTACGAAAAACAGACAAGAAGTTGTTGAAAGATTCAATAGTGATGATTCAATACCAATTTTCTTAATCAGTTTAAAAGCAGGCGGAACAGGTTTGAATTTAACGGGCGCAGATTATGTAATCCATTATGACCCTTGGTGGAACCCTGCTGTTGAAGACCAGGCAACAGATAGAGCCTACCGTATCGGTCAAACTAAAAAAGTATTCGTATACAGGTTGATTACTAAAGGCACTGTTGAAGAAAAGATTCAAAAATTAAAACAAAGAAAACGTAACCTCGTTGATTCTGTAATATCAGTTGATAGAAATATCTCAAAATCACTTACATATGCAGATCTACAAGATATCTTCTCGTTAGATTAATAAAGAGCAAATTTTTGTTTTACGTCTTTTAGAATAAACATAATCATTTTATTATTCTAAAAAGCCTTTTGTATATGTATATTTCAAGTATTAAAAATTTAAATTATAGTTTGAATTTTGGCATTTCAAAACAAAATCCGCCAGCTTACGATTGTTCTGTAGCTCAAGATGTTTTTGAAAAAAGTGCTTTTCAAGCAGATGTGTCAGAAGATGATTTTGAGTTGTGGGCAAAAAATACAGGTTTGTGTTCTAAAATTGGAGAAATCTTTGTATCTGAAAATTGTCTTGGCTCGGGACATAGAAATTCTGTTTACAAAATTCCCGGAAGCAATAGATTTGTTGCAAGAATAAATAACTCAAACTCTTCTCTTTTAGGTGTTTTAAATTATGCTAAATCACACAAAAAAATGTCTGATTGGTTTATTAAAGATATAAATAACGATTTTGATGAAAACTTTGGGCAGCAGGTCGGAGTTGTAACAGCTGCAAATGATTTAAACAAAACTTTTCAAATCCTGCTCTATAAGACAGGCAATCCTGTTGGGGTTCCTCCTGAATTTGTAGTAGCTGACTTTAAAAAATCTAATCCTGAATATCCAAACTATAATAGCAGAGAGATGAAGTATAAATTTGCAGCTTCAATGGAGCAAATTGCCAAGTTACCGCAAGAATCCTACGAAAAATATATTAATGACCTTATTTCAATCGGTAAAAAAGGATACTGTTTTGATTTTCAGAACTCCAATAATATACTTATAGATGAGAAAGAACAAACAATTGGAATAGTAGATATTTGTGATAACTATATTGGTCCCAATAATTCTTCTAATGACCTCGGTTTAGGGCTTTTAGCGCTTACAAATTATCAGTACTATAATACTTTTGTAAAAGCTGGTGATGATTCAGTAGATTCTGATACTTTAGTTAAAACTAAAAAGAATATATTGCAGATTTTTTCAAAATATTTCTCCGCAATGAAAAAACTCGGTTGTAAATTTTCCATTGATAGCAGTGATTTTAGGAGATTTATAAGTTCAGATATTTTGGCTGAATATTTTGGAAATGAAGTTTCTCCAGATAATTATGTGTCTTTGAAAAAAGAAAGATTATTCTAAATTTTAGCAAATAAAAAACTTACCCCTGAATATTTAGAGGTAAGTTTTTGTGAATATTATTTTATTCAGCTGCTGCAGCTTCTGCTTTTGCTTGAAGTTTTGCTCTTACTTTTCCTTCAATTTCAGTTAAAAGACCAGGAGTAGAATCTAAAACTTCTTTTGCCTTATCTCTGCCTTGGCCGAGCTTTTCTTCATTATAGCTAAACCAAGCTCCTGCTTTTTTAACAATATCAAAATCAACAGCCATATCTAAGATACAACCTGATTTAGAAATACCTTTTCCGAAAACGATATCAAATTCAGCTTTTCTGAATGGAGGTGCAACTTTATTTTTAACAACTTTAACTCTTACTCTGTTTCCGATATCTTCGTCATCTTTTTTAAGAGTATCTATTTTTCTGATATCAAGTCTTACGCTTGAGTAATACTTCAATGCATTACCACCTGTTGTTGTTTCAGGGTTTCCGAACATAATACCGATTTTTTGTCTTAGTTGGTTGATGAAAATAACTGTTGTATTGGTTTTTCCAACAATACCGGTTAATTTTCTCAATGCTTTTGACATAAGTCTTGCTTGAAGACCCATTTGTTTATCTTCCATTGCGCCTTCAATTTCATCTTTTGGAACAAGAGCCGCAACAGAGTCAACGACAATAATATCGACAGCAGATGAACGTACAAGTTCTTCTGTTATTTCGAGTGCTTGCTCACCAGTGTCAGGTTGTGAGATAAGAAGTTCATCAACATTTACGCCAAGGTTTCTTGCATATTCAGGATCAAGGGCATGCTCTGCATCAATAAATGCTGCGATTCCGCCTTTTTTCTGGCATTCAGCAACTATATGTTGCGCTAATGTTGTTTTACCTGAGCTTTCAGGACCATAGATTTCAATTACTCTTCCTCTAGGAACTCCGCCTATGCCTAACGCAATGTCAAGCGATAATGCGCCAGTTGGGATTGCTTCTACTGCAACTGAAGATTTATCACCAAGTTTCATGATAGAGCCTTTTCCAAAATCTTTCTCAATTTTATCAATAGCAAGCTTTAAGGCTTTATTTTTTTCTTCTGAAACATTTTGAGTTGTTTCTTTTTCTTTTACAACCATCTTTTATTCCTTTAATTTCTAAACTAAAACTATTATATAAGCAATCATGGCATTCAAAAAAGATTGTTATATTTTGTAATTAAATCAATTATAGACGAACGTCTATAAAATGTCAACAATTAGATTTTTAATATTACTTTTTAAAAATGAAGAATGCTGCAAATATAAGAAAGGCAAAGCCTACAACATAATTCCATTTCATTTCTTCTTTTAAGTAAAAAACGGAAAAGAAGCAAAAAACAATAAGCGTTATAACTTCTTGGATTGTTTTTAGTTGTGCTGCAGAATAATATGTATGTCCTATTCTGTTTGCAGGAACCTGAAAACAATATTCAAAAAATGCTATCCCCCAGCTTACAAGAATAATAATCCATAAAGCAGAACTTTTGTGTTTTAGATGCCCATACCATGCAAATGTCATGAAAATATTAGAAATCGTCAATAATATAATAGGGCTTGCCGTTTTTAACATAATTCCAGATCCAAAATTTCTCTCTCCTGTAAATATATTAACATGGACTAGCCTGTAATACATCTTAGTATTATAGATAAAATTTTTTGTTTTTGTTAAAATTAGCTTGTAAAAAAGACTATAAATTAGGGGACAGAAATGAAAAATAAGAAAGTGATGTTGTGGGCAATTATAGCTTTAGTAGTTGCTTGTATCGCTGTTATTTGGGTTAAGCCTACAAAACTCGGACTAGACCTTGTTGGTGGTTCAAGACTCGTTCTTGAAGCTCAAAAAACTGACACAATTGCAAAAATTACTCCTGAAATGATGGATAGTTTAAAATTTGCTATTGAAAACAGAGTTAACGCTCTTGGTGTTGCTGAGACTTTGGTTCAGCAAACCGGAGATAAAAGACTTTTAATTGAAATTCCTAATATTTCTGATACAGAACAAGCTAAAGAATTTATTGGCGAAACTGCAAATCTTGAATTTAAAGAACCAGTTACAGTAAATGGTGTTCAAGGTTGGCAATCAACAAATCTTTCCGGTAAAGACTTAAGTAAATCCTTAGTTGCAACCGATCAAACAGGTAAATGGGTTGTTAGTCTTGAATTTAACGTTGAAGGTACGAAAAAATTCGGAAAACTTACTCAGAAACTTGTCGGTCAGCCAATGGCAATATTTTTCAACGGTGAAATGCAATCAGCACCTGTTATTCAAGAACCTATATTGGGTGGAAGAGCTCAAATATCAGGCGGTTCTGACGGTTTTGCATATGAAGAAGCTAAAAAAATGGTTGACTTGCTTAATGCCGGCGCACTTCCTGTTCCTGCTAAAATAATTGAAGAAAACACTGTTGGACCTACACTTGGCGCAGACAGTATTGAAAAAAGTAAACTTGCAGGTCTTATAGGTATCTCTGCTGTAATGCTCTTTATGATTATGTATTATAGAGTTCCTGGTTTTATCGCAGACATTGCTCTTATTATATATTCTTTAATCGTATTTGCGATTTTCAAACTTGTTCCTGTTACTCTGACACTTGCAGGTATTGCCGGTTTTATCTTGAGTATAGGTATGGCGGTTGATGCTAACATTCTTATATTTGAAAGAACAAAAGAAGAACTTAAAAATGGAAGAACGTTATTTACAGCTATAAATACGGGCTTTGACAGAGCGTTTACAAGTATATTTGATTCAAATATGACAACAATAATAACCTGTACAATCCTTTATTTCTTAGGAACAAGTATTGTTAAAGGGTTTGCACTTACTCTTGTAATAGGTGTTTTAGTCAGTATGTTTACTGCAATTACTGTTACCAGAAACTTTATGCATATAGTTTTTGGAACCGGTCAGCTTAAACATCCTTCTTGGTTCGGTTTAAAAGAATCAGAAATAAATCAGGCTTACGAAGCAAGCGAAACAAAGAGAGAAAAAGCAAGATTCGGTATTCTTGACTGATAAAGTGTAAAAACATTTTAGTGATTACGAATACTGGATTAAAAGGAGATAAATATGGCTAATACGCTATTAAATAATAAACAAATAATAGATATTGTAAAATACAGATGGGTATGCTTAGCAATTTCATTGATTCTGGTAATACCAGGGATAGTCGCAATGATATATTCTTGTATGACTTATGAAAATCATATGCCGCTAAGAGTTGGTATTGATTTTACAGGAGGAACGATTGTTCAATATTCTGTTGGAAAATCGGTCAACAACTCTGAGATTGCAAAGATAAGAACAAAACTTGAAGCAAAAGGTATGCAAAACCCTGTTATACAAGTTTTAAATTCTTCAGGTTCAAATGATAAAACTTCTGACATTGGAAGTATTATTTCTATAAGAACTCAATTTGCGGCAAATAACGATGACGGAGATTTAAAAAACATATCAGCTGTAATTGATGCTGATTATCCTCAGGCAAAATTGGTACAAGTTAACTCTGTTGGACCTACGTTAGGGAGTGAACTGCTTAAGAATTCGCTAGCAGCCCTCGGTCTTGCCTTTTTAGCAATTGTTGCTTATTTAGGATTTAGATTCCATTTGGAATATGGTGTCATTGCTGTTTTAGCGCTAGTTCACGATGCATTCTTTGTAATCGGTGCATTTTCAATTTTGGGCTTGTTCTTTGGGGTACAAATTGATGCATTGTTTATTACTGCTATCCTTACAGTAATAGGTTTTTCTGTTCACGATACAATTGTTGTATTTGATAGAATTAGAGAAAATATGAAATTCCTAGCCAAGAAAGCTTCTTTAGGCGAAATTGTAAATGCCAGTGTAAACCAAACTTTAGCAAGAAGTATTAATACATCTTTAACTACACTGATTACGTTATGCGCGTTGTACTTCTTCGGCGGCGTAACTACTAAGGACTTCGTTCTTGCTATGATTTTAGGTATTGCGATAGGTACATATTCAAGTATATTCTTTGCAAGTATGATACTAGAATGGTATGACGAGTATAAAGAGAAAAAGGCTTTAAAAGCAAATGCAACAAAATAAGTCTTTATCACAGTTTGTTTCAGAAAAGAGAGAAAACCTTGGGCTTTCGCAGTCAGGACTTGCAAAAAGGTCAGGTTTATCTCTTTCTGTTATTGAAGATATTGAATCAGGTAAGGAGCTGTTTCTTCCTGTAACTTATCGTCAGAAACTTGCAAAAGGGCTTAAAGTTGGTCTTTCAGATATAAAGCAATATGAAAAAACAATATATTCAGACTTTGAAAAAAGCTCAGAATTTGCAGACGAAATAAAGAAAAAAATATTAGATGGTGATGTCAGTGAACTTAAATGCCCAATCTGTTCCTCTCAATTACAAACACGAGTTGTCAAAATGTACGACATTGAAGACAATTTAGTCTATCACCCAAAAGCTAATTGCGTAAAATGTCCGTTCCAAATTAAATAATAACTTATTGTTGTGGTGGAGTTGGAGCCCCTTCTGGAGCAGGTTGTTGAGGTGCGTTATTACCACCGCCACCTATTTTTTCTGAATATAAGTTAATTGATATATTTGCTAGCAAGTACTTTTTATTTTGCGCGTATGGGTTGATTTCGATGCTTGATATATTTGTGTAATAAGGATATGCAAAAACTGATTGTACAAAGTTTCTGAGTTGAGGGTACGTTCCTATTACATATAGTTGTATTTCGCAAACATTATAATTTTGAGAAAACTTATTAAAGATAGGATCTGATTCAGGGTTAATATTGTATTTTATTGATCTTAAAAGAAGTTGGTTAACTCTTATGTAATCGACAATATCTTCAAACATTCCACCGAAAGAAGCAATTGTTTCTGATGTTTCTACTTCAGGTTTATAAAAAGGTTTTAATATTTCTTTTTGTTGATTTAGTTGAGAGTTTGCAAGGTCTATTGAAGACGCTTTTGCTTTTAATTCTTCAATAGATGCTTCCTTTTGTGTTTTGGTTGCTTTTGAAGAGTTAACTTGCTCTGTTATTGGTGCAATTTGCTTAGCACCAAGGAAGATGATAATAACAAAAATCAAAATATATGTAAGAATTTCAGTAGATTTTATTTTCACAATTTATTCCCTTTATCTATCTTTGAATATCTGATATGGGTGGTAAAGAAGGTGCTGCCGGTGCTCCGGTAGTTGGAGGAGGATTAGCAGCCCCAGGAGGAGACGGAAGCGCAGGAATTCCAGGATTATTGTTAGGTGATGGTGCCTGTCCTGGTATTTGCAATCCTGGTGTTTGTTCTGTGGATTCTTCAGATGGTGCTTCTTGTTTGTTTTTAGAGCTATCAATTTCAAATGAAAACACGGTGTTTTCCGTTTGAATATTTTCATTAAGAGAACCCATGTTATTAAAATCAAGTTCTAATTGAGAAATATATATATTTTGATTTACCCTTTTTAAACCTTTGAAGAAGCTATATATATTTTGGCTTCCTACCGATTTTCCTTTTATGTAAACTTCGCCGTCAGAATTAACTTTTAAGTATTCCAACCAGACTTGTTTTGGGATTTCAGTCGCAATGCCGTCAAATAGTGCGACTTCATCTTTATTATTTGAGTATATTTCTTGAGTTATAGTATAGATACTTGCAGCATCAGGTGCTACTGCATGATCTGAGAGTTTTTTAGAGAGTTCTTGCTCTTCTTTATTTAAAGAATCTATTTGCTTATTAATTCTTGCATTTGCTCCTTTAAATATAAGTCCTACCAGAAGCATCATAACCAATATTATTATTGCAATGGCCCCAACAAAGATTCTTATCATATTTATATTGACTTCAATTTCAGTTCCTAAGAAAGGAAGAGGGATTATAACGCCGTCAGGTTCATCCCCGCTGATATAATTGAATTTTAAAGCTGTACTTTCGGAAAAATAAGAAGCTGCACCAACTACTTCAAGTGAAATATATGGAAGACTGTTTTGAAGAACAGATTGGTCAACAGGTAAGAAGCAGTTATTAGCGTACTTATTTCTGTCTAAATATTTAACAGCACCATCGAAATTTAATTTTTCGGCTAACAATTCAGAGTTAACTTCATCGGTTTCACTTATGATTAATAGATTTCTTGTGGGGTAATTTTCAAGCGCTCGGTCTGCTGCAGACGCAATAGCTATATAAACCTCATCATTTGTGAAAGATTTAATTGCCAAAGGTTCTTCATAATAATCAACAAGTTTTGAGCCATGAAGACAATATATTGAAAAAGTGTTAGAAGTGATTGAAAGGATATTTAAATCAGCTCCTGAACTTACTTCTTGTTCTATGATTTTGCTGTAGAAGATACCTCTTAATAAGGCTGCATTAGATGTTTCAACCGTTACGAGGTTAGCGCCAATTTCTTTAAAAATACTTCTTAAATTGTTTAATACCGCATCTTGAATAGCTGAGAAAATAACTTTTCTGTCTTCTTCATTTGCATTTGTGTCAACGCTTGCCCAAGCTATGACAGGTTCGTAGCGTTTGAATAAGTACAATTGTTCTACTTCATAAAGTAATGTATTTGCGATTTGATCGTCTGGAATAAGGAGTGAGACTTTTCCAAATGCAAAATGCACATTCGGCATAATCAAAACAACGTTGCAAAGAGATGGCTGTAGTCCGAGTTCTTTAAATAGCTCAATTACAGCATTTACAAACTCTTGCTCGTCAACTATTTCTCTAATTGCATTATTATATCTAACTTCACGGCTTGCATATTTGACAATAGTGTGTTTGATATTATCGATACAGACCATTTCTATAAGATTGTTTGTTGAGACAGAAATTCCAACTGTTTTCTTAGCTCCGCCCCCAAGGTTAGATAAAAAATTATTCATACTTATCCCACAATTGTAAAATTATTACATTATTATATTATATATCATATAATAACAATACTATTTTTGCAAAAAAACTTAATATTAAAATACTCAAATAACAAGGAATAAATAATGTCAGATATTGTATACGGTAAAAATAATGTAATAGAGCTGATTAAGCAGGGTAAGAGGAATGTAAACAAGATAATATTGTCAAAATCTCTGCATAATGATGTTAAGATTGATAAAATAATTGAGCTTGCTAAGGACAATAATATTGTTTTCCAGTTTGTTCCTAAAGAAAAGTTTAACGATTATAGAGAATATGCTCATCAAGGAGTTATTGCATATGTTTCTCCGATTGAATATATGGAGCTTGAAGATTTATTTGCTAAAGATAAACAGAATAAAAGGGTCGTGATATTAGACGGAGTTGAAGATCCTCATAACTTTGGCTCTATTGTGAGAACGGCAGTATGTGCAGGTTTTGATGCTATCATAATACCTTCAAGGAGAAACTCTATTGTTAATGCCACAGTTGAAAAATCATCAGCAGGCGCAATTAATCATATAGATATAATAATGGTTAATAGTCTCTCGGGAGCAATTGACAAGCTAAAAGATAACAACTTCTGGTTAATTGCAACAGAAGCATCAGCCAAAGATAATTACTATGAGATTGATTATTGTGATATGAATTTCGGGCTAATTATGGGAGCTGAGAAGTCAGGGATTTCTCAAAATATATTAAAAAAATCAGATTTTAAAATAAAAATTCCAATGTCTAATAACTTTGACTCCCTTAATGTGGCAAATGCTGCAAGCATAATAATATATGAGTCAGTGAGGCAATTAGCACAAAAATCAAATCTTATAGTATAATACTAATATCTTGGGAGGATTTGATGTCAAACAAAGTTGATAAGGATTATTCACTGGAAGAACAGGACCAAAACGAAGACAAAAATTTTGATCCGGTAGCTCCTGTAGATGATGAAGATCTCATTTTGTCTATGCAAGAACCAAAAGTTGCAGAGACTCCTAATACAGTTGTTGCTGACGATTCTGTAAAAATATACCTTCAACAAATTGGTAAGATACCTCTTCTTACGGCAGAAGAGGAACTTGAAGTTGCAAAAAAAATCAAAGACGAAAATTCTGAAAGAGCAAAAGAAATACTTGTAAATGCTAACTTGAGACTTGTTGTAAGTATTGCTAAAAAGTATATTGGTCGCGGGCTTTCTTTTCTAGACTTGATTCAAGAAGGAAATATGGGCTTAATGCGCGCAGCTGAAAAATTTGACTATACAAAAGGTTATAAGTTTTCAACATATTCAACCTGGTGGATACAGCAGGCTATAACAAGGGCAATTGCAGATAAGTCAAGACTGATAAGACTTCCTGTTCATATGATAGAAACTTTAACAAAAATAAAGAGAATTTCACTTGATATAACAATTGAAACAGGACATGCGCCTACAAAAGAAGAGATTGCATACAGAGTTGGAATGCCTGTAAGCAAACTTGCTGCGCTCATTGAATCTGCGCAAGGAACAGTAAGCATTGAAACTCCTACAAACCAAAAAGATGAATCAACTAAACTTGCTGATTTTATTGTAGATGAATCTACCCTTTCACCTGACTCCAAGGTTACGCAGGACAACTTGTTTGCGGACATAAGAAAAATATTAAACCAATTAAGCCCAAAGGAAAGAGATGTTTTGATAATGCGCTACGGGCTTGATGATAATGGCGAGAAGAAAACACTTGAAGAAATAGGGGCCCGTTATGGGGTTTCAAGAGAAAGAATCCGCCAGATAGAAAATAGAGCAATGAGCAAGCTCAAAAAGCTTTGCCGAAATGCGGTTCTGAATAAAAATTTAAAAAATTACATATAAGATGTTCCGGTTATTATAATAATTTAAAAAATTTTAATTAAAGTTTGAAATACATCTTGACAAAATGTTAGGCTTGCCGTACAATATCCTTAAAAGCATTGCAGGAATTGAAATGTATAACCTATCAGAAGTAAAATCAGGGCAAGCCGCAACAATAATAAAAATTGGGGATAGTGCTCAAAGGAAAAGACTCCTTGATATAGGATTTATTTCTGGGCGAGGCGTAACCGTGTTGAGTAATCATGCTAAACAAAATTTAATAGTAAAAATTGATTCTGATACACCTGTTTCAATTGCAAGAGAACTCGCAACCGACATATTTGTTAGTGCAACAGAAAAAAATTCTGGTATAATAAAGCAAGGCAAAAATAATTTGATACGAAAATTACTCCGTATTCACTAGGGAAGAAAAAACAAAATATGGAACAAGTTAAAATCACAGCAAGCTTAGAGGACTACCTTGAGGCAATATATGAGATTATTGAGGAAAAACAGGGTGTAAAAGCTGTTGAAGTCGCAAAGCGCCTTAATGTTAAACGTTCTTCAGTCACTGAAGCGCTTAAAAATCTTGCTGATAAAAAACTTGTTAATTATGGCAGATATGATGTTATTTCACTTACCCCTTCTGGAGTCAAAGTTGCGAAAAAAGTTATACAAAAACACAAAACACTATATGACTTTTTTACAAAAATACTTGCATTGTCGCCTGAAGAAGCCTCAATAACTGCTTGTAAAGTTGAACATGTAATATCTGAAAGTGTTTTGCAGAAGCTAATTGCATTTGGAGAATTTTGCAATAGCCACTATTGTATGGAAGCTAAATGCGTTGAAGAATTACACAAATATTATGAAACTTTAGAAAAAGAAGAGTAAAAATTTTTTGCTCGCAATGTTAGGTGACTACAACAATGTCAACTCAACGAAACAATTTTGAAAACATTAATTAAAGGAAAACAAAAAAAGTGAATACTCTATCAATAGTTGGAAAATATTTAGATCAGCCGAAACTAGTAGGAAAATTTGCAAAGGCGGTTCCCGCAGGGCTTGCAGTTGGTGGCGCAGCGTTCGCCATTAACCATCTAAACAAAACACCTAAAACAGAAAAAAAGAAAGAGCTTATCAAAAGCATCACAGTTCTGACTGCAACGATAGGTTCTGCGCTTCTTGCTGCAAGAATCCGTCCTCTTAAAATTGGTAAGAAAATATTGTTTAAAAACTTCCCTGATTTTGCAGAAAAAACCGATTTAAAAGCATTAGCAGAAAAGAATACAAGACTTGTTGACGATTTTCTTAAAGATAATAAAGTAAGTGAAAAAGCTCAAGAACTCTTGCAGAAAGCTAAAACAAAAATTCTGAAGTTTTCTGAAGTAAAAGCAATTTTTAATGAATTACACGGACAAAAAGAAGGAAAAGAGTTTCTAAATAAACTTATACCTGATCCTGAAAACATTGATGCCTCTCATATATTTGGGGAAATCGGCAGACTTTCACTAATGGGCTTTTTGCCTGTAGCAGGAGGTATTGCAGGAGGTATCGCAGGGGATAAACTCACAGAAAAGGACTGGAAATCCAGAATTCCGAATAAGATAAAAGAAGGCTCATACCAATTCCTTGCGAATATATTTTTATGTAATATTGGCGCGGGTGCTGCGCTTGCAATACTAGAAAAAGCTAAAATTCAATCAAAATCAGCAAGAGCATTTGGAATGGTCGCTGGAATACTTGCTTTTGGTGTTTTGGGTGGAAGCGCAATTGCTAATTTTATCGGGAAGAAATTTATCGACCCTGCTATAGAACGTAAGCAAAACCATAATTTTGGGCATAAACACCAGCATGATATCTTGTGCAAAAGTACCGGCAAATGTAGTCATAGTGAAGGGCTTTATTCAGAGAGAAAACCAGAGGCCTTAGATATTGGCTTGCATGTTGATGATGTTGCCACTGTAGCTGTGCTTTCTGGCTTAAAATGGATTGAACCGGCACTTCCTATTTTATATTCAATATCAGGCTATAGAGCGGGTATCGGCTATAGAAACGGAGATAAAAAACATATGAAACCAACAGATATAGGGAATCCACTTTCTCTAGATAAAAATTTACCACCTGTATTTAAACAATTAATAAAATAACCAAATACACAATGGGACAATAAACTAAACTCTATGAGACTTATTTATTTAAGTCTCTTTTTTTATTGTAAAATTAGATGATGTTATATGTGCGCAAGGTACAGGAAAGATAAAATGGATGTAAAAATTCTTGATTGCACGCTAAGAGATGGCGGATATGTAAATAATTGGGAATTTGGCGAAAAGGCTATTTTAGATATTGTTTCAAATTTAGTTAAGGCTAAAGTTGATATAATTGAGTGCGGTTTTTTGAAAAATGTACCTTATGATAAAGATTTTTCGGTTTTTAACAGTGTTGAGAATATTGAAAAAATAATAGCACCTAAAAATAATAACTCTATGTATGTTGCAATGGTAAAGTTTGGGGCTAATGAGATAGAGCCTGATAAAATACCTGACTATAATGGGGACTCTTTAGACGGCATAAGAGTAATTTTTCAAAAAGATAATATTGATAGTGCAATAGATTATTGTAAAAAAATCAAAGAAAAAGGCTATAAAGTCTTTATGCAGCCTGTAAAAGTAAGTTTCTATGACGAGAAAACCTTACTTGATTTAATAGATAAAGTTAATGTCTTGAGCCCTTATGCTTTTTATATTGTAGATACTTTCGGCTCTATGAAAGAAGATGACTTGATAAAATTATTCAGGTTTGTTGATGAGAATTTAAAAGACAGCATTAAAATTGGTTTTCATTCTCATAATAATCTTCAGCTTTCTTTTGCAAACACTATTGCTTTACTGGGGATTAAAACCCAAAGGGAAATTATAATCGATTCTTCTGTGTATGGAATGGGAAGAGGCGCCGGAAATCTTTCTACAGAAACGATAATGCAGTTTGTAAATGATAATATGGGCGGAAAGTATTCAATTCCTCCTCTTTTAAACATATATGATAAATATCTTGTAAAAATATATGATAAGACACCTTGGGGTTACTCGCTACCGTATTTCTTGAGTGCAACATACAGCTGCCACCCTAACTATGCAACTTATCTTGCAGGCAAGAATATTGGAATTGAAATTATCGATTCAATTTTAAGCAGTATTCCTCAAGAAAAAAAGTTAAAATATGACGATAAGTTGGTAGAAAATCTTTATCTAAAAATATCAAATTAAGCATTAAAAGGAATTTTATGGAAGTTCAAATTGCAAAAATAGAAGATTTTGAAGACTGGATAAGATTGGCAAAAGAAGTAGAACCGATTTTTGGTCCAATGTCAGAAGAAATCTCTTTTCACTCAGCATTAAAGGATTTTATTTTTGCAGAACAAGCTTTTTGTATTAAAAATGATTCCGAATTCTTTGGCGCAATAGTTATTTCCAAGCAAGAAAATGATATTTTATGGTTTGCTGTTGCTCAAAAACATAAAGGTAAAGGGTATGGCAAATTATTGCTTCAATATGCTATAAACAAACTCGATTCTTCAAAAGATATTACAGTTCAGACGTTTGCTAAAGATATTGATGAAGGGGTGCCCGCAAGAAAACTTTATGAGTCATTTGGATTTGTAGATTTAAAACCGGGAGATAAAAATCCAGCAGGCTATAATACAGTTGTTATGGTTAAATTCAAAAGCCTGAGTTGCTAAATCAGCCACCATAGTTTATACTGAAAAAGTAATTAAAAGGTGACTTTTTGACGGATATTGTTAGATAATCTTAATTTAGCGGGTTTTTAAAGGAACGTTTTG
>JAEZIX010000037.1 GCA_023415935.1 Cyanobacteria bacterium OH_CDB_20 | reverse complement strand
AAAAAACACCGTCCGAATACGTCGTGTGGACATGCAAATCGATTTTCACTTCCTTATCCTTCCTGCATACTATTTACCTCATTGTTACTTTTTACTAAATTAATTCTTTTTATTGCAAGAGCTTTTCCCGTTTCAGTATCTACTGTGACAGTTATTCCATTTAACTGTGACTCTTGCGAATTTGCGACTTCAAATCTTTCAGGAAGCGACGTAATCAGCCTTCTCAAAGAAGTCTCATAATCCATACCTATTACGCCATTTGCATCACCGCAAAAACCTGCATCTGTGATGTAAGCTGTATGGTCATTTAATATTTTTTCATCTGCAGTCTGAACATGCGTATGCGTGCCAATAAGAGCACTTACTCCAAGTTCAGAGCAGTATTTTCCAAAACAAATTTTCTCAGCGCTTGCCTCAGCGTGAAAATCTATAAAAACAACAGGAGTAATTTCCTTTATTTTCTTTATCTCTTCTGCAACCATTGCCCAAGGTGATTCTACAGGGCACATAAAAGTTCTGCCTAAAACATTAATAACACCAATTTTATGATTGCATTTTTCAAAAATCCTTGAACCAACACCAGGAGTGCCTTCTGGATAATTTAACGGCCTGATTAAACAATCAGCATTTGCAATAAACTTAAAAATATCTCTTTTATCCCAAATATGATTGCCTGAGGTAAGGCAGTCTATACCATATTCTAAAAGTTCATTATAATTTTTTTCAGTCAAACCAAAACCATGAGAAGCATTTTCAGCATTTGCAATAACAAAATCGGGTTTATCGCAATCTTCTAAAGAAGCAAGATAATCTTTAACAACGCGTCTTCCTACCCTGCCTACAATATCTCCTAAAAACAGTATATTTATAATCTGTGACATAAATTATGTGATGCCTTTGTATATTTAAAATTGAAACGGCTATAATCAAAATATTATAACCGTTTCATATTTGTTATTTTGCAACTTCTGTTGTTCGTATTTCTCTTACAACGGTAACTCTGATTTGTCCAGGATAATCAAGTTCTGACTCGATTCTGCTTGCAATATCTCTTGCGAGTTTGCTACTTGCCAAATCATCGAACTTTTCAGGCTGAACAACGACTCTGACTTCGCGTCCTGCTTGAACAGCAAATGATTGTTTTATGCCATCATAGCTTGATGCGATTTCTTCAAGTTTTTGTAATCTCTTGATGTAAATTTCAAGAGTATCACGTCTTGAGCCTGGTCTTCCAGCTGATACTGCATCAGCAAGTTTTACTAGAACAGCTTCAATTGAATTTGCAGTAACATCATCATGGTGAGCTTCAATTGCGTGAACAATTTCTTCTTTTTCTCCATATTTTCTTGCAAGTTCAACACCAAGCTGAATATGTGTTCCTTCTTGAGTTTGATCAACTGCTTTTCCTATATCATGCAATAGCCCTGCTCTTTTTGCTACGTAAACGTTAGCGCCGATTTCAGCAGCTATCATGCCTGCAATGTGTCCAACCTCAAGAGAGTGTTTAAGAACATTTTGCCCGTAACTTGTACGATAATACAAGCGGCCCAAAGTTTTTATGAGTTCTTTATTAAGGTTCATAATACCCATATCAAGAGCGGCATTTTCACCTTCTTGTTTAATTTTTTGGTCAATTTCTTCTCTTGCTTTTTCAACCATTTCTTCAATTCTGACAGGGTGGATACGCCCGTCAACAATAAGTTTTTCCAAAGCAAGTTTAGCAATTTCACGTCTTACTGGGTCAAAACTTGATAATACAACTGCTTCAGGAGTATCATCAATAATCAAATCAACGCCGGTAAGAGTTTCTAAGGTTCTGATATTACGACCTTCACGGCCAATAATACGACCTTTCATTTCATCAGATGGTAAGTTTACAACAGAAACTGTTGACTCAACAACCTGATCAATTAAGCAGCGTTGCATTGTAGTTGTTAGTATCTCTTTTGCCTTTTCATTAGATGTTTCTCTAATTTTTGCTTCATTTTCTCTAATTAATTGACTTGCTTCTTGTTGAAGGTCTTGTCTCAATTGGTCTAATAAAAGTTGTTTAGCTTGATCAGCAGACATTCCTGAAATTCTTTCAAGTTCTGCAATTTGTTTTGCAACTAAATCTGCTAAATAGTCTTCTTTTTCAAGCAATTCGTCTAATTTTCTTTTGTACTGACTTTCTTTGTCAACTGCTTCTTGAATTTTGTCTTCTAAAGTATCTTCTCTTTTAGCTAATTTAGTTTCTAAACGGGATAAATCTTGTCTTCTTTCTCTGACTTCTTCGTTAAATTTTTCTTTTTCATTTTGAAGCTCTTCTTTTGCAGAAATCATAGCTTCTTTTCTAATTAAATTTTCCTTGTCCTTACTTTCTTCAAGCATTTGCTCACGGGAAGATGAGATTTTTTTCATTTTTTGAATAACAAATACTAAAGTAACGCTCAAAGCAACAATCACTATAATTAGAATAATTATTGGTAAATTTAAGCTTTCGATTGTCCTATACCTCGTTCTTATCTATATACACATATACTCAAACACGCCAAATGCGCATAAGAGTAGTTTATTCAGAATTATGGTTTTAATATATAAAAAGCATTCTATTTTTCCTATATATATAAGAATTCTACCATATTTGACCCTTATTTAACAAGCACTTTTTCGTTTTATACATGTTTTTTTGAATAAAATTTGACTGGACATAAAAATTTTTTTATATTATATTTTACTTAACCTATGCCCTGGTGGCGGAACCGGTAGACGCGTTGGACTTAAAATCCAATTAGGCTCACCCCTAGTGCCAGTTCAAGTCTGGCCCAGGGCACCACTTTAAAAGACCAGTTTTCTGGTCTTTTTTTTGTTTTGTAAAACATGTTTTATTTTTTCTTATAAACTCTTACTACGTATGTACTATCAAGTTTAAGAACACCTTCATAGTTCTGTGCAATCCACCTTGCCAGCTCTTTTGCGTATTTAACACTAAAAAGATTTTCATCAGTTTTTAGCCCCATAATCACAAAATAATCAGGAGGGTTTTGTGCAAAATGTTCTATAATATAAGGTTCACCATATGTATCTATACCTTCAGGCTTCATAACGTTGAAGTTATTATCCGATTTTCTGTCTAGAAGAAAATTTATCAATGTAGTTTCTGGAAGAACAACAATTTTATCTTCTTTTTTTGTATTTTGCTCTAACCATTCAAGTAGAGGCTTCCATATCTTAGCATCATTTTCTTGCATTAATATAGTACCTTTCGGAGTACAAACAGGAGTGTTGAAAGACAGTGCGCTTAAATTAGAAAAAGAAGCAACTAGTAGCATTACAAAAAACAAATAACTAAAAGTCTTTTTAAACAAATATTTATCAAAATCATGGCTTACATAAAAATCCTGCAAGAGCAGAAGTGAAGCTATAATAAGCATCGGAAGAAAATATTGCCCGTAGCCGTTTGTTGAATACAAAAACCAAAAGACTTTAAACGAAGTTATAACAACTGCAGTCAATACAAAAAATCTCTTTGAATCTTTGTAGATTAAATTAACTTTAATCATATAAAGAACAAAAACCAATAGAGTTAAATAAGAAAAGAAATAATAATCAAAAAATATCCAGTACTTTATTAGAACAAATGAAATTGCTATACCAAGTAAACCAAGAATACAATTTCTCAGCTTTTTTTCTTTTCCCTGCAGGAATTTTATTGAGAAAAATATAATTCCAATAACAATGATTTCAGCAACAAAAGCCATTAAGGCACTACCTGTTAGTGAAGGAGAAAAATACAAACTTCCTTCGTAAAAGTCTTTAAGAGCAGGCGAGGCAACATAGCTTCTAAAAAAGTGCAAATAATTTAAAAAATCATCTACTCTTAGCCCCTGTTTTATTAAAACCAAAAACATCACACATACTGGCAATAAAGCCGATAAAACAAGCGCTATAGAATGTTTTAGGTTAATTTTATGCTTGAAAAGGACAAAAGCTAAAAGGATAAAATAAAGAAAAAACTCATATTTATTTGCAAAAGCAAGCCCTGCAAAGAAAAAAGTCCCATATAAATATTGTATTTTTTCTTTTCTTCCATTTAAAAAAGCAAGGTAGAGACAGATTGAAATCAAGAAAAAATTAAGCCCGTAAACAATTGCGTAAGAATACGGGGTAATATAATTCATTAAAGTTGTTGTAAAAAAACAGTATTCAACAACAAATAAACTCAAAAGAAGCGACAATTTTCTTGCGAAAAAATTTCTCGCAATATAATAGAGTGCAAAAACAATAGATAGAGCGTTTAGACAACCCGCTAAATACAAAGTCGAAAGTTTTACTCCAAAAATTTTATACATAAAAGCGTTAAAAAGATAAGAAAATGGACCAAAAATATTAAAAATATCTTTATATAAAACTTCCCCATCTAAAACAGATTTCGGGAAGAAAGCCTCTCTTCCAAAATCTATATAAAGATTAAATGTCTTATTCTGAAAAAAAATAGCCGTAACAATAAATACAACTAAAATAACTAATAGATTTTTATACTCTTTTTTTACAAATTCCATAAATACAAAGTTAATATAATTTCAGATTTATTTCAAGAAAATAAATATATGTAAAATATCGAGAAAATCAGAAGATACAAAGTAAATTTTTTTAATATTTTGTTTTTTATATAATTAAACAAAAGTAAGCAGAATGAAGATAAATCAAGCAAATATTAGCCCAATATACAAACAATCATTTGGACAGAAACAAGTTACTGCCCCTATTTCTGCTGAAAAAACACAGTCTGAAGCACTTCCTGCTGCACCTAATCAAAAAGATTTTAATGTAAATACTCCAATTGCATATACAAAAATCTCTGAGTTTAGCATTCCGGGATTAAAAGATAAAGCATCTGTATATAAACTTGCAAATGGTCAAAAAGTAGTCGTTATGCCGAAAGAAGGCCCTATTGTTGTTCAATCTTTCTTTAATGTAGGCTCCCTCAATGAACCTGATAATATAAGGGGAATAAGCCACTATATTGAACATAATTTATTTAACGGCAGTAGAGACCTTGCGCCAGGAGAATTCACAAAACAAGTGGATTTGCTTGGAGGATACACAAACGCTTCTACAGGCTGCGACCAAACAAATTACAGGGTTATGGCATGGAAAAATGACGAAAATTATCTTGATAGAATGTTAAAAATTCATTCAAGCCAAATTCAATATCCTACATTCACACCTGCAATGCTTGAAAAAGAAAAAGGTCCTGTCACTTCAGAAATAAGCATGTACTCTGATATGGACTCTAATATTCTTACAAACGTAACTATGAAAAAGTTATTTGGCCTTGAATCTTCATCTCAAGATATGGTTGCAGGAAGTATTGATAAAATAAGAAATTTAACAGAAAAAGATGTCAGAAACTATTATGATACATGGTATACACCTGATAACACATATACCGTTATCACGGGTGATGTTTCACCTGACAATGCAATTTCAACAGCAGCAAAATATTTCACAAAACCACCTTCAAGCATGCAGCAAAATAGGTTAATTCCTGAGCTGAAACCTATTGATAAAACAGTCAGAACAGATATTAAACATCCAAACTGTACATCTACCAAGATAAGCATGGGTTTTATAGGACCGGAAAACAATAATTCAAAGGATAAAATTGCAGTAGAATTAATTAATGCTATTTTAAATGAGAAAAAATTCATGTACGCACTTGACCCTTATCAGTCAGTTGCAGGGATTTTTCAGGAAAGAATTGCAAATACACCTGATGCCAAAAGATCAATTTCTGTGATGGCATCAACAAATGAACAAAACTCTGAAATAGTTTTGCAAGAATTATTTAACACAATTTCTTCAATGAAAAAGACGCCGCCAACCGTTGAAGAAATTGAAATAACTAAAGAAAAACTCAAGTTATCAAGAGAAGAAAGTTTAGAATATTCTGAAGCAGTTAATAATATTATCGGAAACGCTATGCTCAATGGTGACACTGATTCTGTGACAAATTACAATGCGCTTATTGACTCTCTAACAAGAAAAGATATTATAAATGCGCTCAATAAATACTATACGCTTGATAAAGCAGCAGTTACAGTTGTTCACCCGCAAAACACAACAGACCAATCAATAGTTGAAAACTATAAAAAACTGCATACAAAACCACAACAACCAAAAGCAATAGGCTTTAAAGGTCATCTTGCAACAAAATATGCCGATAAACTTTATGCTGATGTTGAAACATACAGATTACAAAATAATGTTGAAGTTAATATCAAACCTTCAACATCTGATATTTCCACTTTTATATTAAATTATAGCATTCCAAAATCTTTGGATGTATCAAAATGCGAACTTGATATCTTAAACGAAATGCTTAACAGAGGAACAATCTCTAAAGATCTTAGAACATTTGCTGATGAAAAAGACAAAAATAACATAACATCAGGAGTAGTCGCAAAAGACGATTTTATAATATTTAGGGCAACTACCAACTCAAAACACCTTAAAGACGGGCTTAATCTTGTTCTTGAGAACCTACAACAACCGCGATTGACTCAGGAAGAATTTGAAGCAGCCAAAAAGAAAGTCTATGACAACTATGTTTATTCCGAAAAGTCTGCAAGTGATAAACTTCAAAGGGAATTATACCCTCAATTGAAGATTGCACAAACAAATGAAGAAGAAATAAATACTCTTCAAAATGTAAATCTGGCAAGAATTCAATCTATATATAACACATTAATAAGCAATTCCCAAATAACAGCAACAATGATGGCGCCTACAACACAAAATCCGGCACTAAAAGATGATTTTATAAATACTGTAGGAACCCGATTAATATCGCAAGCTCATTTTACTCCAAGGCTAGATAATACATATTCTCCAAATACAAAACCTGTTATTTTGACTCAAGAAGATAACAGGGCACAAGCTGAAATAATTCAGGCGTACAAATATAAGGTTACAGGTAACGTCAACGATGACGTTAAAACAGAAGTATTAGCAACAATACTTGGTGGTGGAATGACTTCAAGGCTATTTTCTGATTTAAGAGAAAAACAACATCTCGCTTATCATGTAGGCGCATCTCAATCGGGATTAGGAAATACAGGAATCATGAAACTATCAATCGGCACAACAACTGATGACCCTAATGACCCTATTAACACACATGCAAATATCAAAAAATCTCTAGATGGATTTAAAAAACATGTTGATCTTCTAAAAACAACAAAAGTATCAGAAGAAGAACTTGAAAATGCTAAAAGATCACTTAAAAATGATTATCTTAATAGCTTAGAAACCAGCGATAACAAGGTATGCGCTATATCAGCCTACCACGCATCACCATACGGAAAAGACTATGATAAAAAATACTTAGAAGCACTTGATAAGATAACAGCAGAAGATATTCAAAGCGCAGCCCAGTATGTTTTTGAAAATCCTCCAATTACGTCAATTTTAGCAAGTAAAAAGACCCTTGATAATATGAACATCCAATAAAAAAAGCCGCTTTAAAAGCAGCTTTTTTATTTTGTATATTTTTTAATTTCTCTTATTTCTTTAAGAAATCAGGTATATCAAGTACATTAGTAGGCATTTCCTGAGTTGATCTGATTGCAGGAGTAATTGGTTGTGAGCTATATGAACCTGAGAAGAAATCAGCTACATTTAATGGTTTTGAAGCCAAATCAGGCTCTTTTCTGCCCATTACAGAAGAAGTTCCTTTAAGTTCAAAGCCTGTAGCGATAACTGTAATTTGGATTTCTCCTTGGATTCTGTCATCAATTACTGAACCAAATGTAACAATAGCATCATCAAGTACAGCGTCATGAATAACTTGAGCAGCTTCTGTTACTTCGTGAAGAGTCATATCAGAACCACCGGTAACATTTAAGATGATACCAGACGCGCCATTGATAGATGTTTCAAGAAGTGGAGAATTGATAGCCAATTTAGCAGCTTCCATTGCTCTTCCTTCACCAGAACCTCTACCGATACCCATTAATGCTGAACCTGAAGATTGCATAACCGCTTTAACGTCAGCAAAGTCAACATTGATAAGTCCAGGTACTGTAATGATATCTGAAATACCTTGAACACCACGTAAAAGAACTTCATCAACAACTTGGAAAGCTTCTTTCATAGTAGTTCTACGTTCAACAACTTCTAATAATTTATCGTTAGGGATAACAATTAATGCATCCACTGTTTCTTTTAATTTTTCAAGACCTTGAAGCGCTTGGTTAAGTCTTCTTTTTCCTTCAAAGCTGAAAGGTTTTGTAACAACACCAATAGTTAAAGCGCCAAGTTCTTTAGCAATTTTAGCTACAACCGGAGCAGCACCTGTACCAGTTCCGCCACCCATGCCTGAAGTAACGAATACCATGTCAGCGCCGTCTAAAGCCTTAACAATTTCTTCTCTAGTTTCTTCAGCAGCTTTTTCACCAACTGAAGGATCACCACCAGCACCAAGGCCAGCTGTTAATTTATTTCCTAATCTGATTTTATTGTCTGCAGAAGACATTTCAAGAACTTGAGCGTCAGTATTCATTGCCCAAAAATCAACGCCGGTAAGTCCAGCCTTAATCATTCTGTTAACAGCGTTTCCGCCTCCGCCACCAACACCTACAACTTTAATTTTTGCAGGATTTGCAACAGGTAATGATTGTACGTTATCTTTTCTTCCAAAGATATCTGGTCCAAAATTTTCCACTAATAAACCCTCTTTTTTTTACTAATACATTTTTTATTTGCCGCCTCTATCCCAGTGGCATCTGAAAGGTTATTTTATATAGGGTTATCAAATATAATCCTGCTATAAATAACTATAATAAATACTAGGGGAAATAAATAAATTAGTAAAGGATTTTTTAGTCAAATGTTATGGAATTTTAATATAAATTTAAATTTTTTAAACAAAACAAAGAAGATAGATAAATCATCTATCTTCTTTATTCATTATGTAGTTATCTTATAATTACTGTCTTCTTGTTGCTGCAAGTCTTTCTTCGATGATCTTTTGAGCATCGTCTGAAAGTTTATGTCTTAATGTAATAATCAAGCCTTCAGCATCATCAATCTTGCCTCTGTATGATTCAACTTCAGAGATATTTTCCATTTTAGCAAGAGCTGTAGCAAAATCACTGTTAATTTGTTCGAAAACGTTATCATAATCAGAGTAATCACTGTCTGAAGAGTCAATTACTGGTGAAGATGATGTTTGAGATGGTTGTGATGCTTGAGTATTAGCAGAAGCGCTTTGTGCTGGAGCTTGGGCACCTTGAGATGCTTGTGCTGCAGGAGTTGCATTGTATTGAGCATATCTTGCGTCAATCGCTTCCATTCTAGTATCAATAACATTTATTTTTACTTCATTAGCTTCATACTCAGAATTTTTAGAAGTAAGAGCGTTTAATTTTTCTGTGTATACTGCTTTTTCAGCGTTGAATGAAGTTTGTTTTGTAGAAATTTCTGCATCCATAGATTTAATCAAATCACCTGAAGATGCAATTTTAACTGATAAAGCGTTTGTATAATTTTGTATGTTAATTTTCTTAGTTATTAATGAACCTAATCTTTTGCAATAAGCTTGGATTTTATCGTTTTGAATAGCAAGTTCGCCAACTCTTGCTGTGCTTCCTGTTGTTGTGATTCCGCCAACTTGAGCAGCAATGAAAGCAGGGATATCTTCTTGTTTCATTTGTCCTGCTCTAACTCTAGCTTCAGCTACTTCGCTAGCTTGAGAAATTGCTTGTCTTTGTTGTTGAAGCTCTTGGTCAGATTCAGCTTCGATTTGTTTAGCGCTAGCTTCCATTTTTTCGATTTCAGATGCTAAATCAGAGTTTGTTTTTGAGATTTCAGTATCTGTATCTGTAACTGCTTGTTGTTTTGATTTTAAAACATCGCTATCTTCTTTTAATGCGCTTTCATATTTATCTTTTTTAGCTTGTAATTGAGTTAAATCACCTCTTAATTGAGCTAATCTTGATTGAGAAGCTTCGAATTCAGATTTAAGAGCATTCATTTCATTTTGAATTGTAACTTGTTTTGCTTGAAGAGCTTGTTTTTCTTCTACTAATCTTTGTTTTTCAGCAAGTAAAATTTGTTTAGCTTCTTCATCTGTTGCATTAGCTAATTTTTCTTCAATATCAGCAATTGCGCTATTATTATTAACTAATAAAGAATCAACTTCAGAAGCTGCGCTTTTTTGAGAGAATAAACCATCTTCTGAAGAAACAGAAGGTGTTTGTACTGCTGATGCAGTTGGAGCGTTTAAACCGCTGTATGAAGATGTTACCGGATCATAATTGTAAGTCATTTTGTTAAAGACCTCATACCTTTACACACTTATATAAAAACATTTCTTTGTATACGATTTCAATACTTTATATATATTTTACAAAAGTTTACAAACTGCTTTCATTCCATAATCAAATTATCAACATGTTTTTTATCGGCAAGAAAACATCATTATTTAGGTTTTTTAATGCATAATTTACAAATCTTAGTAATAACGTATAATTATCATATCGGATTCAAAGTGATAAGGTTTTAAAAATGAAAACATGCCCTTTTAAAAAAGAAGAATGCAACGAAGAATGTGCTTTATATATCTCCCCCGGAGAACTCAATGAGCTTGTAATGAATAGACTTGCAAGTATAGGAATCGTAAAAAGAGATGAAGGAATCTGCTCTTTTAAAACAAGTGCGTTAAGTTTGAACCGCTATATATTTGAAAACTCAAACGTAAGTAAAAGACAGTATTAAAGCTCATTATTAAATTTTGAGTTAATATTATTAGCTTCCATTATTTTTTGCCATAGGGCGTCGTATTTGTCTGTTTCTCCATATGGTGATGAGGTATTGATGATTTCATCAACACTGTCATTAATTGAGTTTAATGTATCAAGGGTTCTTTTTATCTTATTTTTTTTATCTTTAAGAAGGAAATAATTTACTATTGGAAGTCTACTGCCAAAAGCCAATAAAAGAGACGAAAAACTTTTCCCCATAATATTTTTTGGTGTTTTATCCGCGAGGTCAACTTTAATTGCTTCTTCCTGATATAACAACTCGCTATCGTATGCATTAAGCCTTTTTGACTTTGTTTTCTTCTTGGAAGATTGCTCCCCAAAAGGAGAGGCAACACTTTGCGTATGTACTCCACTAAAAAGATTAGGCTTTGAAGAAAAATCCACGTTAAATTCATCAATAACATTGCTATCCAAGGCGTTATTGACCATCATTTCTCTAAATTTGCTAGAATTTTTAGGTATTTCCATCATTATATGTCTATTATTAACCAATTTTAAATAAAAATAGACCTATAAATAAAGGATTTTATTCGTAATCCCACATATAAATATTTCCGCAGTATCTGCAAACAGCATGCGAGTTCATGAATGACAAATCAGGAATAAAAGTATAGCCGTCGACATTTATCTCAATATCGCCGTTTTTTTTATGTTTTTGCACAAAAGACCTTGCCCCTTTGTAATCAGGACTAAACATAAGCTCAAATTTGTCAATAGAATTGCATTTTTTGCATTTAAACATTAAATATCGTCTTCTTTTTCTTTATTTTGTTGTTTTTTGGGGGTGCGCATTATTTTTTTTACAACTTTTCTTCCGTCGACAGTATTTTGTTTTCTATTTTCTTCGATTATCCCGTCATCAAGATACTTGTACCATAGTGTCAACGCTGCGCATCTGATAGGAAGTGTTGATGCAATTATGAGAGTCGAAATTACTGTAGTTACAATAAATCTTGAAATTTCGTATGGTTCAAAATCAAATGGAATTTTGAAAGACGCTATAGATTGATTAAATAAATCTATAGGTAAAAGTTTCACATAACTTTCGAACGGACTTGTAAGGTAGTATATTCCGTCAACTTTATCTATCGCCCACACAATAAGGTTTGGAAGAAAAATATAAGTAAAAAGAAACAACAACCCTAACAATATACTAGTTGCCCAGAAATTGTGTTTTATTAACGTAAAACTTCTGTGTATTGCCATATAGGGGCTTAGACGTTCTTCGAGAGCAAAAACCTGTATACATAGTGATGCATAGACAAAAAAGACTAATGCGGGAATCCAAAAAATAGGAACCAAGGCAACAATTCCGATTACAGAAAGAACAATAAGAAGTCCTAAATAGTTAAATATTTTGCGCCTTATAAGCTCATCATGCATTTTAGGGTCAAAATCTTTTGCTCTGCCTTTACCTTTCATGGTGAGGTTTAGTGCCATTGAGTTTAATGACGCGATTGCAATAAGATAGTCATAAAAGGCTTTTGCAAAAATTAAAAAAGGCACAATCACAAGTAAAATAAGTATGCTTGTCGTTACCAAAAGATTATTAAAAACAGGATATTTAACCATTAAATCAGGCAAATTAACTGTATAAAAATACGCGACTGAAAAAATCAAAAATAGTCCTACAAGCTGCCCCAATATTGGAAAACACAAATATTTCAAGAATCTGTCCAAATACTTGAAATATAATTTTATCCCGCTAAAAAAGCAGTCCATCACCTGTGTATATTTACTTTTTTCTTTTACCATAACTTCCTTATTTTTAGTTTTTATAATAACATGTAATATATTATTATAGTAAAATTTTGTTGAAACGGTCTAGTTGGTCGGTATTTTATGAAAAATATTAAAAAATTACTTGAAAACTTTAGTGAAAAAGATTTTGAAAAGGATGTAGATTTACACATTCATTCGAATTGTTCTGACGGTCAAATGACCCCTTACGAAGTCATAGAATGCGCTAAAAAAAAGGGATTAAAATACGTTTCAATAGCTGACCACAATACTTTGAACGCATACTTAGAAACAAATATTTTGAAAGAAAATATTGTCATCCCTGCAATTGAGTTTGATTGCTGGTATAGAGGCATTTTAATACATATTTTGGGCTACGGGGTAGATATTACAAACAAAGAGCTTCAGGCAATCTGCGCTAAAAATAAAGCTCAAACCGAAAAAGATATCGTAAGATTTTTCACATTCAGGCACCCAAAAACCGCAATTAACGCAATAAAAAAGGCAGGCGGAGTGGCAGTTCTTGCTCATCCTGCATGCTACTGGGCAATATCTTTAGACCACTTTGTAAAATGCCTTATGAAACTTGGAATTGAAGGACTTGAAGTTTTTTATCCATACAAAAGACACCGAGGAATTATAAAATTCCACCTTCTAAGAAATGTCAAAAAAATTGCCGACAAATATAATCTTATAAAAACTGGCGGAACAGATACCCACGGCAAATGCCTATAACAAAGGTTTGTTATTTTTCAAGATAAAGTTTGTTGCTTATATAGTTTCTAATTCCTTTTGTTATGAGAATATCAGGCTCTTTGTAGCAAAAATTGTCCAAAACCGTAAGACCTGTTGGAATATCACCTTTTTCAATATAAATAAGCCCAATCATAATATCGTTTAAAGGATTATCCTTCCTTGATTTGTAGAATTTGAGCCTTGCATCTAATATTCCCTGCTTTTTGAATGTTTTAGAAAGTTTAATATAATAATCGAGATTTACAGGGTTTATATTAAGAGCCTTTTGGTAACAGTCCATAGCCATCTTAGGATAACCTATTTTGTCGTAGGTTTTGCCGAGATTTGCATAATAAACAGCAGTTGTCTGAGTTTTTGGGTTTATTTTTATTGCTATTTCAAATTCTTTGATAGCGCAATAATAATCGTTTTCATTAAAACAATTAATCCCAAGGTTGTTGTGTAGTTGGGCGTTTTTAACAGCATCAATTACAAATTTTGCCCCTGAATTAAGCAAAACAACGGAAAACATCATTAATACAAAAATAATTTTCTTCATAATAAAACTATTTCTTGGCCTTCTCTTGCAATAAAAGCTGTATCCATTTTTTGAATATAATATTTTTCGACGCATTCAAGTTTTTCATCATCATAAGTTGGGTCAAGGTGGAAAAATGCAAGTTTTTTAGCATGTGCTATTTTTGCCTGCTCAACCGCCATCTCAAAGGTTGAATGACCAAACCCTTGTTTTGAAAATACAGGTGACATGTAATCTTGGGTTGTGTATTGGGAGTCGTGAATAAGGAGGTCGCAATCCCTTGCAAAAAGCGCAAGTCTTTTGTCTGAACCTATGTAATTTTCCTTATCAGTAGCATAGACAAGTGATTTGCCTTTATATTCAACCTTATAGAGCATAACCCCGTTTTGAGGGTGAGAACTTGATTTCATCACTGTAATTTTAACTTTATTTTCAGAAAAATCAACATCAGCTTTTGTTGACTGGTCTGTTATTTCAGGCTCATCTGAACATTCGTTTAAATATACAACATCATTTTCATGTAAATCATTAAAGGTAACTTTAGCCTTGATATCAGAAAGGTTTAAAGGGAAAGACCTACCGTATAATAGTTCTGAAAGAGATTCTTTAAGTGGCTCAGAACCGGTACTATATCCCATGATATTAATTTTAGAAGACTTGATATTTATCGGATTAAAAAAGTTCAAACCTTGAATATGGTCTGTATGTATATGACTTAAAAAGATATTTAGGCTTATCGGCGTTCTTTTTTCAGGATCAGGTGACGACGATATATAATTTGCCATAAGGTCATTTCCTAGAGAAATAATACCTGTTCCAGCGTCAAGCACTATAAGATGCCCGCCGACATTTATCTCCACACACGCAGTATTGCCCCCATAACCCAAGAACCTTGAGTTAGGAACAGCATAAGAGCCTCTTACTCCTCTAAATCTAACTTTAAATGTGTTATTATCATCGTGCATAATAAATTAACCTTGATATAATAGTGTAATCTTACTTTATTTTAGGCTACTTGTCTATTGTGACTGTTGTATCTCTGTCTGTTTCCTCGCCGTAATAGCTCGAACTTCCTAAAGTCATAATACGCGCTTTGGTTTGAAGGTCTTTTAAACTTGTTTCCATATATTTAAATGTAAAAGTAACTTTGTTCCTATCGCTTCTTACTGTTATAAGCCTAAAAGCATTAGGATAGCTTGCTAAAGAAGGACTTGAAACGTGCAGAACGTTATCTTTTCTTATAATTTTTGTTGTATGATAATGTCCTGTAAAAATTGCTATAGGAAAATGATATTTATCAATAACGGCCTGCATCTCTGACGCATTGATTATACGGTGGTGCGTGGAAGGAAAAGGTTCTTCAAGCGGAAAATGCAAGAAAATAAGCGCAACTTCTTTTTTATTCTTTGCCGCTTTAAGCTCATTATCCAAGAATTTTAACTGTTCTTCAGTTATTCTTCCATTGGAAGAAATCCCTCTGTTCTTAGCGCCGTCAAGCACAATCACTCTGTAGCATCTTTTAGGCTCAAAAGAATAGAAAGCATTTTCAAATTTATAACATTTATTTGTTTCTCTTAAAACTTCAACAAATCTTTTCTTAGTAAGGTTTCCGCTTGTAGTTGTATCATGGTTCCCAAAAGCAAAATACCAAGGGTATCTTAGCTTGTTCACAATACTTACTGAATCTCTTAACGCAGGCTCATTGGGATTATCTATCAAATCACCTGTAATCATAACAAAATCAAGGCCGTTAAGACAATTAATCTGGTTTATGGCATCTTCTAATAAAGGTTTTGATGATGCTAAAAGTTTATAAGAAGTGTTATCCCTCGTGGTTGTATAGTGAACATCTGACAACTGGACAAACTTCAATGTATCACAATAAGTCGGCTTGTTATCAAAGAAAAAAATAAACACGACAAGTGAAAGAATTATTATTATATTTTGAAAAAACTTATTCATACTATCCTCTATTTTCTAATAGAATATACCATAAACAGTTTAAAATAAAATAATCCTAAAATACCAGCGGTAAAAATGCACAATAGATAGAAAATTGGAAAAAATCAGTATTTTTAATACTCTTTATCTGAAGCAGCAACTATATAATCAAACACCTCTTTTAAAACGGGGTGTCTTTTTGTTCTATCATTTTTAACCTGACTTTGGGTTTCCCAAGCCTTGCTTACCGTGTCACGTACAAATGCCTCAGTATCCTGCTTCTTCTCTATAGCAGAATCATACTCATCTCTGGTTGCCTGAAGCTCTTTGTTATCAAGAAACTTACCACCACAAGAATAGCATTCATCTATCATTGTTTTATGTTTTTGGCTTACATAATTCTTCACCATTTTTGCGTGACATACAGGGCAAATTCTTACAACATCAGAATCAACAGAAGAAAATATTTTTCCTTCAATCGCATCTATAATTACATCAATGTTTTCAACCTTATCATCAAAACGCTCAAATTCTCTATTATCAAAAAATATTCCGCCACAACCATCAAGACAGATATCAATATAAACGCCTGCTTCAGGCATAAAAATTTTTTGCATAGCCTTTTCGCATGCAGGACATTTTATTGTTTGTTTTGTATCTGCCATATATCCTCCTAAGATTAATTAAATCATAGTTATTATCCACCTAAGTGTCAAGACTAACATCAAAAAAGAGGGGCAAGACCCCTCTTATAATTATATTTTTATATACTAATAAGGACGTTGTTTTATTTTTTCCATAAGAACTTTTGCATCTTCATCAGAAATTTTACCGTTGTTTTTTTCACAAAGTGCTTTGGCTTCTTCATAAATATCTTTTAACGCACCTTTATCATATTGAGCTACCTTTGGGTGCCAACAAGTGCTATACTGACCGCTTCCATCTTCTTTAATGCTGTACCAAGAATCCGAATCAAAAGTATTTTTGATAGCTGTATGAATTGTCAAAACTCCTTTTTCAGGATCAAATTTAGCCTCAGCAGAGCGTTCCAATTTAGAAACATCATAAGTCGGACTAGTTGTATCAGGAGCATTGCCAAAAGCGACTTTAGAATTTGGCTTATAAGCAGTTTTTGAAAAAGAAGTGACAGGAGTTATGTTCATATTAATTTTCCTATTATTTTAACCTACATAACGTTTAAAACAGGTGAAGAAAAAATTTTACATTAAAGACAGGTTTTTAGCTTTGTTTGACACAAATTGTTACAGTTTTAAGGCCTCACATACTAAATCTATCTTTTAATAAAGGCACAAATTCATCCCAAACTTTTTCGCTCGGATGAGTGGGGTCCCCTTCGAGTTTATATTCTTTTGTTTTCAAGCTATGTCCTACAAATTCTTCCATATTAATAACAATATATCCTGCTTTTTCCAGCTCTTTTAGTGTCTCAGGCGAAAAAGGTTTTGAATTGAAATAATCGCTATTTTTCATTATATAAGGATTTATCTCTTCAGAAACCGCGCCTCCTTCATACAAAAGTAAAATCACTTTTGCACCAGGGTATCTTTTTTTAATTGTATCAATACTTTCAAGCATAATTTTTAAATAAAGTTTATCTGTATACTTGCTATTTCCCGTTTCTTTATTCTCGAGATAATATTGAAGATATTTAACAGTTAAAAATCGCCAATACCAAGGATAAGGAGAAGTCGGCAATAATTTCAAATTATCATTTTTATCAATTTTGTATCTCAAATAAACGCCTGAATCAAAAGGCCAGCCCTGATGTAAATAGAGCCTTTGATAATAATCCGGAATAAACATTGTTATTACATATTCAGGAGGCTTAATGTCTTCTATCCATCTTTTGCTTTTGAGCAGGTATAGCATATATTGAGGTCCCCAGGCCCAAAATGCTCTATTGTATACGGGTCTTTTAGTCGCTTGGGAAAGCTTATACCCAAAAGTCTGTTCATCTTCAAGCCCTGCACCAAAAAGATGCGAACACCCGAATATTAAAACGCTTTTTTTGTTGTAATCTGTTCCAATATCTTTTCTAAATCTCTCAGATTTAAAACCAGAAATTTCATAATCTGATTTCTCAAAATATTTTTCAAATTGTTTTTGAACTGTCCATTTTTTGAACACTTTTTTCTGCTTATAAAAAGAAAAACAAAACAGAAAAGCTTCTGCCACAACAAAAAACAGAACTATACTTAAAAGATAAATAGTAAATATTTTTAAAAATTTTTTCATAAATTTCTTTCCGTACGTATTATAAAAACCATTAAAGACTAAGTCAATACAACATGAACAGCAATCAAAAGGCTTATTTTGTGCATGGTTAATAAATGTAAAAATTCTATTGTGAATGCAAATGAAAATAGCAAAAAAAATATATTTAAAGTTTAAAATAACAATGATCTGCAATAAAGCAACAGGTGCCATGAATGGGCGTTGAGACTATTAACCAAAAACCCAATGTATTCAGCAGTTTTACAACCGGTAGAACTGTGCAAAACCTTGCTGCACAAAATATATCTAGTCAACCTCAAAAAGAAGATGCCTTCATAAAAGGAAAAGAAACAACAAACAAAACAAAAAAACAAAAAATACGTAATATTTTGATTGCTTCTTTAGGAGTCGGAATAGCTATTGCGGGTGGTTTTGCAGTTCATAGAATAAAAAATCCAATATATTTATTAGACCTTTCAAAAAACCTTGACGATAGAATTGATACAGCTGTTGCTGTTCTTGAAATCGCACACAAAAAGGCTTTAAGACTAACAAAAAAAGCCTCAAAAGAAATGGAACCTTTTTTAGAAAGGCCTCATATCACTTCCACAAGTTTGACTGTTGCACCGAAAGCTCTTCAAAGAGTTCCTGTTTCAAAACTTTTAGAAGCCGAAGAAAACCAATTTGTTGAGATTACAGGACAGTTCTCAAGAATGATGGATGAGTTTCCTGCACAAATGCAAATATATGTGGATAAATGCGCTGAAAGAAGAGAAAAATTAATTCCTGAAATTAGTGCGATTATTGATTCTGCAAAAAAACAAATTCAAGAACTTACTCAAGATTTACCTGAATCAGCAAAAGAGGAAAAATCTCAAAAAGTTGTTTCAAGATTTCACTCTTCAATGCAACACTTATACGAAAAAGTTGATACAATCATGCTTGAAAAATGCTATGACTTTGATATAAGAGTCGCAGGCCATTATGGTTTTGTTACAGAGCTGGGAGATTTTATAAGCGATAAAAATCAAAGACTTTCAGCAATAATCGAAGATACCGGTAAAGCAATCCAAAACAGAATCAATAGAAACGCGCCAGAAGTCCTCGCTGAAGGGGCAGATGACTCTTTCTTAGATGTAATTCCTGCAAGTTTGCCTCAAAGCATCTTGCAAAGTCACTTCTTGAGATTTTCTAGAAACGTCAATACAGAAAATCCTCGGGACTTTATAACTGCAATACACGCTTATACCGAAGAAATGAATAATAGATTCAGCATAAAAGATATTGATATTATGATTGAAAGATTAAAACTTAGAGAAAATGTCAATCCTAATGAAAAAGAATGGTATAATATGACGATAAAAAAAATGCAGATGGTCAGAGCCGCAATTGATGAAGTTTTATTCAACAATCTTAAAAATGCGGGCAAAAATATCGATCCTGATAATTTGAGCGAGGACGATATGCAAACAATAATTGAAATTCTCCAAAAACACAGTGAAAAAATGGGCTATAAAGGACTTAGGCAAGTTATGGCATCACCAAGATTTTTCGAAAATGACGCAAAAAGTGCAGAATTTATGAAAAGCCCAATCTTCAAAATATATCAAAAAATCATTCCCCACATTAAAGATGGTGGTTTGTATTTCACATCGGTACTAAGGTAAGCAGAAAGGTTTGTTTACATGAAATTAGAAGGCATCAAAAGTAATATTTCAACATATAAAATCAATTCCCCGATAAAGAACAGTTCTCCTATCGGTAATAACTATGAAGGCGATAAGATAACCACTTATAACCCTTTATACTATAAACCTAACATCTCGTTTAAGGCTAAATTGTCTGATGAATACTTGCCTGCTGATATTCTTGGAATATCAGAAGAAAAACTAAATGAAATACTAAATGAGGCGGTTGAATCTACTGAAAAAAGAGAAAAAATATCAAAATATGTCATAAGTGAATTATCAAAAGATCCGAAAGCTATAGAATTCATAAGTCTATGGGAAAAACAAGTACCGTCGATTTCATCTGAAGATATCGTCAAGCCGTTTGGATTTGATAAGAGTAACAACTTACTCAAAGAATTAACAGATTTAATAAACGGAACAACATCAAGCGATACTCTACGCAGATTTGCAGAATCAAACGAACAAACTCAAACAATACTAAAAGATTCCCACCAAGTCGGAGTCAGCTTATTATCAAGCAAATTGTTTGAAATAGGAATGGAAGAGACTGATCCAGAGTTTAAGTCTTATCTTCTTGGTGCGTCCTTAGTTATAGGCAGTGCAAGCTGGCCTCAGCAAAACACCGAAACAAGAAATATCCAAAGCAAACAATTCGTTGAAACAACAAAAGAATTGCTAAAAATGGGCATTGCAGACCCACTTAAATTAATTAATAAAATCTCCCCCGATAGAATCGAACTTACTCAAGAAAAAAGGTTAAGTTACAACAAGTGGAGAGAAAACAAACAGGCAAATGAAAAAAGAATAAGCAAGCCACACAAAGATTTAACTTCTGACTTTAATACAGAACAAGGAAAGTTATTAATAAAAAGAAGCATTGATACACTAGAAAAAGCAGGGCTTGATCTTGATGGATTGAATGAATATCTAAGAATATTAGGCCTTATATGTCTATCTTCAAGAGAAACAAATGAGGCACAGTTTATCCTAGAATTATCTATTGGCATTCTACAAAAAACATACGGCCCAGATAGTATTGAAACAGTCCCTGCCCTTGATATGTTGGCAAGAACTCAAGCTGAAAACCAACAATATTTAGCAGCAAGAGAAACCTACAAAACAGCTCTTGATATCAGAAGAAAAAATAATGCAGATCCAATACAAATTTTTAATAGCGAAAGAAGATTGTATCAATTTGATCAACAAATACGTTCAGAATTGCAAGACAGAAGCGATTTTATGAATTTTGACGACCAAATTTCTCTAACAGGTGCAAGGAAGAAAAAGCTCGAACATGAAAACGGTAAAATCAAGGAAGCAATGCCTCAAATTACTTATGAAACTAATGAACTGGAAGAAAACCTAATAGAATTTACCCATAACGACTTATTTAAGACTCTTCCTCTAGAGCAAAGAGCAGCGGTTTTAACAGAATTGATAAAATCATTATCATCAAAACTAATGCCAATAAGCCGCCTTATAGCTCCTATTAAACAGATTGAAAAAGAGTTTTCAGATGTTCATTATCTTCTTCCTATAGAATTATTTACCGTGACAAATGATTCGGGTGATTTAATTGAAGCTATCCAAGGTAATTACGGAAGCGGATCACGCTCAGAACTAGCTATCCTAGAGCAACAAGGCCTTCAAAACTCTGAGATTGACAAACTGAAAAAAGCATACGAATTAAGCAAAGAAACAAGCGGAAATAATAATTCCGATTCGCCTCGACTTCTTTTTGCAATAGCAGATATGTCAAAAGAAAGAAAAGACATAAATGATGCAATATCAATTATAGGGAAATCAGAAGTTACTGAGGTCAATAGAAATTACCTATCTCAACTCAACACTTTGCTTATGGAAACCTATCTGGAAGAAGCAATTTCATCGTCAAAATTGTCTCAGGTAGAAGCAGCATTAAAAAGCGCAAAAGAGTCTTATCTACAAGCTGTTCTAATAGCTCCTGATTACAGAAATATGCAAAGAACAATATCAACAATGATGAGATTCATAAATCAACATCCAACGTTAAAAGGCGATTACGAAAAAACAGACAAAGGTGGTGAATACAATAACTTTAGAGAAGAAACTTATATGGTAACTGAGACTATTGACACTTTTAACAAGCAAAGAATAATTGAAGAAACAATAAAACTATTCGAAAACAACCCTGGTAAAAACAATATCAACATACGTAAAGCACTACAACTGCTTAGTTCAAATTTAAACAGTTCTTTATTTATAGGATCCAAAAAAAGAAAAATTGCAGAGCAAATTGCAAGACTTGAACAACAGGCAGAAGTAGATGAAACCAAATAAAATATTATAAGTTATTAGAACAAAAAGAAGGCTATTATATTAAGCCTTCTTTTTTAATTTGACGTGTTTGTTTTTGTACTTGTTTTAAAAGAAAAAATTATTTTTAGTTCTCTTATCAGAATCTTGAATTAGTGTATAGATCATAGACAAAACTCCACCAGAAATTATGATAAGACTTAAAGCGGAAAAGGAATCGCTGTGCTTAAAATAGGCATAAAATCCTACAAACACAAGAACAGGCAACCCTAAAGTTAAAAATTTATTCATAATATTATATCCCTAAATAAATAAACAGCGATGATAAAATTGAACTGTATTTTAACTAATATTATTGTAACTCTTTTTTATATCCAAATCTCGTATTATACAAGGATTATGATACAAATCTTATTATAGTTATTTATACACTTTTAAGCCAATATCTTAGGATATCTTGTGCACTGATGCTTAAAGCAATAACTCAAGCAAAGAAGTAAGCCTTTAATAGTATTTTTGTTAGGGTAATGCCATGTTCAAGATAAAACAGCAAATAACTCTTATGCTTTATAATCAATTGCCTTTTGAAGGAGTAGCTCCCCTCATTTATTAGGTTTTCGCCGTATTTTTCTCTGATATATTCTAAAAACTTTCTAAATTGTCGGTAATAAATTAATCTTGTTAACCAGGATGTTTTAAAATGATAAAACCAGATAGCGCCAACTCTATTGTCAATAAAAGATGGAATTAATTCCTTGCCATATTTTGATTTATATAAAGCATTTTCGCACATATATGTAATTTCAAAGATATCTAAAATATTTTTTTTCGAAGCATTTTCTGTAGTCGATTTTTTATGTTGACGATAGTTAAGTAAAGATTCATTTAAAACACTTATCCTATCAGCATTTGAAAATGCTATGAAGTAAGCAAGATGGTCTTCAATATATCTGTGATTGGAGAATTTGAACCTCCATTCTTTGAGCTTTGAGTGCTTGTATAGCTTAAAAGGTAAAGCATTAATTGCAAAAAGTATGTCTTTAGCTTCCTTTGGGGAAAAAACTTGATCCTTGAATTTTACATAATAAGGATTTACATAATTGTATTTAATAAAGTCTTTTTCCTTGTAATCACAGTATTTGTAAACATTAAAAACAAGGATATCACTGTCATCGTTTGTAATTTTTGTATACATTTTTTCTAATGCAGCGCCCTCAAGCCAATCATCAGGGTCTAGAAATAATATATATTCGCCTTTTGCAACCTTTAAAGCCTTATTCCTTGCTACACCTTGGCCTTCATTTTTTTTATTCATTACAATAATTCTAGAATCTTTTTTTGCATAGCTGTTAAGGATTTCTAATGAATTATCAGTAGAGCCATCGTTTACACAAATGAGCTCAATATCTTTCAATGATTGAGAAAGAACACTATCAAGACATTGTTGCAGATATTTAGACATATTATAGACAGGCGTTATAATACTTATTTTAGGTATATTCATAATATCTTTATTTCCTTTTTCAGGTAATTTATTATTTTAGAAGCTATGGTTTTATTTTTATCCAATTCTAAAGATTTAAGAGACTTTAAGCGTTTTGGAGCAAGATAGTCATCTTGATCTAATAGCACTCGGGAAAATGTTTCTAATAGCTCTTCGTTACTATGAGTATTATAGTAATTTTTTATAAGCTTTTTAGCTAATTTAGTAAAAGGTATAAATTCACACTTTGAGATAGGACGAATTAACGGTTTTTGGGTTATCAAATATTCTACTAAAAAAGTTAAACTATCGGTAATCATCAAGTCTGATTGCATAAACAATTCATAATAATCGCCTTTTGTGTAAACACTGGCATTTTCAAGCTCTTCCCATTGTTTGAAATAATTGTCTATCTCTTCTTTTGTCATGACTCCGTTTTGTATAGCTGTATAATAAAGCATTGGATGGGGCTTAAACACCCATTGAATATCTTTGTGTTTTTTTATCAGATCCAAAATAAAATAGGCATTTTCTGCAAAAGTTCCACATAAATGTGAAGAATTGACTGAGTGATGAGGTGCATAAATAACAAGTTTTTGAGAATCTTTTTTAAAATTATCAAATTTCCTAAAATCATCAAGTCTTAGATAACCTGTTGACACACAGTTATTTGCCCCGTTTCTTCGTTTATATTTTTCCTTGTACTCATCACATTCAACAAAATTTTTCCAAAGTAATTTGTGAAAATTATCTAAATAGCTAAAATGATAGTCAAGAACATAAAAGCAATAAGAAACACAAGCACAAAGAGCAAAGGCACTCACTACAGGAATATTATGGCTCTTATGCATTCCATAAGGTTGCTGATAAAAAACGATATCAGGTTCAAAGTCATGCAAGTCAATATATTTATCGTGTTTAGCATCATAAACAACTTGGTAATCGATGTTTTTTGACTTAAAAAACTCTATATTTTCATCCAAGATTTTATTCGCTTCAGACTCATCTATTCTAGGACTTGGAACAAATCTCGGCAAAAAAACTATAGGCCGGAAAATTTTACTTTTTTGCATTTCATCATACAAAGATTGATATGCCCATGTCGAATTTGTCAAAACCCAAAATCCGACTTTTATTTTTTCTTTTCTTTTTATTTTTAGTTTTATGTTCCTAAGAACGTTCCTATAATTTGCCTCAATAATATCATTTTTGTTAGGGTCAGAAACCAGGGACTCCATTAATTTTTTTTCAAAGGAAATACCGATTTTTTCAGGTAAATAAGACAATATAAGCCACAAAGTTTGTTTTAATTTATGAAAGAGATTTAGCCTGTTCCACTTTCTAACACAGTAAAAATAATCCTCAAGCCTATATGCATAAGGGGTTTTTCTAAAGTATGAATCATATTCGCGGTTTATTTCATCGTTAAAAAAATCTCTCCATGGTTTTTTGGGTCCAGTATAGTGCAAGATAACGATTCTGGACTTTGATTTTTTGTAGAATTCCTGATGAACAGCATAGTTTTTCTGTCTTTGGTCATGAAATTGAAAATTGAATATATCATCTAAAAATTTTACATTGTTTTTAAATACCGCATTCAAAGTACATTGGTCAGGGAAAAGAATTTTTTCAGGGTATTCATTTATGAAATTAAAACATTTAGCTTCAATGTTATCATTTCTCATTTTTTCTAAATTTAAAAGCATTACGCCTGAGTTAAAATACTTCTCTACGCCTAATCGGTTTTTCATTTTTTGTGCCAGATCCGGTTCTTTTAAGGTCCCCAGTTTAAAGTTAATATCTTCAACAACTCCTGCATAAAAATCTTCTAGCTCTTGCCCATATAAAGCTCTAAGACTTTTTCTAACGATTAAATCACAATCTATGTACAATAACTTGTTGAGATTTTTAAATAGACTTGGTAATTTAAACCTGTAATACATAGCTATACTAAGCCAGTGATGGATTGTAGGATAATTTTCGAACTCTTTTTTGTCAATATCGATAAATTCTATGTTGAAATCTTTAATTCTCTTGAGTCGTTTTAGATTTTCCTTATCAATTTCTAAAAGCCCACCGTCTAAAATAAAAAAATTAAAATAATCTGCTTTATCTGCATTTAAAAGAATTGAGCTTATCGCCGTAGCAAGGGTTTTGGAATAATTAACATCAGCACAAAGAGCAATATTCATATAATTTTGTTGCATTTTTATCCCCAAATCTTAAATAATAATTCCCGAAAATCAGCACTAACAAAAGGTATAAATAATATTTTTGTATCTTTAAAAAGTTGCAAAACAAAATTTTCAATTATTGGAAAATAATTTTGTGCAGCAACTAATACAATATCGGGTTCATATTCAGCTATTTTTTCTCTTGGGATTTTTTTGTAGCCTTCTTCAATAAGACCTTCCTCTTCAAGAGGATATTTCATATCAGAAATTCCTATAATATTAAAAGCACCTAAATCATAATTCTTTTTTATTACTTGAAACATTAAACCTGTTCCATATACAATGACTTTTTTATCTTTTAATTTTTTAACAAGTTTTTGGTATTTTTTATCAAAATCATTTTTTTTTAAATATTCAAGTAGCTCTGCTTCTTTCATTTCTACCCCCAGAAAATTCCGAATTTCCTAGTCAAGGTTAACATAAATTCAGGAAATTGACCATCAAACAATTTGGGAGTATTTTGAGATTGTAGATATTCATACAAACACAGGTTACTGATAAAAGGAGAGAGATTATGCAAAATCAATTAGGCGATAAGACAGGTATTTCTGTTAATGGAGATATTGATATTTTTGATGGTTCAGAACACAGAACGGTAGCAGAACTTGGCGGTTCAGCACAAATTGCTTTATATGATTGCAGCGAGGGACTTGGCAAACAAAGAGTTTATTCGCCAAACAATCCACCTCCAACTGATACTATTCCGACAGAAAATAGTTCAAACCTAATAACAAGTGGTGCGGTAGCTTCCGTGATGCCTCTACCACCAAATTATACAATAAATATACCTGATGACATGGCTTTTGACGATGCGATAGATTGGTTGAAAACAAAATCAGGGAGCAATGTTATTTTGAATATAACTCAGAATGTTACAAGTAATGTTACGACAAAGTTTAGTGACATATCGGGTTTTAATGTTATTCGGATTCAAGGTATAAACAGAACTGTAACTATAAATAAGCCAAACTCTTATTTCATAGTAAATTCCAGCGAAAATGCAGTAAGTTCTGGAAGTTTAATTAATGTAATATTCAACAACATTACGCTTCAAGGCAATATTAATAATTTCATATATAGCTATGGTGTAGGTTCTCAAATTCAATTGAGTTATGTTGATGTAACTAATAGTACTGGAGTTACAGTAAATTGTTCTTATGGTGGGGGCATCCTTATTACTATGTCTAATATTACAGGAGCAGCATCTAGTGATTGTATTGCTATTTATGCCGGCGGGCGGTTAGCTATAAATGCAGTTAAAGATGCCGGGGTTGGGACATCTATAACAACAACCGGAACAGCATTGTCCGCGAGAACGGGGGCATTGATAACTGTGACTAATGGAGCGTTAGCTATTAATAACGCAGGAATAGGGTTGTATGTAAATAATATGGGTAAAATAGTTTGTGATTCAAGACCTGTTTTTACCAATGTTACAACTCAAACTAATCTTACCCCTAATACCAGCGGTAATTATGATTCGTTCATAAGAATGCCTTAAGAATGTAAAATGAAATGTTATCTACGATGTTTAGTTTAGACAACTATCTTAATAAAGCAAAAAAAGATTATGCTCTATATCTAAAACCGTTTTTAATGCGTTAGCGAAGGTGTTAATTTAATTTTAATTTATGATATACTTTGGGTTGTAGTATTGAGAGATTATCCATGTTTGAGAAGAATGCATATTGTGAAATATTCGGCAAAATAAAGAAAAATGAAAGAGTTTGTATCTATGGGCTTGGAGAAATAGGTAAAGCTATAAAAGATGAGATTTTAAAACAACGGAAAGATGTCGAAGTTGTTTTCTTCATTGATACCAACAAAAAAGGAGAATTCGCGGGATTAAATATAATATCTCCTTTTGAACTCAAAGATTGTTCAAGTAAATATGATAAAATTATTATTTCTTCAAATACGCACAGAAATGATATGTATCTGGTGCTCAGGGCATTAGGTATTGAACAGGAAAAGATAATTAAAGTACCGCTTGATGACATTCTTAATTCTGTAAAAATGAAAAAAATCGATAAATCAAAAGCTATTTTTAATGATACCTATGAAAAAGACTTATACCAAACTGTCGGCAAGTTATGGCTAAAAGTTGGTTCAAAAAATGAGCATCTTGAAAAAACAGCAAAGCATTTTGCCAAATTTAAAGAATTAATCGGCGAAAATGTACCGGTTGAGCAATATTTTGAACATGTGAATAAAGATGCGGTGAAGGTTGCTATAGATGGCGGTTCCTTCAACGGCTTACACTCATTGCTTTTTTCTATTGAATTTAAAAATATTGAGAAAATTTACGCATTTGAACCTAATTACAAAGACTTTAAAATGTTGAGCAGCGCTTTTGACAAACCTTCGAAATCAAATGTTATGGCAACCCTTATTGAGAACAATCCCAAAATAGAAATGATTGAAAAAGGTCTTTGGAGCAAAGAAGAAGTTCTTGAATTTAAAGATGTAGCAAGAAACAGAGCAGCCTCTGGCATCTGTCAGGCAGAACCTTATTATGTTGATGATGTGGGTGATGTTGTAAAAATCAAAACAACCTCTATTGATAAATTGGTTCAAGACAAAAATATAAACAAAGTGGATTTTATAAAACTTGATGTTGAAAATTCTGAAATCAAAGTTATTGAAGGTGCTAAAAATACAATCTTAAAAGATCGCCCACAGATGGCAATTTCCATCTATCATTCCAGCGAGCACTTCTTTAAAATACCTTTGATGATGCAAGAAATGTTAGCGGATTATGTTTTCAGGTTTGGACATTATACGAAAAATCATTGTGAAAGCGTTTTATATGCTATTCCAAAGGAATTATACAAAGGTTAATCGATAATATTTGGCTTGTAAAAGAGAGAATTATGTTTAAAAAAAATCCATATAAAGAAATTTTTGACCAGATAAACAAAAATCAAAAAGTCTGCATCTACGGACTTGGAGAAATAGGGGAAGCCATAAAAAATGAGCTTGCAAAACAAAGAGAAGATGTTGAGGTTGTTTGTTTTATTGATACCAACAAAAAAGGACATCTTGCAGGATTGAATATAATATCTCCTTTTGAACTTAAAAATTACAAAAATAAATACGATAAAATTATTATTTCTTCAAATGCACATAGAAATGATATGAACTTGATTTTAAGAGCTTTGGGTATTGAACAGGAAAATATAATTAAAATGCCGTCAAAAGAAATTCTAGATGCAATCAAAGCGGAAAAAATAAATAGGACTAAGGCTATTTTTAAGTATTCTTCCGATAAAAAATTATATCAATTACTGGGGGAAAAACGTTTCGGAATAGGAAACAAGCAAAAAAACCAAAGAATAATTGAGGACAAGTTTAATTCCTATAAAGAACGTATTGGCGATAATGTACCTCTTGAACAATATTTTGAACATATCAATAAAGACGCAATAAAAGTTGTCATTGATGGTGGAGCGTTTAATGCTTTGCACTCGCTCTTTTTCTGTGTTGAATTTAAAAATATCGAAAAAGTCTATGCTTTTGAGCCTAATTATGATGACGTCAAAATGTTAGACAGTTATTTTGATAAAGAACCTTCAAAATATAACCTTACGGCGCAACTTATTGAAAATTATCCTGAAGTAGAAATTGTAAAAAAGGGACTTTGGGACAAAGAAGAAATTCTTGAATTTAAAGATGTAGCAAGGAATAGAGCAGCATCAGGCATATGTCAGGCGGAACCTTATTATGTTGACGATGTGGGTGATATTGTAAAAATTGAAACAACTTTCATTGATAAATTTGTAAAGGACAAACAAATAAAGAAGGTAGATTTTATAAAGTTAGATGTTGAAAATTCCGAGATAAAAGTCATCGAAGGCGCGAAAAATACAATTTTAAGAGACCGCCCACAAATGGCCATTTCTATCTATCACTCTTGTGAACACTTCCTAAACATACCCTTAATATTAGATGAAATGCTAAAGGATTACATTTTCAGACTCGGACATTACACAAGAACAACTTCTGAAACTGTCTTATATGCGATTCCAAAAGAATTATACAAAGATTGAAAATATTCTAAGAGCTGTCAAACAAAAAAACATTTGTTCATCCGTTAAATTCTTTGATTATTTTAAGATTTTTACAGAGAAAATAAGAAATAAAATCCTATTACAACCAAAATGCCTCCTGCTACCCAACGGAAGATTTTATCCATTCCTTTAGAAGCAAGCGTTAAACCTCCGAGAGATATTCCAAGAATTAGAGCGCCCAATGGAAGTGAAAAACCAATTGCGTAACTTCCTAATAAAAGCATAGCCCATACTACCGCCCCTTGAAGAATGGCAGCCCCCATAACAATAAAAATTCCTGGGTTGCAAGGCAGTGAACTTGCAGCAACAATCCCGCCAAGTATGAACCCTGTCACAATGGCACCAATTTTACTTGTTTCAAATTTATTCATATTAAATGTGCCGAAAGAAATATTAAAAGGCAGTAATTTTAAGGTTGCTAAGCCAAGTATGACGGCAATTACACCTGCAAATATTTTCCAATATTTGCCTAATGCAGTTTGTGCAACTTGTCCTACAAATCCTGAAACAGCACCTATAATCATTAGTGATACAACTGTTCCCAACATAAACAACAGGGCGGATTTAACAAGATCTTTGCTTGTTTTTTCCGTTTTAGTTCCTGAATATCCAGCTACAAGTCCCAATGCAGGAAGTGTGCAGCAAGTACTTGCTACAGCGCTCACAATTCCAAGTAAAAATGCAAATAAAAGACCAATAGGTTGTGTAGAAACAATTTGTAATTTATCCATAATTTGTTGCAACATAGCAATCTCCTTGTTTTAAATTTATTTTTTATGGCAGGGGCAACCTGCGCCGCAGTTACCTGCAAGTTTTGCTGTCATATAAGCTTGTAAAAGTCTAGTCGCATTTATATTACCTGAAACTGTGTTTTTGCTCTTTCCTTTATAAATTACAGTTACAGCGGGTGTTTTTGTTTGTGCTGAATAATCAGCAGATGATGTATCAAGAGTAAATAAGTCAACTTTAATATTTTTAGCCTCTAAAGTTTTTTTAGCTGATTGAATAGCAGATTGAACCTTATTACTCATTTCGCCATTTTTTGAAGGAACATAAACAAAAGCAACTTCCTGACTTGATTTAACCTGACTGTAAGAACTTACAACAGGATATACCTCCGCAGAATGTGCCTTAGGTGCTATTTTTATCCCTATAATAGCAAGCATAGCAAGCACCACAAGGATAAATAATATCTTTTTAGCATTGTTGCTTAAAGTTGATTGATGACAATCACATTCAGGACCACAGCAACAAGTATCTTCCTCAGTTGCTTTATCTGCACTTTGGCAATCACATTCAGAGCTGCAACAGCAAGCATCCTCTTTATACTCTATATTGCATATCTCAGCAAGTTTCTGTCTTGATGGATAACAAGCTTTTGACACAATTTTATTTTCAACATAGATTATCGGTAAACAATCGTTGCCGTCTGTTTGCAAAGTAGTTTTGACGGCTTCATTTTTAACAAATTCATTGGGCTCAAATGAAAGCCCGTGCCTTACAACATCAACACCTTGCTTTTTTAACCACTCTAAATCAGATGCAAAGGTTACTAACTTAGGGTCAACATTATTTCCGCAAATACCTGTTGCACAACACATTGGTGGGTCAAAAACTTCTAATTTTAACATTTTCTAATCCTCACTATATTATTTCTACATTCATTAATTTTTCTAATTTCTCTGTCCCTATTAACTCATCAGAAACCCACGGCGATAACACAGTTCTTTTTGATAGCTGATTTGTGATTTCTTCGATATATTTAAGCTCGTGAAGGCCTTTTGAAATAAGTATAGGGTCATTAGAATTTGATACAGCAAAACTTCTATTAATAATCCAACCATAAGGCTCGATATTAGCTCTTCTTAAATCTTCCTGCAATGCTTTTGCTTCGTGTGCAGGAGTTGCTTCAGGAAGTGCAACTATCAAGACTTTTGTAAACTTAGCGTCTCTGATTCTTGGTAATAGTTCTTTAACTTCACTTGGTAGGTCATCAGCCGATTTTGCCACTTCTCTATGGTAAGCCTCTGTTGAGTCGAGTAAAAGCAAAGTATGTCCTGTTGGCGCTGTATCTAATACAATAAACTGATTTTCGCCTTTTGCAACTGTTTTTGCAAATGCTTGAAATACTGCTATTTCCTCAATACAAGGTGAACGAAGTTCTTCTTCTAATAAAGCCATATCTTCTAACGACAATTTACCTGCATTCTTATTAATAACAGAACAGACGTAAGTTTCAGTAACAACTTTAGGGTCAATTCGCTCTATTTGTAGATTTGGAATATCTTCTTTAATGGCTTGTGTTAAATGAGCAGCAGGGTCAGTAGTTGAAAGTAAAACAGCATGACCTTTTTTTGCCAGTTGTGTTGCAATCATAGCAGCCATTGAAGTTTTACCAACTCCGCCTTTACCCATCGTCATTATTACACCATTACCATCAGATTCTAGTTGATTGAGCAAATCAGTCCATGGTATAAGTTTTTTAAATGTTTCTTTTGATTTTGTTTTTAAATCATCTATATTAACATCTATATTAGGTGTATATTGCCTACAGCATACGTCTTTTAAGCCTTCAAGCCCCATAACGCCAGCAGGTCTAAACAATACCTCTGTTGTTGGGAGCACTTTCAATTCTTGGGGCATATTTTTAATTGCTATACCTGATTTTTCGGCAAATGCACATGCCACTTCATCTTCAGAAGTAGTTGTAAATAATCCGTTAATAATTAAATGCTGATTGCTTAATCCTAATTCTCTAAGCTCTAAACTTGCTCTGTTAGCTTCATTAAAGCTCATTGACTCTGCTCTTGAAACTAATACAAGCAAAGTTCTTTCAGGGTTTTTTAAAGCCTCTACAACATTTTCAAAAAGTATCTTCTGCTCTGACAATCCAGATACTGGGCCCAGACAAGAACTTCCGGTTTTGTTGCTTTCAATAAAGTCATTCCAAGCAGAAGGTAGGTTTAACAATCTTAGTGTATGTCCTGTCGGAGCTGTATCTAAAACAACATGGTCATAATCTTTTACAACGCTTTCATCACCAACAAATTTAGAAAACTCACTAAATCCTGCAATTTCAACGGTGCAAGCACCGGATAGTTGTTCCTCCATTTGCTTTATGGTTGCATCAGGCAAAATACCTCTATATGGCCCCACCATTCTTTCTCTGTATTCAGACGCAGCTTCAATAGGGTTAATATTCATTGCATAAAGACCTTTTACTCCGTTAACTTGAGTAGGAGTTGAGTTTAACTTAGTTTCCAAAACTTCATCAAGGTTAGAAGCAGGGTCTGTACTGATTAAAAGAATGTTTTTACCCATTTCGGCAAGTCCAACAGCAGTGGAGCATGCCATTGATGTTTTTCCTACCCCGCCTTTACCGGTAAAAAACAAAAACTTTGGAACTTTTTGTAAAAAATCAAGCATAGTGTTTCTCCCAAATTTATATAATTATAGTAAGACATAAATTTATCTATTTGGCAAATTAGCCAAATAGATATTTAATAGAATAATTTACAAAGATGATTTTCTAACTAACTATGAGATAATGAAGAATATGAAAAACGATATTCAAAAAAAGTATAAAAAACATTCAGAAATAATGAAAGCTCTTGCACATCCGACAAGGCTTTTCATTGTTGACTTTTTAGCAGATGGCGAAAAATGTGTTTGTGAAATTGTCGAACAAGTCGGTGTCGATATATCTACAATTTCAAAACATTTATTAGTTATGAAAAACGCAGGACTTGTGGAAGACCAAAAACGCGGTCTAAATGTTTTTTACAAACTTGTATGCCCTTGCCTTACAGATATGTTCTCTTGTTTGGAATCTTTCAATTCAGATAAATAGCCTTAATAATCTATTTGGCAAAATTGCCAAATAGTTGTATAATTTCAATTAAGTTACTTTTATAAGGATTAATTCATGGATAAAATTTCAAGCAGACTAAGTTTTATTGATAAATACCTTACAGTTTGGATATTTGCAGCTATGCTCCTTGGTGTTGCAATGGGTTACTTTTTCCCCTCCACACAGGGTTTTATAAACAAGTTTCAAGTAGGTACAACAAATATTCCGATAGCAATAGGCTTAATTTTGATGATGTACCCTCCACTTGCAAAAGTAAAATACGAGAGCCTGCATAAGATATTTGAAAATAAAAAAATTATTGGTCTTTCTTTATTTTTGAACTGGATTTTAGGTCCTGTAGTTATGTTTCTTTTAGCAATACTATTCTTACACAACTTCCCTGAATATATGACAGGCTTAATTTTAGTTGGGGTTGCTCGTTGTATTGCAATGGTTGTAGTTTGGAATACATTAGCAGAAGGTGATCCCGAATATGTCGCAGGTTTGGTTGCCTTAAACAGTATTTTTCAGCTACTTTTTTACAGCGTGTATGCTTGGATATTTGTTACTATTTTGCCTAAATTCTTTGGGCTGGATGGTGCAGTGGTGAATGTAAATCCACTTGTAATTGCACAAACAGTAGCTATATATCTAGGTATTCCGTTTACAGCAGGTTTTATTTCAAGATATACCTTGATAAAAGCAAAAGGTGAAGAGTGGTACAAAACAAAGTTCTTACCTAAAATATCTCCTATGACTTTTATCGCTTTGCTGTTTACAATCGTTGTAATGTTTAGTTTAAAAGGTAATTTGATAGTTCAAATCCCTATGGACGTCGTTAGAGTTGCACTTCCGCTTCTATGCTATTTTGTATTTATGTTTTTACTCAGCTTTTTCTTGGCTAAGAAAATTGGTGCTGACTATCCTAAAAGTGTTTCATTGTCTTTTACATCGGCAAGTAATGACTTTGAACTTGCTATAGCTGTTGCTGTTGCTGTGTTTGGCATTGGCTCAGGTGTAGCATTTGCTACTGTTATAGGGCCGCTAGTCGAAGTACCTGTACTAATAAGCCTTGTAAACCTATCGCTATGGTTTAAAGATAAATTTTACAAGGAAAGCTAATGACAGTAAATTTAATTAAAGCGAAAGCTAAAGATTTAGATTTAATAATTGAACTGCTAAAGCAAAACAATTTGCCGTACCAAGATATTAAAACCGAAAACAAAGACTTTTTCTTAGCTTACGATAATTCGATATTTGTTGGTATTGTTGGGCTAGAAAAGTTTGATAATATAGCTTTGTTGCGCTCTATGGTCGTAAAAGAAGACAATAGAAACAAAGGTTACGGCAAACAAATTTGCAGCAAGTTAATAGAATATACCAAAACTAAAGGAATTAAAGAACTTTATTTACTAACGACAACCGCTAAAGATTTCTTTGAAAAAATAGGTTTTTCAATAATAGAAAGAAACTCAGCACCTGATGCAATAAAAAACACAACAGAGTTTCTAGGACTTTGTCCGAGTTCTGCTATTTGTTTAAAATTTTGATTCATGACTTTTAGAAATTTTTAAAGAGATGTCAAATAGAAAAGAGCATTAAAAAAGAGGGTTAAAACCCCCTTATATTAATGGTGGGCGTTGAGAGGCTGTCTTGCTCACTCGCGATAAACGGCGTTACGGTCGAAAGTTCATCACTTCCGCCCTCCAGCCTCTGCTCGTTCACGCTCGAACTTATTACAAAACTCCGTTTTGTGGAGTTCTCGTCTAAAACATTGCAAAATAAAAGACCAGTTAACAAATGTTATCTGGTCTTTTATGGTGGGCGTTGAGAGGCTCGAACTCCCGACATCCTCCTTGTAAGGGAGGCGCTCTACCAACTGAGCTAAACGCCCTTGCGTACTTATATACTACTAAATAAATTTTTCAAGTCAATATCATGGAAAACTTTTGTTAACATGCGCAAATATTTTTATCTTTGATATTTCATGCTTTCAGAGAATAGTATGAAAATTTCAACAATAACATATACCCCCAACATATTTTATTCAACAAGTAATAATCGACAATCACCATTAATCAACTCTAACAACAAAAATGGCTTGTCTTCTTTTGATGGCAATTTTTCCGCCCCTAAAGACTCTTTTAAATCAAGTTTCTGCGGAAAAGCCCAGCAATCTTCAAAAAAAACAGTAAACCAAATAAGAGAAGAACGCTTAAAAAGGCGAATAACAAAGCTATACAACGTAACGTACGATAGAATGAAACAGTTAGCCAAGCAAGAATTTAATTTAGACTTGGTGAAACCAACTTTGGTATTCAACAAAGAAAAAATAAATTCAGGAAGTTACGAACCAATCGACAACTCTGTGATAATAAACTTGTGTGGCAAAAAATGGAACAATAACGTTACGTCATGCGATCAAGGGGAAATGCTCCATTCTTCAAACGGGATTTACTATACCGTTATGACAAAAAATTCTAATGCTGACTTAAAAGAAGGTACCAGATATGCGACAAGACAAGAAAGAGAAGCAAATATCATCTTAACTATTGCACACGAGCTTGCCCATGCAGCACAATTCCAAATTGCACTTTCTTCGCCTGACGCATATAAAACAATATTGAAAATATATAGAGAGACATTCCCACTATTAAGAGCTATGAGTGATGAAGACGCACTCAATAAGATTAAAGAAGATAATGAATTCCTGAGAAAATTCAAACCTCAAAAAGACACCGTACAAACTTTCCAAATGGAATACGATAACAATCAAATTCTGGAATACTCAGGAAATGATTTCTTATACTGTTTTCTTGCAGACACTGACCCGACCCAAGACAACTATACACTTGATATAACAGAAATGGATGCAAGAATTACAGAATCGAAATTTGCAGAAAAATACTTGAGAAAACTTATTCCTGATATAGGAGAAGGCGTCACGCAAAATTTTATTGACTCATCGCTTCTTACGGCAGAAAATTTTGCACAAAATATTTCAGCTGCAGGCAAAACCTACATTTACGCAGGGTAAAAATAAGCAATAAAAAAGGCAGTCGGGGAGGGACCTGACTGCCGTTACTCCCAAGTTGAGTAGTTAATTAAAATAACGATTTAATAATCCTTTAAATGCTGAACCGTGGCGAGCTTCGTCTTTGCACATTTCATGAACTGTGTCATGGATTGCGTCATAGTTTAGCGCTTTTGCTCTTTTTGCAATATTTAATTTTGCTTCGCAAGCGCCAGCTTCAGCCTCTGCTCTCATTTCCAAGTTCTTTTTAGTTGAATCTGTAACAACTTCACCTAAAAGTTCTGCAAATTTTGCAGCGTGTTCAGCTTCTTCAAAAGCAATTCTTTTATATGCTTCAGCAACTTCAGGATAACCTTCTCTGTCAGCTTGTCTTGACATTGCAAGATACATACCTACTTCGGTACATTCACCAACAAAGTGATCTTTCAAACCTTGAAGAACTTCAGCGTCAACACCTTTTGCAACACCGATTCTATGCTCATCAGCCCAGCCTTTTGTATCTGCTGATGCTTCTTGTTTTATGAATTTATCTGCACTAGCTCCGCACAAAGGACATTTTTCAGGAGGAGTATCACCCTCATGAACGTATCCACACACAGAACATACAAACTTTGCCATAATTAACCTCTTTCTTTTTCTATCTCAACTTTTAATTTTGTTTTCCAACAAAACTATAATAACACATTTTTTCCTTTTGTAAATAGTGTTTTAAGAGTAATTGATAATTATTACTATTTTTATACTACAAACCATTGTGGCACTAGAAATTATATTTTTATTAAGAAATATTAAATTTGGCCAAAATAACCCGTTCTATGTTGTCTAGGTCCTTAATAATTTTAACCTCATGAAAGTTATTTTTTATAAATAAATCTTTGACAATATCAGCCTGATTTATACCGAGCTCAAAGGCAATATAACCGTTTTCATTTAAATATTTAGAAGACTTTTCAATTATTTTTTTGTAAAAACTAATGCCTTCTTTGTCTTCTGTAAAAAGAGCTGAATGAGGCTCAAAATCGCGCACTTCCGGTTGCAAATTTACTTTCTCAGATAGGGGAATATAAGGAGGGTTTGAAATTATTAAATCGAACTTTTCATTAATCTTTGAAAAAACATCAGACTCTAAAAAGCTGACTCTGCCTAAAACCTCAATATTACAAGCGTTTTTTTCCGCAATTTTAATAGCATTTTGAGAAATATCAACAGATATAACCTCAGCATCTGGTACGTTTTTGGCGATTTCAATGGCGATACAACCAGAACCTGTCCCTATATCAAGTACATTTATAAAATTGTTTTCTTTTATGAGATTAATAGCCTCTCTCACAAGGATTTCTGTTTCGGGACGAGGAATAAGAGTATCTTCTGTAACCTCAAAAACATCCCCCATAAAAAACGCCTTACCTAATATTTGTTGTATAGGAGCGCCCGTTGAGAGCCTTTGTTCAATGCAATTAACTATCTCAACTTTTTGAACTTCTTGAGGCTCTTTGCCAAGCAAAATATCATTTTGAGTAAGCCCTGCAATGATTTCGAGGGCAAAATCAACTTCAGCTACCGCATCCGCTTGAGAAAACCCTTTCTCTATATATTTTTTTGTTAAATCTCTTCTAAACATTTAAAAACTTTTGATTCGTTATCTTCAATTATTTTAGCAATTAAATTTTTTAAATCGAGCTTTGATAAGTTTTCGGTTTCTGCTTTTGCGAGTTTATACTTTTCGCAAAGACTTTTGTAGTATGAAAGCTGTTTTTTAGTAGGTTTTTCCCTTGACATTTTGAAGGCTTGAGCTTTTTGTCTTTCTTCCTTTAAAAATTTTTTTTGCTTTTCCAAAAAAGGTTTTTGCTTTTCTTTTTGATTAAGAATATCTTTATGCTGTTTTATTAGGTATTTAAGCTCTTTTAGAAAAGTATCTTTTTCAAAAAGGTCGATAATCCACTCAAAATGAGGGTTGCCGACATCAGAATAGTAAGTCTCTTCTTCAACATAAAGCTCTAATATCTCATCAACAGATTTTTCTTCATGCTTTTTTACGAAGTTTTTGATATAAGAAAGCAAAGAAGCCTTTTGATTCTTCGTCAAATCAATAAAAATATTATTTTTTTGTATAAACATTATCTAAATAAATCTTTTAAACTAAATTTATGCTTTTTATCCGAAGCGTGAAGCGCGAATAACTGTTTAAAAATAGGATTTGAATGCAAAGCAGAAGATTTAACCTGAGAAGCTTTGTTTAAAGTCTTATCAGTTTCAAAACGTTTTGTTAAATCCACAACTTTTATATCTTCATCCATAGATAATATTATAACCTTTATTGTAGAATATATAAATATAAACACAAAAAGAAATTAAAAATTTACTATTGTTAGAAATCAAGAGAAGTATTAAAGTATAAGTATGTTGAAAAAGATAATATATTATATCAGCTTAAGTATAATAACCGCAGTAGTTATAATTATGTATATGTTCCCGATTGATGCGCTACACACTCCTATCGACAAAGGGACAAAAATTTTTATAACAAGCCAGGAAATATCACCTGACAGGTGCTACGTTGCAGCTTGGAGAAATGCAAAACAAAACTATATAGACCCTGAGATGAATGGCCAAGACTGGTACCGCTGGAAAACAAAATATATAAGAAAAATTAAAAATGAAGATGACTTAAAAGTAGCAGTAAATACAATGCTTCAAAGTCTTGATGATCCTTTTTCAACTTACTTAAAAGGCATAGAATATACTTTTCAAGATAGCCAATTAAACTCAACAATCGGTGGAATTGGCATAAATATTGTAGAAATAGCAGACAAAATTGTCATTGCAAATATTATCCAGAATGGACCAGCGCAAAAAGCCGGTTTAAAAATTGGGGACATAATTTTAAAAGTTGACGATAAAGATACTTCTAAAATGATTATATCAAAAGCAGTAGAAGCAATGCGCGGCAACGCAAATACTATAGTCAAACTTGAAATTTTAAGAAGCGGAAAAATTCTTAAAAAGAATGTTACAAGAGAATATATATCTGTAGTATACGTAAATTATAAGACTCTAAAAAATAATATCGGATATATTCAGATTGCAAATTTTATGGGCAATAAAGTACCTGAAGAGTTTTTGACCGCAATCAAGGCAACAAATAACTTAAACGGTTTAATCATAGATTTAAGAGGCAACCGAGGCGGAACAATCGGCAACGCAATTGCAATGCTGAAAATGATGATAAACAAAGGAAATATAGTAACAGTAAAATACAGAGAACAAATTACTTTTAATCTTGACGCAAATAATACCGCTGTTTTCAAAGATAAACCAATAATTATACTCGTCAACAGAGGTACTGCAAGCGCTGCAGAGGTTTTCTCAGGAGCATTAAGGTATCATAAAAAAGCCCTATTAATAGGAGAATCCACATACGGCAAAAACACAATCCAGCAGATAATACCTATGCAGAATCACTCAGGGATGAACTTAACAATTGCAAAATACTATACACCTGACGGGAAAGACATTCATAACGTGGGACTTGAACCTGATTATTATGTACCTTTCTTTACATTAGACTATGATGAAAAGCTAGATCCGCAATTAAATTTAGCTCAAAAAATCATTAAAAACGAGATAAAAAACAAAAGATAAAATCGCCAAGACTGTTTTATAGTATGTGTTTTAGACATAATTGTTTTTATAAAGATATGTAACATTACTACACTTATAGTATGATATTTAGAGATGTTTTTTATAAAAAATGTTATAATGTAAGTAAGGTTATTAAGCTCTTCACAAAGTGAAGATACAAGTAAAAATCCCCACGTGAAATACATAAGCGAAAGGGACATATGGATAAAATTCAATTTCAGAACGACCTTGAAAGGTTACTTGAAATTTTACCACCAAAGATCACGAGACACATAGATCGAAACAAACTGGATGATGCAATAGAGCTGGTGCTCGACATAGGGAGAGTAGGGGAAATCCGCCACGCAGATGGCAAGGTCCAATTTTTAGGGGCAGATTATATAACTGATGAAGACGTATGTTATATAACATCAAGAATACAGCCCTTTACGCACGATAACCGCTCGGGTATAGCGGGAACGCTTCACAGAATAAGCGCAATCAAAAATAGACAAGGCAAAGTAGTTGGCCTGACTTGTAGAATCGGTAGAGTAGTAACAGGTACAATCGCTTGTATAAAAGATTTTGTCTTACAAAACAAGAGCATCTTATTCTTGGGAAGACCGGGCGTTGGAAAAACAACTAAATTAAGAGAAATATCAAGACTTGTATCAGATGAACTTCAAAAAAGAGTTGTCATTGTTGATACATCCAATGAAATAGCAGGAGATGGAGATACTCCGCACCCTGCAATAGGTAGAGCAAGAAGAATGCAGGTTCCACAGCCTGAATTCCAAAAAGACATAATGATAGAAGCTGTTGAAAACCACACGCCAGAAGTAATTGTGGTTGACGAAATAGGAACAGAAGCAGAAGCGCAAGCTGCAAGAACAATCGCTGAACGCGGCGTTATGCTTATTGCAACAGCTCACGGAAACACTCTTGAAAGTTTAATTAAAAACCCTGTTTTATCAGACTTAGTAGGGGGCATAAGCTCTGTAACGCTTGGTGATGATGAAGCAAAAAGAAGAGGCTCGCAAAAAACAGTTCTTGAAAGAGAAAAACAACCAACATTTGATATTGTCATAGAAATTATTGACAGAAACACTCTTGCAGTATACAAAAACACCTCTGAAGCTGTTGATTACATTTTAAGAGGCTGGCCTGTAAGACCTGAAATAAGAAAAGTCGATCAAAATTATGAAAACAAGAACATTTCTGTTTTTGAAGAAGTTAAAAAGATTGACGAAAAAGTAAATATGGCAAACCAAAGCCTTAAATTCAGTTTCTCAAGACAAGAATATGTAAATGAAGTTAAAGAGTTCAAGAAAATCTACATATATGCAGTTAGTAGGACCGTGATTGAAAAGGCAATAGAGCGCTTGGAACTTAATGCCGAGATAACTAAAAACATCGAGGACGCTGACGTAGTAATCGCACATAAAGCATTTGCAAAAGGTGGAACAAAAATATTAAGCGTCGCAAATGATTATAGATTGCCTATACACTATGTGCGTTCAAACTCTATGGCTCAAGTTCAAAAAGTTGTAAAAGAAGCACTTCACATTACAGATTCTGCAACAACACTTCAAGGTTATTATGATGAGGCAGAAAGAGCATTAGATGAAGCCAAAAGCGCAATTCAAAAAATCCTTGCGGGTGAAAAGAACATTGAACTTACTCCACAAAATCAGCAAATACGTAAACTTCAACATGAACTTGTTGAACAGCATAATTTAGAAAGCGTCAGTATTGGCGAAGGCTCAACTAGAAGACTTCGTATTGTAGGCGGCAGCGAATACAAAGACGTAGGCTAAAATTCATTTAATACGTTCATTTTTGTTTAGATATAGCTTATATCACTCGTTTGTAGTAATATAATCTTAAGAAAAGTCTAAACAAAAGGAATTTATAGTGCCAATTACGTTAGAAAACAAACAGGGTTTAATAGCAGGAGATGGGGAGCTTCCTGTTACTTTAGCAGAAAATGCAAAGAAAAACGGTTTTGAAGTTGTTGCAATTTCTTTGTCTTCAGATAATAGAAATGCCCTTAAAAAGCACTGCTCAAAAGTTTATAGCTTCGGACCGGGGCAAATTAATAAAATAAAAGAAGCACTTCGCGAAGAAGGCATAAAACAACTTACCTTTATTGGCAAAGTTCACAAAGGACTTATTATAAAACGCCCTAAGTTTGACAAAGAAGCGATTGACCTTTTAAAACAAGCTCAAAGACTTAATGATGACGCTGTTATGATGCTAATTGTCGAGCAGCTTGAAGCGCTTGGCATAACTGTTTTAGACCAAACTTTATTTATAAAAAATCTTATGGCGCCAAGAGGAATTTTGGGCAAATATAAACCAACAGAAGAACAAATTCAGGATGTAAATTATGGCTTCTGGCTTGCAAAGGAAATGGGCAAACTTGATGTCGGACAGTCTGTTGTTATAAAAGACAAAATGATTATGGCAGTAGAAGCAATTGAAGGTACTGATAAATGTATTGAAAGAGGCTGTAAATTTGGCAAAAAAGGCACTGTTATCGTAAAAGTTGCAAAGCCTACACAAGATACCAGATTCGATATTCCTGCATTCGGGCTTAGAACCCTTCAAACAATGAAAAAATGCGGCGCAAACCTTATTGCTATTGAAGCAGGCGAAACAATAATTGTTGACAAAGATAAAGCAATAGAATTTGCCGATAAAAATAAAATAGTTGTGATGGCTGTATGAAGAAATTATTTATCATAACAGGTGAACATTCAGGCGATAAACACGCTGCAAATGTTGTAAAAGAACTTTTAGACAAAGCTCCTGATATGAAAATAGAAGCTGTCGGGGGAAAATTTCTAAAAGAAACAGGGATAAAACTTTTCTGTGATCACTCTAAAATGTCTGCTGTGGGTCTTAGCTTGGGCATGATAATAGATCACGTTATGCTAGGCAAAAAGATTGTGGATTACCTGAAAAATGACTTTAGGCCTGATATGGTACTATTAATCGACTACGGCGGGTTTAATCTCAGCATATCAAAAGTCTTAAAAAAGCTTGGAATAAAAGTATATTATTATATTCCGCCGCAAATCTGGGCATCAAGAAAATGGCGCATAAACACGGTTAAAAAGAACATCGATAAAGTTTTAACAATATTTCCGTTTGAAACCAAAATGTATGAAAAAGCAGGTATTGATGTTGAATTTGTGGGACACCCTCTGGTTGGAGAAATACCCGAAAAAGCCGATAAAGAAAAGTTTTTCGAAGAATATGGACTAGACCCTAAAAAACCTTTAGTTTCAATATTTCCCGGCTCAAGGAAATTTGAAATAAAAGAACTTCTAGACGTTTTCATCGAGTCTGAAAAACTTATTAAAGAAAAAAATAGTTCCATACAATTTGTTATCTGCCAAGCACCTACAATAAAAGATGACTGGTTTAAAAACAAAATTCCTGAAGGAATAAAAGTTATAAAAAACAAAAATTACGAACTTCTATCAACCTCTGATGCCCTAATATTAGCATCAGGCACAGTTGCACTTGAAGCTGCAATATACGAAACTCCAATGATAATAAGCTACAAAGGACCACAAATTCTTTATCTTGCATATCTTTTGGTAAGAGCGATAAAGATGGTATCGTTGCCAAACATAATTCTAGGGAAAGAAATTGTTCCAGAACTTGTACAAAAAAAAGCGACTCCTGAAAAAATTTCTGATGAAATATTAAAAATTCTTAACGATAAAATATACACAGAAAATATGCGTCAAGAGCTGAAGAAGGTTAAATCTATGCTCTCTGAATGTGAATCTGCAAAAAATGCAGCTCAAATAATCCTTAAAAACATATAAAATAGTACACTTTGATGTTGAAAAAAAGCTAAAAAAGCTTTAGAATTTATATACACAAATGTAAACTTTTATAAAATTTTAGCAATTTTTTCAAGATGATAGCCTTATAACTCATGACCCAAGGAAGTTTAGTGTGAATAAAGATACCAAAAAAACAATACCCCAAATACAAGAACAGCATAGTTCACAACCTTTAAATTCAACAAATCCTATTAATCAAAGCGGCATAATAGCTAAGATTAATTCGTTGAATTCAAGAACCACCTCAAACAGACTATATGGTGGTTACAATCAGCACGTGGACAAACCTTCGCTTGCGATAAATTACGCTGAGCTTGTAAGATATATAAATACAACGATTTCTAATAAGCAAAATATTAATGAGCTTTTCTATGCTCTTAATAATTTGGTTACTAATAAATTAGGCTGTTCTTTCACATCAATAGGAATTATAAATCAGCAATCAAATTGCATGAACATAAAACTTATTGATAAAATCAGCAGTATCTATTCTTCAAGAGTATTTTTAAATGATACAGATAATGAAATCATAAAAACTATTCAGTCAAACAAGATTTCTGTTCATAGCAACAATTCGTTCTTAAAAATACCTTACCTATCAAATTCACCTGCAATAATCATACCGATTATGTCTTTTGGCGAAACAATCGGAGTATCAATTGTAGGAGACCATGACATTGAAAGCCACATTGATTTATACTCTCTAATTGCAAACTATTATGGAATGTATATAACAAATGCCGACTTGAAAGATAAAGTTTCTCAAAACACTTACGCAGACAGCTTAACAAACTTATGCTCTCACAGAAGATTCCAAGAATTGCTTACTCAGGAACTTCAAGAAGCTGAAAAAACAAATCAAAATGTTTCAATAATAATATTTGATATTAATAATATTTCACAAATAAACAAAGATTTTGGCCATGCAAAAGGTGATGAAATCATCAAAACCGTTGCTAACAATATTAGCCAAAATATTAAAAAACAAGATATAGCTGGAAGATACGGCGGGGATGAAATCGCAGTTATCCTTCCTGGAATGAATACAGATGAAGCTAAATATTTGGCTGAATATCTAACTTATACACTATCATGCTGTCTAATTGATGACGTAGGACCAATAAAGGTTTCAGTGGGTGTTGCAACATACCCTGATGCTTCGGTCGATCAAGAAAAACTTTTGATCTTAGCTGAGCAAGCAATGTATATGTCAAAAAGTAAGGGCTACAAAAACGGAATTTCAACAATTGTAAGCTCTCAAGACTTTGATTTCTGGGACGATATGGCTTTAAGCTCATTTGCTTCAGTCCTAACAAAAAGACATGCTCAAATAGGTATTAACTTCGAAGAAGAACTTGTAGAAAAATTCCAAAACGAAGAAATTATCTCTCAAAACCACTTGATTGAAGTTGTAACATCACTTGCAAGCGCAATAGATGCAAAAGACGAATATACAAAAGGTCACTCAACATCTGTTTCAAGATATTCTGTGGCTCTTGCAAGAGCACTTAACATGCCTGAAAAAGAAGTTGAACGCATCAAACTGGGAGCATTGCTTCACGATGTTGGTAAAATTGGTATTCCTGAAAATGTTTTAAGAAAACCAAACAAACTAAATGATGACGAATGGGAAATAATGAAGCAACACCCTTCTATAGGAGCCGAAAAAGTGCTTCATCCAAATCCTTCACTTCACGATTTAATCCCGATTGTAAAATACCACCACGAACATTGGGATGGAAGTGGTTATCCTGAAAGATTAAAAGGTAATGAAATACCTCTATCTGCAAGAATAGTAGCAATCGCAGATGCCTACCATGCTCTAATCAGTGACAGACCTTACAGAAAAGGTTTGAGTATTGAAAAAGCATGCGAAATTCTTCAAGTAGGAGCAGGAATTCAATGGGATGCCGAACTTGTAAGACACTTCATCTCAATTGCACCATCTTTAGGAACAATGATTTAGAAATAATAAAACATTTATAAAAAATATAAAAGAGCAGTAACAAAAGTTACTGCTCTTTTAACATTATTAAAAATAGATTTGAAACTATTTTCTAACGATTTTGATAGCGCTATCAGGGCAAATTAATGCGCAAGTACCGCAAGCGATACATTTTTCAGGATCCGGTTCAACCGCAGGAGTTTGGAACAAGCCAACTTCCTTAGACCATTGTAAGCATTTTTCGCCTTTTGCGTTGATAGGGCATTTTGCTAAGCATAAACCGCAACCTTTGCAAAGGTCAGTATATACATAATAATCAGCTTTACCTTTACCAACGTTTTCGATTTTATAGCCGTTATATTTAATTTCAGTTGTTGTCATTATACACCTACCTTATCTTTCATAAGCTCAATACCAACTTCAAGAGCTTTGTAGTTTTT
>JAEZIX010000004.1 GCA_023415935.1 Cyanobacteria bacterium OH_CDB_20 | reverse complement strand
ATTAAATCAGCATTCTTAACTACAACAATGGGACCAAGCATTAAACTTGATTCTAAAAACGTTGCATCAGAAGTTAAAGAACACGCTCTTTAATATTTAATTTAGAAAAAAGAGGCGTTTAAATATATTTTAAGCGTCTCTTTTTATATAAGGATGTGGAATTGAGAACATTAGACGGACATATAAAAATATTTTTTCTTGCGACTCTTATTAAGATGCTTTTTGCTATTGAAACAAAGATAATATCAATAAAAAGTGTTAATCATCCTGAAAAGTTTCCTTGCATTCTTGCTTTGTGGCATGCTCATCAATGTGTTTTGTACAATTTTAAGCACAGAGACCATTTACATGTTCTAATTAGCCGTTCAAATGATGGTGAGATAATCGCTCAGGGGGTTGAATCGGTTGGAATTCATACAGTGCGTGGCTCACAAAAAAGAAATGCGGTTTCCGCTACCTTAGAGTTAATGGATAAACTTAGTCAAGGTGAAAATATTGCGATAACTGTTGATGGGCCAAGAGGCCCTAAAAGAGTAGTTAAAGAAGGTGTAATAAATATTGCTAAAAACTCAGGTGTACCTATTGTTCCGTTAGTTTGGTATTCTGATCATCATCGATTTCTTAAATTCAATACATGGGATGAATTTAGATTCCCGATATGGACTTGTGAAACCATCGCCTTATATGGTGATCCTATTTATATCCCCAATGATATAGACAAAGAACAAACAAAAGAATATGCAAAAATGCTTGAAGATAAAATGCTTGAAATGTATCAGGATTTAAAGCTCAATTATAAAAAATACGAAAAAGAAGCTTATTCAAAATAAAAAGCCCTATTAAATTAATAGAGCTTTTTTTATTTTGTTTATACTTTGTTTTACGCTATTCTTTGGAACATATAGCCTATTCCGCGAGCAGTAAGAATAAGTTCAGGATTTGCAGGGTCTGATTCAAGCTTTGAACGTAATCTTGAAATGTGAACGTCTACAACCCTTGTATCTATTCTATGATCAGGAGGATATGCCCATACATGTTGAAGAATTTCGTTTCTTGAATATGCTTGACCAGAGTTGTTAACAAGAAGTTCAAGCAAGCTAAATTCCATTCCGGTTAATCTTATGCGCTCATTTTTTCTGAAGACCTGACGTCTTGCAGTATCGATTTTAATATTTCCTGTTGTAATAACATTCTTAGCAACTTTGCCAACAGGCGCTGAGGTTTCTTTGCTTGTTGTTCTTCTCAAAACAGATTTAACTCTTGCTTCAAGTTCTTTAGGGCTGAAAGGCTTAATAACATAGTCGTCAGCTCCAAGTTCAAGACCTGTAATTCTTTCTGAAACATCGCCTAATGCTGTTAAGATAATGATAGGAATGTCAGATGTACGTCTAACTTCTCTAACTACTCCATAACCATCAACTTTTGGCATCATGACATCTAAAACAATCAAATCAGGATTATGTTTGTTGAATGCAGCGATTGCTTCTTCACCGTCTGCAGCTGTTATGATGTCATAACCAATCATTTTTAAACGGGTTTCAAGAATTCTTCTGATACTTGCTTCATCGTCAGCTACTAATATCTTTTGGCGTGAATCTTGTTCATTTTGTGTTTCATTAACTTCAGTCATCTTACAAAACCTTCATTCTATCCCACTTACGTGTATTATATTACAATTATTATAATATTACAAAATATTTCTTTTGTAAACTTATATTACTTATAATAATTTACTTTTCTTGTTGTAGATTTTAAAAATTGAGCGAGTTATAATGTTTCTTACGTAGTTCGTGTCAATATCTGTTGAGCTACGATAGTTGTATAGACAGGATTGTGAAGAATATTTTATGAAATGAAAGACTTACTATCAAGATATAAAAACCCAAATGAAATTTTTGCATATATATCTTTAATGATCGCCGTTATCCTTTATGGTACGACGTTAACTGCTACAAAAGTATGTCTTCAGTATTATTCAACTCCTACTCTTATGATGTTTAGAATGGTAATTTCTTCATTATTATTCCTTCCATTCTTTTTGACTGTATATAAAAATGTTAAGATTGAGAAATCTGACATTAAACTTGTGCTTTTTATGATGATTTGTGAGCCATGTTTGTATTTTATATTTGAGACAAACGCACTTAAATACACATCTTCCGGCCAAGCCGGGATTGTAAGCTCACTTGAGCCAATTTTTATTGTTATGGGGGCACGCATTGTTTTAAAAGAAAGACTGCCTAAACTTGCTTATTATGGGCTTTTTATGGGGCTTATAGGTGCAATTTGTTTAAGTATGTTTTCAGACGTTAATGAACTTGCTCCAAGACCTGTTCTAGGGAACCTTTTGGAGCTTTGTGCAATAGTCCTTACCGATATGAGTATAATTACAACAAAATATCTTATGGATAGATATCCTCCGTTTTTCCTTGCAGGTATTCAGGTACTTGGCGGCGGAGTATTTTTTACTCTATTAAATCTCTTTACAGGGCACAGTTTTGCTATTGTTCCAAATATTAGCGCGGTTATTGTTCTTTACCTTGGTATTTTAACTGTTATTGCTTATGCGTTATATAATTATTCTATTTGTACATTATCAGCTAGTAAAGCCTCGCCGTTTTTGTTCTTGCTCCCTGTTGCCGCTGTGTTTTTTGGCTGGTTTTTCCTTGGAGAAACGTTTAATCTCTATCAATTCTTAGCGTGTGCGTTTATTTTTGCAGGTATATATGTCAGTCAGATAGAAGACAGGAAAAAGATTGTTCAAATTGCAAGATTTGTAAGACAAAAGCCAAAAGCACAAAAGCAGTAATTAATAATTACTGCTTTTATAGTTTGTTATTTCTAGTACCTTATTTTGTCCAATCGGCTCCGCTCGTTATCTGGTAATCATTTTTAGCTTTATCGATATTGATGTCGGTCGTACCATCTGCAACGTTTAGTCCTACGTGGTTATATCCACCTTGATCGTTAATTGTTGTGCCGCTTATTAATCCGTCTATATGAAGTCCGTTTTTGATTTCTGTTGCGTAGTCAGCCAGATAACCTGATAAATTCGAGAATAGATTATTTCGTACTGCAAAATCTAGGGTATATATGTAATCTGTATCTTTTCCTGTTGTTATGTTGTTTCCATCGCCAAGCAGTGCAACCTTATTGGTTCCATTTCCTGCGTCAGCAATATTTTTATCGCCTATTATGGCCATAGAATCTGCGCCTGTACCGCCTTTGATTTTATTTTCATCACCTATAACGGTCATTGTATTTGTGCCAGAGGTGTCTTCAATCTTGTTTTTATTACCTGTTGAAACAACGGTATCATTACCCGCACCTGTCAGTATTATCGAACTATCGGTATCGTTGGTGACTGTATCAGCTCCAATTCCTCCGACAAAAAGATTTTCTGAACCTCTTGTTGTCGAAGTATTTGTGCCAAAGCTTGCGACTGCAGCGGCGGCCTGATTATACATTCCTGCTCTTGAAATCATAATCTACCTATACTTTCTTACTATACATATTTATAAAAACTATTTGTATATACTGATTTCATAAAAAGTATATACTGTTACAATTGTTAACAAAAAACGCCGAATTGCTTGAATAGGTTGAAACCTTTTAAATACTTGGGCTTCAAGTAAGCAATTTTTCTTGCTTACGATACTGGATGGAAAACTCATGTCAATTTCGTCTTGAAAAAATTTTTCATGTAAACATAGTTTACTTTTTATTAAAACACGTATTATCTTAGGAGGAAAATTTTTATGAAAGATCACATGATGTCAATCGGTAATGTACCAGCACAACTTTTAGACAACAGAAAAGGTGACATTAAAAACCGTGCTGCTTGCGCAGGTGAAACAATGGCTAACAATGCAGTGAATGGTGTAAAATCATATGGTATAGTAGCTGGAACAGCATTAGCTGTCGATACTTTTGCTGGTAATAAAAAAGTAGTTTCGTTTTTAGCCGAAAAATTTCCAAAAGTAGCAGAATTTGGTAAGAAAATCGGTAAAAAAATTGCTGATGTTGCTATGGATTTTTCAATAAAAACCAACATCGGTCCTAAACTTTGTGAAACAGGAGCAAGATTAGTTAAAAAATTCCCTGGTATTGCAGAAGTTGGAAAGAAAGCTATTTCATTCCTTAAAGCAAATAAAAAGACAGCTATTATAGCTGCAGGCGCTACAGCTTTATTCGGTGCTTTCTTGAAATGGGGTCATTCACAAGGCAGAATTGACCAAAAATATGAAGATAAAGCTAAATTAGATGCTCACAGAAAAGATCATGAAATTAATCTATAAAATATAATAGATATAAATTAGGCAAAAAGAGTGTTTGAAATAAACACTCTTTTTAGCTTTATTTTATAATAATGATTTTGTACTCAGGTGTGGTTTTTAGTTTTTCCTGAATATTATCAAATGTCAAGAAACCTTCTTGAGCGCCGAATTTTTCAACAGTAGCTGCAGCGTTTACAGATGCATACATAAGTGATTTTTCAATATCCCAGTTTGTCATCTCTAGTGAAGCCACAAAAGTTGAAGAAAAAGCATCGCCAGCACCTAGTGTGCTCATTACTTTTGCAGGGAATTCAGGCGCAATATAATAATTTGAACCATCGTATGCGTAGGCGCCATTTTTTCCGTCTGTTATTATAACTATTCTTGCGTTTGTCGATTTTAAATTGTTCAACATTGTTTTAATATCTTCGTGAAGAGGCGCTGCGGAATATTTTACATCTTTTGTATCTGGCCTTACTTTTATACCGGTAAGCATTGTTGCTTCATCTTTGTTCAAAATAACAACTTCGGCTGTTTTTATTATGTTGTTTAAATAATCTGCACCTTGTTTTATGCTGCTTGTTCCTAAGTTTATTGCCATATTAACGTCATTTTTTTCTGCAAATTTTGCAATTTCATCAAGAATTTTTGTCGAATCTCCGTTTAAAGGCGCAATATATAGCCATTTTGAATTTTTAATTGCATCAAAGTTTATTTCATTTGCTGTTATTGTTGCGTTTGGTCCTCTATGTGCAAGAACGGTTCTATCACCTTGGAAGCTGGTTAATATAACAGAAAATCCAGTTTGTTCTGTTTGGCTTACAATCACATCAGATGTTGAAACTCCAAATTGCTCAAGTGTGTTAATAACGGATTTTCCTTGAAGCTCTTTCCCGATTTTTATTATAGCTGATGTTTTAAATCCAAGATTTGCAAAGTTTGTAGCGGTATTTACCGCGCCGCCTCCTGTTGCGTTTTTAAAGTCATCGATTTCGATTTTTGCTCCATATGGATAAGCCATAAACTCTCTGCTGTCTGTTACGGTTGCAACAGATACCACGGTTGCTGTATTTGTATCAATAAAAGCATCAATTGTTGCGCTTCCAATTGTTATAAAATCATACATAATTTGTTCCTTTTTAGTTTGCACGCGGGTGAGTTACATTGTAGGTCTGTTTCAGCCTTTCAGTTGAAACGTGTGTGTATATTTGTGTATTGCTTATGCTGCTGTGGCCCAAGAGTTCTTGTACAACCCTCAAATCAGCTCCATTTTCAAGAAGTTTTGTAGCAAAACTGTGCCTAAAAACGTGAGGGGTTACTTCTTTTGGTAATTTTATTTTATCAACTACCTCATTTATTGCAAGCCTTACACTCTGAGGTTGAAGCCTGTATCCTGTTTTATTTATAAAAATAGGTGTTGTTTCTGTTTGTTTTTCTAAAAATTTGTCTTTATTCTCTTTTAAAATCATATACCTTGCAGTTTTTATGTAGTTTTGAAGGAAGTCTTTTGCTCTTTCAGAGACAAGAACAATCCTTTCTTTGTTGCCTTTTCCGACCACTCTTATTTCATTATTTTCAAGGTTTAGATCGCCGAAGTTGAGGCTGCTTAGCTCGGAAATTCGCATGCCTGTTGCGTATAAAAGCTCTAAAATTGCCCTGTTTCTATATCCTGCCGGGGTTTCAATTTTTAAATTGTTTAATATCTGCTCAACTTCATCTTCAGTTAAAAACTTTGGTAAATTTTTGCCCCTTTTAGGCGAATGTATTGTCTGTGCAGGGTTTGATTCAGTTATTCTTTCCCTATAAAGATATCTGTAAAATGTTCTTAAAGAAGCAATTTTTCTTGCAGTTGTTGTCTTTGAGTAGTTAAATTGCTGGATGTATAGCAGATATTCTTGCATTGTTTTGTGCGTAACAGATTCAGCAGAAGATTCTCCAAGCCATATCAAAAAGCCCAAAATATCTGATTGGTAGGCTTTTATCGTATGTTTTGAAAAACTTTTTTCAACCTCAAGATATATCAAAAAGTCATTTAAATATTGTTTTGATAAATTGTTCATAACCTTCGAAATCTAAAAAATCATTCACAACTTATTATATAAAATTTTGAAAGTGAACATAATTTTTTTACAAATGTTCATGTTCGGGCATGCCTTAATTTCATTGAATTTTAACAATGTTAAGAAATTATAAGAGGCTATTCAAACCCCAAATACCATGTGCCCATGGAGTTTTGCCGAAAATACAATACTCAATTATTTGTTGTGTATCCAATTTGTTGTCCATATCTGATAATTTGCTATAATAAATTTAGTGTTTTAGAGGCTTCGACTTGGGAGATGAAGATTTAAGCTAAAATGAGTAATTTAGATGATAATCTTAAGCTGATAAAAACACGGGTTGCACATTATAATCCTACTATAGTAGCAGTTACTAAGTATTTTGACGAAAGTAAAATAGTTGAGTATTACAATTCCGGTCTCAGAGACTTTGGCGAAAACAGAGTTCAGGATGCTTTGGAAAAAATGGAGAAACTGCCTAAAGAAATACTTGAAAATTCAAGATTTCACCTTATAGGGCACCTCCAATCAAACAAAGTAAAACAAGCTGTCGGGAACTTTTATATTATTCATTCAGTTGATTCTGTTAAACTCGCTAAAGCAATTTCAGAAGAGGCACAGAAAAAAGGAGTTGTACAAAAAATTTTGCTTCAAGTCAATAATGCTTGCGAAGAGCAAAAGTCCGGGTTTTGCATAGAAGAGCTCAAAAAATCTTTTAAACAGATTGTTGAACTTCCTTCAATTGAAATTCTCGGGTTAATGAACATAGCACCGCTTGAAATTAGTGATGATGAACTTCATGAGCTGTTCGCAGAAATCAAACATTTAAAGGATGAATTAGTATCTGAATATGGATTAGAATTAAATGAGATATCGATGGGTATGAGTAATGACTATGATATCGCGCTCGAAGAGGGTGCAACTATA
>JAEZIX010000065.1 GCA_023415935.1 Cyanobacteria bacterium OH_CDB_20 | reverse complement strand
GTATAAAAGTTCTTGTTGCAACTGATGTTGCAGGAAGAGGAATAGATGTAAAAGACATTGAAGCAGTCTTTAATTATGACTTGCCGAGAGATGATGAGGATTACATCCACAGAGTCGGAAGAACAGGAAGAGCCGGAAAATCAGGACTTTCATTTACTTTCGTTTCTAAAAGACAAGTTTCAACTTTAAAGAAGATTGAAAAGGCAAATGGAATTAAAATTGAAAAGAACGAAATTCCAAATGTTGAAGAGTTAGATAAAGCAAGATTTTTAGATTTTTCTAACAAAATCAGAAAAATCGCTGAACAAGACGATTTGACAAAATACAAAAATGATATTGAAGCTATGCAAGCAGAAAACCTTTCTATCACTGACATTGCAGCTGCTTTACTTAAATTTGCAACTTCTAAAGAAGGTAAGAAAATCAACAGAAACGTTGTTTTTGAAGTTCCTGAAGAAGAAGTTAAAAGAGATAGAGGTTTTAAAAGAAATTTCAGGAAAAGAAATGATAGAAGAAAAACCGAAAAAGTTTATAATACTGAAGTAAAGAAAAAAAGCTTTAAAAGCAAAAATGGAAATAATAGTAAAAACGTAAATAAAAATAAAGCTAGAAAAAAATAATAGCATTTATTCAACAACAACAAAGAAAGAAGGAAAAAAATGAGTTACGAATCAAGAGAATTAACATGTGCAGATTGCGGTGTAGTATTTGAATTTTCAGCAGAAGAACAAGAGTTTTATGCAAGCAGAGGATTTTCTGAACCTAAAAGATGCAGAAATTGCAGAGCAGCTAAGAAAAATGCAAGAAATGCTAATTCAAGACAAGGATATGGCAGAAGATACTAATTTAAATACCCCTAGGTATTTAAATTAAGCGATATACAGAAGGCTAAAAGCCTTCTGAAATCTGCGATAATCAATAAAAAGCTGAAAGGATACTTGCATGGCTAAAAATAATCAAAAGAAAGAAAAAGCTGAGCGTAATAAAATGAACGCTAATAAATACAAGAAGAGAACAACTTCTAAATTTAAAAGCCGCTAGTTTATTAAAAAACAGTTTAAAAGAGGTCTTAAAGACCTCTTTTTTTAAGCTATTTTGATTCTTTTGCTTTCCAAGATTTCAACAACTCTTCAAGCCTGCCTTCATTTTTAGCAGCTTCATACTCGTCTTTTACTTGCCAATAGTGCATTTTATAAAAATCACCGACATTATCAGACAAATGAACTTTGACTTCTGGATAAGTTTCGTAAAAAGCTTTATAGTATAGAGCTAAATATTCATTTTCACCTTCATCTAAGGCTTCTCCTGCTCTTTTCTTGGTAAGGATAGGTCCAAGTCTTGGAAAATCTTTTGCAAACTCTTTATGAGCATCTTGAAGCTCTTCAGGCCTTGACGCCCAAACATCTGTCATCGCTCTACTCATAGCTTCTTTTTGAATATTAGCTTGATCAAATTCATGACATTTTGCAATTGATGCATTTATTCTTTTTGCAACAAGCGCAGGATCAGCAAGCATTTTTTCTCTTCCAAGTCTTAAATATTCATCTCTATTTGCAGCATATTCAGGGTCAAGATGCATAGCTTTTGTGCGTTCAATATGTCTTCTTCTATAATCAGGGTCTGCGTGCATTTTTGCTAAGTTTTCTCTTGTCGCCACTAAGCTCTTTTCATTGAAAGCCACATCTTGTCTTTGAGCTTTCATCCTTTCTGAAGCTTGTTTTCTAAAATCTGAATTTTGATTTTGCCTTGTTGAATTAATATAAGTCGCATATACTTTATTCAGTGTCGGTATTTCAAGCGTAGTTTTAAGTCCGGGATAAGAACCTTGACCTAACGTTTTTATTTTTTTTGTTTGGTTACCACAATAAACGTGCTGGAGTAAAACAAGAGCAGCGTTTTCAGGAGTAAAACCTTTAATATTGCCTTGAGTAATATTATAACAGGTAGTTCCTTTTCTAAATTTTAAATCTGAAACTTGCTTGATATCAGTGAATTCAGGATATAAATCTTTTGCTTCTTCAAGAGTTTCAACGTCTGCAAGTGGGGCATAATACTCTTCGTGAACATCATATAGAGAAACCCCTTCTTTATTACCTTTTGCAATTATTTCTTTAGCTCTGGTCAAAACAGGTTCAGGAATATTTTCTTCCCCAATTTTTTCAATCTCTTGAGGTAGAGTTTTCTTTATATAAGCACCAAATGAAACACAATCGCAAGCAAGCTGCGGGCGAAGCTGAAGAGAAGGTTTTTGCCCTGCTATTCTTTGTTGAAAATTAGTTATAAAATTTATTGGTGATGATGCTATTCTCATAATTTTTTTCTTTTTATTTTCTAATAATGGGATAACAATTATAAAACAAAAAAATTGCCTTTTGGGATATTTTTATTACCAAAACGTTAAAATTGTTTAAAACACTTACCAAATATGCTAATATTGTGCACATGAAAATTAGTAGCGCTCTAACTAAAAGCATTATTGTAATATGTATCTGCATTGTTATTTTTTTAATATCAGACACTGCTGAATTTTATATTTGGCAATACAAAATAAGAAACTCTCCACATGAAGGTTACACAGGGAAAAAACTTTTGCCCCCACATCCATTTGTTTCATTTAGAAAAATAAAAACTTTTGACGAAGAATATAAAGAAACAGACACTAAGGGGTATCTTTCAGACAAAAACTATTTAATTGACTCGCCTGAAACCACCTTTAGAAGACCAATAACAGAAATCAACAATAAAATATTAAAAGGCAAACCCATTGTAATATTTGGCTGTTCCTATTCTTGGGGATACAACTTAAAAGAAAACAGCACATTTGGTTACAAGTTAGCTGAGCTCACCGGCAGCCCAATATACAACAGATCTCTTCCAAGGTGGGGCGTTCAGCAAATGCTTTATCAGACAAAAAGAGAAGACTTTTATCAAAAAATTCCCGAACCAAAATACGCCGTATACATTTTTATCGGCTCCCATCTGGGAAGAATGCTAAAATACTCTTTCTGCTACCCATACTACGATTTTGCCTATTTAAAATATGATAAAAAAAATAACACACTCACACGTGAGAAATTGAATTTTAATAGAATTTATTTTCAATCCGAATGGGATTTGAGAAGCCTTTATACAAGACATCTTTATAAAGATGAAGATTACGTTTTTGATATGTTTAAACTTCATGTTTTAGAAGCTAAAAATGAACTTCAAAAGCACTGGAAAAATACAAAATTTGTTATGATTATGTACGAAGATACCGATCCTTGGTTTTCTTCTCATGCCTGGATTTTTGACTCCCCAAGACTGAAAGAGCTTCAAGATGAAGGAATAATAATTATTAAAACTGATGATTTAACAAATGAGATAAAGAAGCATCCTGATAAATATTTTATTTCAAAGAAAGATCATCACCCTTCTGCTAAAGCATGGGAGCTTTTAACGCCGTTAATTGTTGAACGGTTTAAAAAGGAAAATTAACATCTCCAGTATGAATACATATTTTTTGTGGTTTCATACTGCATTCTTACAACTTCGCGCTCAGGCTGTTTTATGGCCCAGCTAAACATTTCATCCATACTTTTTTCTAAATCAGTTTCGTCTTTAAACCCTAGAAGTTCTTTCGCTTTATCGTGGCTTGAAAAAGCATGTTTAACCTCGTGTCTTGGTTCAAGATGAACAATTTCAGGGTTAAAACCGTATTTTTCAGCTACTTTTTTAAGGGTTTTGGCAGCCTCTAAAATACATATTTCATTATCACTTCCCAGGTTAAAAATTTCATCTTCAAATCCAAATAAAAGTTTTTCAACAGGCTCATTTATATATTTCATATCAGAAAACGCTCTTCTTTGAAGCCCGTCTCCGTATACAGTTATATTTTCACCACTCATAGCCTGCCTAATCCAGATTCCAATTACATTCCTGTATTTATCCCAGATATTTTGATAAACTCCAATAACATTGTGTGGCCTTATAATGCTATATTTTAGTCCAAACTGGTCTTGAGCCTGCTTCAAATCCATTTCAACAGCATATTTTGCAATGCCATAAGGATCAACAGGTTTTGGCTGCATATCCTCTTTGAACGGCGGCTCATTATCATCCCCATAGACTGCCATCGATGATGTGAATATAAATTTTTCAACATCATAATTTATTGATGAAGTAATTAAATTAGTTGAAGAAATAAGGTTATTTGTATAATTGAAACTTCTTACAAAAGGGCTCAAACATTCTGCCGCGTAAGCTGCAAAGTGACAAACAAATGAAGGTCTTTCCTCAGAAAAAAACTTATCCACCTGAGATAAATCGGCAAGGTCTATATCAGAACACTTCACACCTTCCGGCAAATTTTCTCTGTAACCACCCGTAAAGTTATCAATACCAATCACCTCATAACCCTGAGACAATAGGTGTCTTGAAAAATGACTCCCGATTAGGCCTGCAATACCGGTTATTAAAACTTTGCTTTTCACGTCGTTTTACCTTTATAATATTTATTATACAGTGTACAAGTTTTATCAATCAAATGGAAGTATAAATTATTATGAAAAAGTTTCTGACTGCATTATTGTTCTACGTACTTTTCTTTGCAACCCCTGTTCTAGCTAATAGCACTGCTATACCTGCAATGCAATATTACTGGACAAAACAAAAACTAAATGTTTATGTTGAAGATTCCAAATACAAAGATATTGCTAAAAATGCCTTTAAAGATTGGGACAAATCAAAATTTGATTTTGTTTTCGTCGAAGATTCTTCAAATTCTGATATCAACATATACATTATAAAAAAAGAGTTCGATAAAAAACAAAATATTGCCGCAAATTGTGAGCTTTACAGGGTAAAAAATAATATTTTACACGCTAACATTTATGTTCCAGAAGATGAAAATAAAAAGATATTTGAAATGGTAACAGCTCACGAAATTGGCCACGCACTAGGTATCGTTCAACATACAGAAGACAATCTGATGAGCAAAAAAGCAATAACAAAAAAGTCAAAAGTGACTAAAAGTGACATAAGTAAAATTGAAAAGAACAGCTATGTTATTGAAGAAAACAAGCGCGACTTATCAGCCTATGCAGATGCTTGCAAACAAGCAAAAGATTATGATAAAGCAATAAAACTATATAAGCAGATACTTGATGAATCACCAGACTTTGTACCTGCAATTTACTCAACGGGCTTTTGCTATTATAGTAAGGGAGACATTCAAAAAGCCTCTGAATACATTAAAAAGGCTTTTTTACTTGAACCAAATAATCCCTATTATATGAATGGATATGTAAAAATCCTTTTAAAACTTGACGACAAAAAGAGTGCTGAAAATGTCTTTGATAGTTTTTTAAAGAAAAACCCCACTCTTAAAAATCATTTTGCGGTTAAACAATCCGAAAAACTTTTAAAGAGGTAAACTTTGGATATATCAGTAATCATTGTAAATTACAACAGCAGAGAACTGATTTCAAGTTTGCTTAAATCACTTTATTCACTGACTAAAGATGTTGATTTTGAAGTTGTTGTTGTTGATAACAACTCAAAAGATTTTTCAGAAACAGAAGAAGAACTTTTAAACTATAAAAATATTAAAACTATAAAAAATAATCAAAACCTGGGGTTTGCAAAAGCAGCAAACCAAGGCGCAAAAATTGCTGAAGGCAAATATCTGCTATTTATGAACCCTGATATGATACTTTTAAATAATGCCCTTAAAGTATTCTTTGATTTTATGGAAATGACAACTGAATGCGGTGTTTGCGGCGGGAACTTAGCAAATACAGATGGCTCATATTCTCCATCTTTCGGCAAACATCCTGAAATAAAAAATGTAATTCTAAACTACTTAAAAATACCAAGTAGAAAATATAAATCTTATGTTGATATAAATAAACTTCAAGAAACAGAATATATCTTGGGTGCTGATTTCTTTGTAAGAAAAAGCATTTTTGAAAAATTAAACGGCTTCTCTGAAAAATATTTCATGTACTACGAAGAACACGAATTTTGTTTCAACGTAAAAAAACAGCCTGAGCAAAACAAGATATATTATCT
>JAEZIX010000001.1 GCA_023415935.1 Cyanobacteria bacterium OH_CDB_20 | reverse complement strand
TAAAAGAGATGTTAGTCGAAAAATATTACAATAGTCAAAACCAAAGAAGACAGCTCGAATTCAAAAATATTCCCAAGGAATTATTGTCCTGGTTTGAAGAGACTGCGTTGGAAAACAATTGCATAATTGAAAAAAAAGAATGGAAAAGTAAGTATAACAGTTATGTTGTTTATGATTATGAACCATTCTGTTCAGACGGATTTGAGATAAACATAGTTTTATCTTCTCATGATGTGAATTATTTAAATTTCCTAAAGTTTCTCTATGACAACAAACTGAACGTTATTGATTATCTCAATAATTGCATAAGAAATTAGTCTTGTGAGTAAATCTTGAGAATCATAACAAATATACACTTGATTAATTGCAAACCTGCTGGTATTTTATAAAATCAGATGGCTAGCAATGTAGGAGAACAAAATGGAAGAAAATTATGAGAATCCAAAAGAACAGGATAGAACTGAACATAATAATAGTAATGACTGTAATACTTCAACTTGTTGGCTTAAGTATCTGGTTGTTAGCTTAGCAGCATTCTTCGGTGCATTCTTAGCGGTGTATTTTGTCGTAGATCAGACAGTACACAGGTATATATTGGCTACACCTCCTCATTTTATGCCAATGCCTAAAGAACTTTCTGATAGTGATATTGCAAAGCTCATCAAAAATCAGGAAAAAATGCAAGAAAAAATGTTTGATGATGGTCTTAGAATATCTGAAAGCCAGATAAATCCTTTTGTTGTAAATCCTGTTAAAATTGACACTTTTAAAGATAAAGATGCCTATATAATTATGGTTGATTTGAAACCTTTTAATAACGATCCGAACAAAATAAAAGTTGATATAAAACCTATGAGAATAAAGATTTCAGGTGAATCAAATGAAATTAAAAAAGGAACTGAGAATGAAGTTTCTTTCTTGCAAAACTTTTCACTTCCGCAAAGGATTGACGTAGAAGACGCCACAAAAGAAGTAAAAGGTGATAAATATATAATTAAATTACCAATTGATGATTAGAATACGGACTTAGTTCAAAGAGAGATAAGGGCTTGATAAATATATCAGCCCTTTTTTAACTTTTTAAGTTATAATTTTTCTATGGAAAAAGCTTATAAAATACTAGAATTTGATAAAGTTTTAGAATATTTGTCAGAGCACGCAGTGTCTGAGCTTGGCAAGGAAAGATGCCTTGCAGCTAGTGTTTTTGACGATATTTATAAAATAAAACATGAGATAACTCTTACAACTCAGGCAAGAAGAGTGTATGACCTTGGTTTTGGACTTCCAATACTTGATATTAAAGATATTTCAGACAGCCTCGATGCGTTAAAAAGCAAGGTTACACTTGCAACAGAAGAAATATATAATGTTGCAGATATTTTGAGAACTTCAAGACTTACGAATAAATTTTTGTCCAAATTTGAAGAGGAATTTCCGGAACTTTCCTCTCAAAGTGAGTCTTTATACATAAACAAAGAGCTTGAGGATAAGGTTTTTGATATATTTGATTCTGCTCTTAATATTAAAGAATCAGCTTCAAAAGAGCTTAAAAACCTCTACAATTCTTTAAGAGATACGAATAAAAATATTAAAAATAAAATTTCATCCCTACTTTCAAACTCAACATTTTCTTCGTATTTGAGAGATAGCGTTTACACCCAGCGTGACGGGAGGACAGTTTTCCCTGTAAAAGCTGAATGCAAGAATAAAATACAAGGTATTGTTCATGACGTTTCTGCTTCAAACCAGACATATTTTATTGAGCCTAAAGAGCTCTCAGAACTTCATAACAAGGTAAGAGAGCTTGAAGTTCTTATAGAAGCTGAAATAAAGAGGATTTTAAGGGCTTTATCTATTGAAATAGGTGAGTTTTATAATGAGATTTTTATGTCATTTAAACAACTCATCGAAATTGATTTTATATTTGCAAAGGCAAAATATTCAGCAAAAATTGAGGCCGCTCCTTGTGAAATTTCAGATGATAAAAAAATCCTGATAAAATCTATGAAAAATCCTATTCTGATGAGGGTTAAAAAAGATATTACAGAGAATGATTTTTACATCGACAAAGAAAAAAATTGTCTTATAATAACCGGCTCAAATACAGGCGGGAAGACAGTTGCTATAAAAACAGTCGGATTGTTTATCATTATGGCTCGTGCGGGGCTTCATATTCCTTGCCAGAGTGCTGAAATTTATCCTTTTAAAAAGGTTTTCGCTGATATTGGAGATGAACAGAGTATAATACAAAGTCTATCGACGTTTTCATCACATATGAATAACATTGTTAAAATTGTGAATGAAGCAGATGCTGAAAGCCTTGTTATACTTGATGAAATAGCAGCAGGAACCGATCCTGCTGAAGGTTCTTCACTTGCTCAGGCTATATTAGAATATTTGCAGAAAAAAGGTGCCTTTGTTGTTGTTACAACCCACTATGGAGAGTTAAAATCTCTTGCTTATCTTAAAGAAGGATTTAAAAATGCCAGTGTTGAGTTTGATGTTACAACTCTTAGTCCTACTTATAAACTTTTAATAGGTATTCCAGGGTCAAGTAACGCTATTTCAATTGCTAAAAATCTTGGCATAAAAGAAGAAATCATAAATATTGCAAGAAAAATGCACCATGAGGAAAAAGATAATACCGCAAAGGTTTTAGAAGAGCTCCAAACAACTCATCATAAACTTTCTGAGACCAAAAAATCTGTCGAAGAAAGCAAGGAAAACCTTAAATCATTAGAAGATAAACTTCAAGACAAAATTCAAGACATAAATAAAAATAAAAAGAAAAATATCGATGTTTATAAGAAAAAGTACGAAACGGCAATATATAATGCCCGTGAAGAAATTAGAGATATTTTAAAAGAAATAAGAAAAGAAAAGTCAGAAAAGATTGCAAGAAGAAGTTTTGCAAGACTAGCTGGCATTGAAACAGCACTAAGAAAAGACTTTCAAGGAGACGAAGAGTCTCTTGCAAATAAATATATTCCGATTGACTGGGATAATATAAAAATAGGCGATAAAGTCTTGATAAAAGACCTTAATCAAGAAGCTGAGCTTTTATCCTTGCCTGATAAAGGTAAAAACGTTCAAATCCAAATGGGACTCATAAAAACATCAATTAAGCAGAATAAACTTGTGACTTACGATAAAAAATATGTAAAGCCGCTTCCAAAAAAATACGGGCTTTCAAAATCCAGCGTCAAACTCTCAAGATTTGATCTTTCTCAAACTCTTGATTTGAGAGGTTATCGCTGCGAAGAAGCCCTTGATGAGCTTGAAACGTACCTCGACAAGGCTAGTTTAGCAAATCTTACACCGGTATATGTTATCCACGGGCATGGAACAGGTGCTCTGAAGCAGGTTATAAGAGATTACCTTTCAGATTCACCATACGTAGCAAAATATAGACCCGGCGAGCAAGCCGAAGGTGGCGATGGCGTGAGTGTTATAGACATAAACTAATTAGTCAAAGTAATCAAATTCTATATGCCCGATTTTTACGTGGTCGCCTTCTTTTACGCCAGCAGTTTTCAAGGCATCATAAACACCCATGGCGTTCATAATGTTTTGGAATCTGTAAATTTGGTCGTTATTTCTTGCGTCAGTTACATTTGCAAGTCTTAATATTTTTCCGCCTTCAACTACGTAAGAGCCTTTATCGACTTTATAAACGCTGTATGCGCTATCATCATTGTCAAATGCTTCTAAATCTTCTTCAACTTCAACTTCTATTATAGGTTTTGGTATTTCTTCAACTTTTTGTGCTACAAAATGCATAAATTCAGTAATGTTTTCTTTTGTAGCAGCTGAAATTAAGAATACATCGTCTGAAATTTTCTTAAATTCATTAAAGTATTCTTCTTTTGTTTCTTCATCGATAGAATCAATTTTGTTGAGTGCAATAATCTGGTACACGTCAGATAGTCTTGTACCATATTTTTTAAGCTCTTCGTTAATTATTTTATGATTTTGGATAGGATCTTCAGCCGTTAAATCAACAACGTGAATTAAAAAGCGGCATCTTTCTACGTGTTTTAAGAATTCATGCCCTAGTCCTATTCCTGTAGACGCTCCTTCAATAAGTCCCGGAATATCTGCAACCACAAAAGCGCTTCCGTCAAAGTTTTGCACAACGCCGAGATGTGGAACAAGCGTTGTAAAAGGATAATCTGCTATTTTAGGCTTTGCACTGCTGATAACACTTATTAATGTGGATTTACCAGCGTTTGGCATTCCTAAAAGTCCTATGTCGGCAATTAATTTAAGCTCTAATTCTAGTTCTCTTTCAATTCCTGATTCACCCGGTTCACAAAACTGTGGCGCTCTTTTTTGAGATGTTGCAAAACGAGAATTTCCGCGACCTCCGCGACCGCCTTTTGCAACCATAACAACTTGTTCAGGATGAATAATGTCTGCAATAATTTTATTTGTTGCGGTATCTCTTAAAATGGTTCCAATAGGAACTTTTATATATAAATCTTTACCGCCTGCGCCGTGCTGACTCTTGCCACGACCATTTTCGCCATCTTCTGCTTTGAAGATTGACTTAAATTGGAAGTCCATAAGTGTTGTTTTAGATTCATCAGCAACAAGATATACGTCGCCGCCCCTGCCTCCGTCGCCGCCTGCAGGTCCGCCTTTATCAACGTATTTTTCTCTTCTCCAGGCAACCATTCCGTTTCCGCCTTTACCTGATAAGAGTTTTATTTTTGCTTTATCTAAAAACATTTATTTCTCACAATTTCTTGACTTTGTATATTATAAAATAAACAGGAAAACAAGCAAATAAGCAAAAACGGATTCTGATAAAGAACCCGTTTTTGCTTATTTTTATTTGCTAATTACAATTAATTGTACATAGATTCAATTTTATCTTTATATCTTTCGCAAACTTCATTTTTTTTGATTTTCGCTGTCATAGTCATTAGACCGTTTTGAGGTGAAAATTCTTCTTCAACGAAAGTAATATCTGCAAGTCTTTCGTGATTTCTATAAGTTTTTCGTTCTTGATTTTTGCTTCTTAATTCTTTTAAAATTTCATTTTTGATTTCAGGACAGCTCATAGGGTTTTGAACTCCTGTGATTTTTTTCTTTTTAGCAAGTTCCTGAATTGCTTCCATATTAGGTACAACAAGAGCGCTCAATGCATTTTTGTCTTGTCCTGTTACAACAATTTGTTTTACGAAAGGACTTGTCATACAAGTTTGTTCAATAGCGTCAGGTTCAATATTTTCACCGTTTGAAAGAACTATGATGTCTTTTGCTCTTCCTGTAAGAACAATGTAGCCGTCGTCAGTAAGCCAGCCAATATCGCCTGTATTTAAACATCCGTTTGGAAGGATAACTTTTTTTGTATTTTCTTTGTCTTTGTAATAGCCTTTCATTATTTGAGGGCCTCTTACAAGAACTATACCCTTTTTACCTCTTGGCAATGGATCAAGAGTTTCAGGATCTGCAATAATGAATTCAGTGTTAGGTAATGGAGGACCTGCAGCCGAAACTTTGTTGTTATTAGGAAGTCTTACCGATAAAACAGGTGATGTCTCAGTTAAGCCATAACCGATAAGAAGTTCAATTCCAATAGCAGTATAGAAATTATCTATTTCTTCACATAATGCGCCACCGCCACATATCGCTCTAACATAATTTTTACCGAAAATGCCTTTAAGTTTGTTATAGATTAATGCTTTTCCAAGGCAATGGATAGGTGTTAACGACATTGATATTGTTGAGTGAAGTATTTTTTCAGTAAATTTAGGATGTTGATTTGCTATACTTCTTCCTTTTACTATTCTTTCTGATAAATCTCTTTTTACAGATGTTTTTACGAAGAAGTTAAATATATTTTGGAAAACAGGTGATTTTTTTCTTATTTCAGTCATAATTCCATCATATATTGCTTCATAAAGTCTTGGAACGGCGATCATATAATAAGGATTATATTTTGTAAGATCTTTTTTGAAGTTTTTAATATTTGTATAACATAGCTTAGAGCCTATTGAAAATAAATAATATTCGCAAGTTCTTTCGTAAGCGTGCCAAATAGGAAGCATCGTAAGGAGAGTTTTTGTTTCTTTTATCATAAGAATCGGATTAATTGCATAAACCTGACTTATAATATTATTGTGAGTAAGCATAACCCCTTTTGGCTTTCCTGTTGTGCCGGAACTGTATATTAAGGTAGCGACAGACTCAGGATTAACCTCAACAGGTTCAAAGTCCATGTTCTCGCCTATTTCTAATAATTTTTCAAAAGTATAGAAAGGAATATCTGAATTTTCAAACTTTGAGGTATCATCTTTTCCTATATAAAAAATTGCTACAGCGTTACTTGATAAAAGGTGGTCATAAAGCCCTTCCACAACTTTTATATTGTCTGTGATTAGAGCCGAACTATCGCTGTGATTATATATATATTTTAGTTCTTCAATAGGCGCAAGCGAGCCTCTCACCGCATTGATTGCTCCGCAATTCAATACTCCTTGATCAAGAACCAGCCATTTTGACGAATTTTCACTAAATTGAGCAACATGCATTCCTTCTTTTATTCCTGCGCTTTTCATAGCAGCAGAGGCAGATAATATATCTTTATAAAGTTGTCTATATGTTACAGAATAACCGGAATATTCATCGAAAAGTGCTGTGTGGCTACCGTATCTGGTTGCACTTTCTTTAAATATGTCGTGTATTAATTTCAATTTCATAACTCCTACTTTGTCCTTTTTAAAATATGAGAATACAAAAAGTTGCTAAACTTGTTACATTTTATTAAATTCTTAAAACTACAACATGCAGAATCCAACAGCGTTAATGTCTTTCAGGTTTTGAGATTTGTACGTTCCTTGTTTCAGAAAGTTCATTTCTCGCATTTTTAATTTTATCTTTTAATTCTTCATTGAGACTCAAACCTGAGACAAGTCTATCAATGAAACTATTGTTAAGTTTTACAGCCTTTTTAAGCGCACCTATTTCAATTAAAATGTCTTGAATTTCTTCAAAATCATAACCGAATCCTTGCTTCATTTGGTAAGTTAGAACTTCACCTGATGTTGCCTTTACAGGTTCACCACCTTTTTCGAAATATACTTTGAATATTGATTTTAGGTCTTGGATTTCAGCCTGCATTGTTTGTATAGCTTGCTGGATTCTAAGATATCTTTCGAGCAAATATTCCACATTGTCTATTTGAGCTATTTGCCATGCATATTTTTTCTCGTACAATTTTTTTAAGCTTGGATAAGAAAGAGCAAGCCCCATAGTATCTGCCATTGCTCTATGATGTGTTTCTGTTGTGACACCGAATTTTTCCATCAAAGAAACAAGTCCGCATGATTCTACATCCGGGTATACTTCCTTAAACATATATTGAGAATCAATACGTTGATTAGTTATTGGCTTTCCATAATGTCTCAAAGAAGCCTCGTTAATGAAGCTGTAATCAAATATTGCATTGTGAGCAACTATTGGATAATCACCTATAAAATCAAGTATTTTAGGTAAAGCCTCAGCTTCTGTAGGTGCATCTTTAACCATTTCTTCTGTAATTCCGTGAATAGCAATGCTTGATTTTCTTATGTGCTGTTCAGGATTTATGAGAGTTTGAAACTCATCTTTAATAACACCGTTTTCAAGTCTTACGGCTGCAAATTCAACCATTCTTTCTTTTGTATAATCGAGTCCTGTTGTTTCAATATCTAAGACGATTTCGATAACTTTTTTCTTTGGCATTTAAAGACTACCCCTCTCCCATTTTGAATTTTACCATAAAAATACTAATAGGACAAAAAACGTAAGTATGCTTAATAAATTCGTTAACTTTTATTTAAAACATCACTTAGCCAGACGTTTAGGGTCAGCTAGGTAATGTAAAATCTCTTTAAAATTGATAAAAATTTAGATAGTTATGGATGAATATATTGCACTAAAATTTGAGCAGGATATAAATATTGCTCTTTGCGGAGAAGCAGGAAGCGGCATAGAGCTTGCTTCAAAAGTACTTATGCAAATTTTGAAAGACAATGGTTATAACATTTTTTGTTCTCATGAGTACATGTCAAGGATTAGGGGTGGTTGCAATGCTTCTTATGTCAGAATTTCTGACGATGAGGTTTCTGCCCCAAATTATAAAATTGATGTCTTTTTTGCTCTTGATGACTGTGTTTTTGAGGATTTTAAAGAAAGGATCTCAAATAATACTTTAATTTTTTACAACAAAAATTCACCTCAAATCAAAAAAATTATTTCAGATATAGAAAATGGTAATTATGACGGTATAACTAGCTTAAAGACTATGATACCCATCGATTTCACTGATTTATCCAAATCTGTCGGTGCATTCAGGCTTAATTCTATTGTTGTTGTTGGTATTATTCTGGGTATTTTGGGTGTAAATCTTGATAATTCAGCAAGCCTGATGTACAAGTTCATTAGTGATGACGATAAAATTTTAAAAAATTTACAGTCTTTAAAAAATGGCTATGAAGAAGGCATTTTGCTAAAAATGAATAATCGTGTTCATTTTAGCGTCAAAAAAAATGAATTCAATAAAAACAAAATGCTTTTGACAGGAAATGATGCTTTAGCTTTAGGCTGTCTAAAGGCAGGATGCAATTTTGTTTCAAACTATCCTATGACGCCAGGTACAGGTTTGTATTCCTTTATGGATAAAAATGCAGGGCATTTTCCAGTTGTGACGGTTCAGCCGGAAGATGAAATTGCCGTAATCAATATGGCAATAGGAGCCTGGTATGCCGGAGCTCGTGCAATGGTTTCAACTTCTGGTGGTGGATTTTCTCTTATGGCAGAAGGAATTAGTCTTGCAGGCATGATAGAATCTCCTATTGTAGTTCATGTTGCACAAAGGCCTGGGCCAGCAACAGGTCTACCAACAAGGACCGAACAGGGTGATTTAGATTCTGTTTTGTGTTCAGGTTCAGGAGAATTCCCGAGAATAATTCTTGCACCATCTACTCCAGAAAGTGCTTTCAAACTTGCACAAAAAGCATTTGATTTTGCTGATATGTTTCAAGTTCCTGTGTTTATTCTTACAGATCAATTTTTTATTGATTCAGACTTTGTTACCAAAGAATTTCCTGTATCAAAAGACTATTTTCATAACCATTTTGTCCAATCTGAGAAGTCTTATGAAAGATATTCTGTAAAATCGCCTATAAGCCCAAGGGCAATACCTTCATATGGAGATGGGTTGGTTTGTGTTGACAGTGATGAACATAATTCTGGTGGTGTTATTTGTGAAAATCCTCAGAACAGAAGAGTTATGGTCAATAAAAGACTGGATAAATTTTTAGTAATCAATAAAAATCTTATTAATGTAAATATATCAGGTCCTGAGAACTATAAAACTCTTGTAATAACTTGGGGTAGTGCATATGTGACAGTAAAAGAAGCGCTATCATCTTTCCCTAAAGCAGCATTGATAAATATTGAACAACTCTATCCTCTAAATCAAGAACTTAAAAAGTATATTGATAAAGCAGAAAACCTAATTATAGTTGAAAATAACGCAACTTCTCAGCTTGGACGACTATTGGAAGAGGAGTTCCATTGTTTCTTTAATTATAGGATTTTGCAATATAACGGCTTACCGTTTTTTGTTGATGAATTGAAAACAAGACTGGAGAGAATTATATGTTAAATCCGTTTGATAAAGAAAATAAAGATATTGCTTGGTGCAAAGGTTGCGGTAATTTTCTAATTCTTGATATTTTAAAAACCGCTATGTTTGAAGTCGGACTGTCACCATTGTCTACAGTGCTTGTTTCGGGGATTGGCCAAGCTGCAAAACTTCCTCAATATGTAAACTGTAATTTCTTTAACGGGCTTCATGGTAGAGCTCTTCCGGTTGCTACAGGGATTAAACTTGCAAATAAAAGTCTAAACGTAATTGTAACCAGTGGCGATGGCGATATGTATGGCGAAGGTGGAAACCATTTTATACATACAATCAGGCGAAATCCAAATATCACCATGCTTATTCACAACAATATGGTTTATGGACTCACAAAAGGCCAGCCTTCTCCTACATATTTTTCTGAGAACCTTGAAGATCATAGCTCTTTTATTGAGCCGTTTAATCCTATATCAGTGGCTCTTGCGCTTAATGCTTCTTTTGTTGCAAGAATATTCTGTCAAGATAAAGAGGCTTCAATAAAAATAATAAAAGAAGCTATCTTGCACCGTGGAACCTCAATAGTCGATGTGTTCCAGCCTTGCGTCACATACAATAAAATCAATACTTATAAGTGGTTCAAGGAAAATACTTATTATATTGACGAAAACTATAAAGCAGATGACAGACAGGAGGCATTTGCTTTGGCGCTAAAAACTGACAAACTTCCTCTTGGAATTTTTTATAAAGATCCTTCAAGAGTTGTTTTTGAAAGTAACGATAAAAATTTTGCAAAAACAAGAGATCCGCTTTACATAAAGTCTTTAAAACCTGATTTTAATGGTAAACTTGAAAAACTTATTAAATCCTTCATGTAAAATACCTCTATGCAAATAAGAAATGTTAAAACTGCGATTTATTTTTATTTTTAGAGTATAATCTTATCGATGGGAAAGTATTATATTAAGAAAGTAAGTCATGGGCAGTATTAGAGTTAATGAAGAAAAGTGCAAAGCTTGTTACCTGTGTGTTGATGTTTGCCCTAAAAATGCAATTGAAAAATCAGACAAATTAAACAGCAGGGGGCTTTATCCTGTCAGGTTTAACGAGGAAAAAGGATGTATTGGTTGTGCGATGTGCGCCATAACATGCCCCGATATTGCGATAGATAAGGTTTTTAAATAAATGGTTGAAGTTTTAGAAGAAAAGCAGCTTGTAAAGGGAAATTACGCAATAGCTCAAGCCGCAGTGAATGCAGGGCTCGAATGCTATTTTGGTTATCCTATTACACCTCAGAGTGAAATAGGTGAATATTTAAGCGGAATTATGCCTGAGCATGGTAAGGCTTTTGTATCAGCAGAAAGTGAAGTTGCTGCAATCAATATGCTTATTGGAGCGGGGTCAACCGGTGTAAAGGCAATGACATCTTCATCATCTTGCGCAATCGCGCTTATGCAAGAAGGTCTGTCTTATATGGCGTTTGACGAAGTCCCTTGTGTTCTTATCAGTGTAATGAGAGGCGGTCCGGGACTGGGTTATATTTATCCTTCTCAGGGTGATTATTTTCAGGCAACAAAAGGTGGCGGAAACGGTGATTATAAGCTGATTACATACGCACCTTCTACTGTACAGGAAGCTGTCGATCTTACTTATAAATGTTTTTATGTATCACAAAAGTACAGGACAATGGTTTGTCTTTTGTTAGATGGATTAATTGGGCAAATGATGGAGCCTGTTACTCTTGGAGCGTATCCGTATCCGGAAATTGACCAATCTTCTTGGGCTTTGTCTGGTGCAAACGGAAGAAAAGCCCGTTCTATAAAATCTTTAGAACCTGATCCAAAGCAGGCAAAAGTTAAAATAGATAAACTTTTCGAAAAATATGATGTAATTCAAATGCAAGAGGCAATGGACGAAGAGTATTTAACTGATGATGCTGATCTTGTTATTACGGCATTTGGTTCTGTTGCAAGAATTACGAAAGCTGCTGTAAAAAAAGCTCGTCAGAATGGAATGAAAGTCGGCTTATATCGACCTATTATGCTAAATCCTTTCCCTTCTGAGAAAGTAAATAATATTGCAAAAAAATGTAAAATGATTCTTGATATTGAGCTTAATAAAGGTCAAATGATTCAAGACGTTAAGGCTTCTATTGAAGGCGCTACTCCTGTTAAATTCGGAGGACGTGCAGCTGGTACAATGATGACAGTAGATGAGATATATAGAACCATTGAAGAAGCCTATAAGGAAGTGAGCGAAGGAGCGGTATGTCAACATTAGTATATGAAAAACCTAAATCCATAAGAGAAGATTATACTTTTTCTTTCTGCCCCGGATGCGATCATGGCGTTGTTTTAAAGCTTGTTGCTGAAGTTCTGGACGAGTTCAACATAAGAGAAAAATCAATCGGCGTTGCTTCTGTTGGGTGTTCTGTATTTTTAGATAATTATTTTGATGTTGATGTCGTAGAAGCCCCGCATGGAAGAGCTTGCGCTGTTGCAACAGGTGCTAAAAGAGCAAAACCTCAAAATGTTGTTTTTACCTATCAAGGTGACGGCGATTTTGCATCAATAGGTATGGCAGAGTCTATCCACGCTATGGTTAGAGGCGAGAAAATTACCGCTATCTGCATAAACAATACTACCTATGGCATGACTGGTGGGCAAGCAGGCCCTACAACTCTTTTAGGTCAAGTTACAACAACAACTCCTAAAGGTAGAAAAGTTGAGATTTCAGGTTATCCGGTTCAAATTTCTGAGATTATATCCCAGATTGAAGGAGCAGCCTACGTCGCAAGAGTTTCTGTTGATTCTCCGAAAGCTATTAGAGAAGCTAAAAAAGCAATAAAAAAAGCTTTCGAAGTTCAGTTAAAAGGTTTGGGCACAGGATTTGTTGAAATTTTGGCGTCTTGTCCTACAAATTGGAAGATGACTCCACAACAAGCTCATGAGAGAATTAGAAAAGAAATGTATGAAGTTTTTGAACTTAAAGAATTTAAAAATAAACTTGAAAATAGAGAGATAGTTAAGGAATAAATCAATGGATTCAAATTTGGTATTATCCGGTTTTGGCGGACAGGGAGTTCTTATTGCGGGGCAAATTTTAGCAAAAGCATTTATGCTTCATGGTTTTAGTGTTACGTGGCTTCCTGCATACGGCGCTGAAATGAGGGGCGGAACGGTTAATTGTACCGTTGCTTTTTCTGATGAAGAAGTTGCATCTGCTTATGTTGAAATGCCTGAAAATGTAGTTGCCCTTAACTTACCATCATTTGAAAAATTTGAATCAACAATAAAATCAGGTGGTACAATGCTTGTTAATTCGTCTTTAGCTGACGTAAAGCCAAAAAGGAACGACATCTTTTATAAATTTGTTCCATTAACAGAAATTGCAAATAAAATCGGTGATATCAAAACAACTAATATGGCTGCTTTAGGCTCTGTTCTTGCAGTTTTGCCTCATATTAAACTCGATAGTGTTAAAAAGGTCATTTCTGAAACTTTTAAAAACAAAAAATCTGAAATTATCGATAAAAACCTTAAAGCGCTTCAAGCTGGTTACGAGTTCATAAAATCAAAAGCAGGAATGGTTTAGTCCATATAATAGTAGCCGGGTCTTGATGCTTCCTGAGCTTTTCTTATTTGTCTGAATTGACCATATACATCTGGGGCCCAGGCACGCAAAAGCCCGTCTAGAAGTCCAACATCATCATAATCCATACGGTCTTGATCTTGAAGATATTGTTGTTTATAGTAGCGTCTCATGCTATTTGGAATTGAAGTCCCCTTGAGAGCATATTTTTGGCTTGCAAGTTTTAAGTCGTCCAGCCTTTGTTTAATGTGGTCTGGGTTATTTTGAGGTTCTCTGAATAAAAGAACCTGCTCAAGCTGTTCAATTCTTGCAAGAGGTTTTTCATTGTCAAAAGTCCGCCCCCAAATTCTATCTTCCATAACCTTTATCAATTTGTATTGTTCAGGAGCAAGGTTTATTGGTACTGATTCTTGGGTCTTTTTCTCTTCTTTTTGTCTTTCAACACTTTTTTGCGCTTGAAGAATCATTTCTTTTGAAAGATAAAATGAATCATCTTCAATTTTTATATCTTCAGCTAAAATTTGACTTCCATGAAAAGTTATTAGTATACCCAATAAAAAAAATGTTTTGAATCTTTTGCCCATAGGCATTTACCCACCCAAGAACTATCAAGACAGCACTAAAAAGTTCTGTTTCCCAAGTTTATTTATTATTTTATAGGCGGTTTACATATACAAAATCACTCATCAGGAAGTAATCCATGCCCAATATTATGGCTTTATAAACTTTTTTTCTTATTTGGTTTTATTAACAAATTATTTCTTGATTACGTTGGAGGAGAATTTTTTTGTCAGGACTTAATCTTCAATTGGTGTTTTTGAATCGTCAGGATTTACAACTTTAGGTTCTTCAACCTGAACAGAATTTTCTTGTCCTTCTTTCAAGTTAATTATTACAATTCCCGCACTTTTATCTGTACTTGATACAGAAGCTATTGCCGATGTATAGCCTTTTGATTGATAATACTTCATTATGCTTCTTTCCATCATAACAAGGTCTGAAGGTGCCATTTCTTTGCCAATTTTATCTGCAACAACAGATTCAAGCTCTTGCGTGTTACAAACTTGATTGTTGACAAAAGTTACCTGTTTTAGCGTGAAAGATTTTTCAAGAGGTTTATCAATCTGGAATATTTCAGGTTTAGATTTATTTGTTTGAAAGATTTTTATTTCTTTCATATATTGGCTGTTTATAAGCCCCGGGTCATAGCTTCCTATAGTTCCTGTTGCAAAAGATACTTGTTGAATAATAACAAAAGCAGTTAGCAAAAACAGAAATCGTCTCATAAAAACCTCACAAGCTCTACATTAATTGAATTATAACATATTTTTGCTAAATATTATATAATCACTGATGTATAAATAATTTGGTTATGTGTTTAATCTCATATTTATCTTGAAACTACCTTATAAGGACTATTTTCAAAAAAATATTTCATTTTATTACATATTTGTTTTATAATACTGCTATGATGAGATTTACTATGTGAAAAGGTGGATAAATGACTGTAAATATTGAAAAATTAGAAAATAATCAAGTTAAAGTTGATATCGCAGTGGATGCGAAAGAATCAAGTGTTGCATATGACAAAGCGTGCAAGAAAATTGCTGGTAGAGTAAACATTCCTGGCTTTAGAGTTGGGCATGCTCCAAGAGCAATTCTTGAAAAACATGTTGGACTTGATGCAATTCATAGAGAGGTTTTAGAGTCATTATTGCCTAAACTTCTTTCTGAAGTTATTGAAAAAAATAACTTCAATGTTATCTCTGAACCTTCTATTGAAGAGTATAATTTCGCAGATGACAAATCGCTTACAGTAAAAGCAAAACTTGATTTAAGACCGGAAGTTGAACTTTGCGAATATAAAGATGTTGAAGTTGAAGTTGAAAAATATGAAACTGAAGCAAATTCTTTAGATCAAGAACTTGAAGTTATCAGACAAAAATATGCAGAGTTTAAACCTGTAGAAGCTGGAAAAACAACTGACAAAAATATCGTTAATATTGATTTTGATGGTGAAGTTGACGGCGAAAAAATCAAAGGTGGAGCTGCTACGAATTACATGCTTGATTTAGGCAATAGCAACTTTATTCCTGGATTTGCAGAACAGCTTGTTGGCAAAGAAGCAGGATCTGAATTTACAATCGATGTTAAATTCCCTGATGAATACCATGATGAAAAATTAAAAGGTAAAGATGCTAAATTTGCTATTAAAATCAACTCTATTCAAGAAAGAGTTTTGCCTGAATTAAATGATGAATTGGCTAAAAAAGTTGGGAAATTTGAGTCTTTAGAAGCAATGAAAGAAGATATTCAAAAATATCTTGAAAATACTGAAAAAGCTGAAAACGAAAAACGTAAAGCGGCTAAAATATTTGAAAGACTTTTAGAAAAAACAGATATCAAAATTCAAGAGTCTATGGTTCAAAGAGAATCAGGCATGTTGCTTTCTGAATTCCAACAAAGAGTGGCTATGCAAGGTGGAAACTTTGACGAAATGCTTGCTAGAGAAGGTCACGAAAAAATATATGCAGAATTAAGCAAAGAAGCTGAGACAAGAATTAAAAATTCACTTATAATAGCTAAGATAGCAGAGACTGAAAATATTTTTGTTGAACCTGTCGATATCGAAATGAAAATTGACGAAATAGCAAAAATGTACCAAACTGACAGAAAAAGTATAATCGACGAAATTCAAAAGAATCCAAGCATTATACAGTCCGTTTCTCAACAAGTTTTGAGCCAAAAAGTAACTCAATTCTTGCTTGACAATACAAAAGTAAGATATGTTAATAAAAAATAGACACGAGATTTAATAAGAAAGGTTGAAAAATATGAGTTTTGTACCTGTAGTTATTGAACAATCAAGCAGAGGGGAACGTTCTTTTGACATCTTCTCTAGATTGCTTAGAGAAAGAATTATTTTCTTAGGTACTCCTGTAGATGATATGGTTGCTAACTTAATCGTTGCGCAATTACTTCTTCTAGACAGTGAAAATCCTGAAAAAGATATTATGTTATATATCAACTCACCTGGTGGAAGTGTTACTGCAGGGCTTGCTATATTTGATACAATGCAACATATTAGAGCAGATGTTTCAACTATCTGCTTGGGACAAGCTGCTTCAATGGGTGCATTCTTACTTGCAGCTGGTACAAAGGGCAAAAGAATGGCTCTTCCTCACTCAAGAGTGTTAATCCACCAACCTTTAGGCGGTGCTCAAGGTCAGGCGACTGATATTGAAATCCAAGCTGCTGAAATCGTAAGAATTAAAAAGACATTGAACGAAATTTTGGCAAAAAATACCGGACAATCTATTAAAAAGATTGAAAAAGATACTGATCGTGACTATATCATGACTCCTGAAGAAGCATTAGAATATGGTATGATTGATAAAGTTATCAGTATTGACAAACAACCTAAAAACAATGACTAGGAGAATACAGGAATGGCTAACCACGACGATAGTCGTTTAAAATGTTCATTTTGCGGAAAAACTCAAGATCAGGTTAAAAAATTAATCGCAGGTCCTGAAGTTTACATCTGCGATGAATGCGTTGAACTCTGTAATGAGATTTTAGACGAAGAATTTTTTGAAAATAAAGACAAAAAAGATTCAGGCGAAGAAAAAGAAACACCTGATGTTGCAAGTATTCCTAAACCTCACGAAATTAAAGCTTATTTAGATGAGTTTATCGTGGGTCAGGATGATGCAAAGAAAGTTCTTTCTGTTGCGGTTTACAATCATTATAAGAGAATTGCTCACAACCAAGATAAGAATGATTCTGCAGTTGAAATACAAAAGAGTAATATTTTGCTTGTAGGGCCTACAGGTTCCGGTAAAACATTACTTGCTCAAACACTTGCAAAAATGCTTGATGTTCCTTTTGCAGTTGCAGACGCTACAACACTTACAGAAGCTGGTTATGTTGGTGATGATGTTGAAAATATCTTGCTTAGATTATATCAAAGTGCTGATTATGATGCTCAAAAAGCTGAACGCGGCATAATTTATATTGATGAAATTGATAAAATCGCAAGAAAATCTGAAAATCCAAGCATAACAAGAGACGTTTCAGGTGAAGGCGTTCAACAGGCACTTTTGAAAATGATTGAAGGTACTGTTGCAAATGTTCCTCCTCAAGGCGGAAGAAAACATCCTCATCAAGAGTTTATACAAATAGACACAAGCAATATCTTGTTTATTGTTGGTGGTGCTTTTGTTGGACTTGAAAAAATAGTTGAAAGAAGAGCAGGTGAAGGAACTTCACTAGGATTTGGTGCTTCTAAACCTAAGACTCAAGCTGAAAAAGAAATTGAATCAGCAAAACTTCTTAAGAAGCTTCAGCCGGAAGACCTTTTAAAATTCGGTTTGATACCGGAATTTATAGGAAGGGTTCCTATTTATGCTGTTCTTGATGCGCTTGATGAAGAAACACTTAAGATGATTTTAACAAAACCTAAAAACGCTTTAATTAAACAGTATCAATGCTTGCTTAATATGGATGGTGTTGAGCTCAAATTTGAACCTGATGCAATTGACTTAATTGCAAAAGAAGCAATTAAAAGAAAAACAGGTGCAAGAGCTTTACGTTCAATTGTTGAAGAGATGATGCTTGATGTTATGTATGATGTTCCGACTCAGGAAAACTTGAAAGAGTTTGTTTTAACTGCTGATATGGTTAGAAAACATCATGGAATAGCAGAATTAATTGAGCTTCCTAATAAGAATAGTAAATCTTCTAAAACGCAAGAAGTCGAAGCGAAAGAAGATATTGCATAATTCATAAATGAGATTAAGGGGTTACAAAGAGGCAATTTATTGCCTCTTTTGTTTGTTAGCAAAAAGTATTTTTTGAAGTTTTAAAATAATATCTGGAATTTAAGGGAGAAAACAATGCAAATCTGCAATAACTCAACTAATATTTTATATAACACATCACATCTACAGCTAAAATCCGCAAAGTCACCCGATGGTAAATTTGATTGGTTTTATGGGCATAGACCAAACACAAGACCAGGAAAAGATGATGGTGTTGTTATTGTACCTGTAATCCATGAAAAAGAGGGTGATAGCGTATTATTTTTAGAGAGCAGAAGACCACCTATTTATGCTGAAGGAAAAGCCGAGACAGGAATAGAGCTTCCCGCGGGTCTTATAGGTGATGTTAGAGAAGGTGAAACAACAGAAGAAGCTGTCAAAGCTGAACTTCTTGAAGAAACAGGATTAGAGGCTGACACTATTAAAATATTAATGGATAATTGTGCAACTTCGGGTGGTTGCACGTCTGAAACAGTTACTCTTGCAAAGGCAGACATTTCAAACCCTAATGAGGTTCAAGAGCCTGTATCTGATCACGGAGTAATTGTTAAAAGACACAGAGTGCCTGTAAATGAAATTAGCTCTTGGTTAAAAGCGCAGCAAAATGCAGGTAAATCAGTGAGTTCTCATACATTAGCTGCAATATATTCCGCGCAGGCTTATGGTGGGCTGAATTAGTTTAATCTTTTATAAATTTTAAATAGTTGCTAAAGTTGCTTTGCAGGTTTGAGCCAAATTTCTCTAGAATAATGTCTGCAGGTGTTTTACCGTTTTGGACAAGCTGCATTATTTTTTCTATATATTTTGCTTCGCCCTTTTTCTCTTTTTTTAATGAATAATAAGCGATGTTTAATATTTCTTGTGCAATTTCTCTTATTTTATATTTGCCAAGATTGGCTTCAATAGAATATTTGGGTACGTTTTCTCTTGCAAGTATAAAATCTTGGTATCTTAGGCAAGAAAAAATATCAAAGCAAGCATCCATTGCGTTTTCAGAGTATAATATGCCTTTATATATTGCAGGAACTGCGTATTTCAGGTTTCCGCTTTGGCAGTCATGGTTTCTTATTTCGATATATTCTCTTAATCTTACCTCAGGGAAAAACAGGCTTTCCTGGAGTTTAAAATCTTCTAAAGTAGGGTAAAAGCCTTCAAATCCTTTTTCCATATATTCTTTAAAGTTTATTTTCTTATTAATTTCAATTATATTACCATTCCTTACGATGAAAAGCATTGGTACATCAAGTATAGCGTTTATATAATCGTTAAATCCGAAATCGCTTTCTTTTTTCAGAAGATGACTATTTATTAGCCCGCATCTTTTATTGTCTGTAAAAAGCCATGCAAGCGCCCTGTAGCTCTTATATTTTGCAATTCCTCTGTTATATATAGGGGAATTGGCAAATATAGCTGTCATTACAGGTGACATCATAAGAGAGAGTTTAAGTTTTTTTATAGCATCTTCTTCAGAACAAAAGTCAACAGTAGTCTGAATTCCAGCTGTCTCTCTCATCATTGTATAGAGCATATCTCCTGATAGATTTTTATTCATTATGTGATATCTGGCTTTTGGGATGATGGTTATCCTGCTATATGTTGTTGTAGGGGAAACCCCTGTTGCAATAAAATCAAGCCCGAGAGGTTTCATAGATTCTTTTATTTTTTTTGTGATTTGTTCAATATCTTTTTCGATTTCTTTTATTGCTTTTTTGCTCTCTAGACTTATTTCAAGCTGCGCGCCAGGCTCCAAAGTGATAGTTGTTTTACCTTTTTTGAGCCCTATTAAATGCGCTGAATCAGTTAAGTGTTCCCATTTATTTTGCTGTGCAAACTCAAATAATAGTTTGCAGATTCCGTTTTCACCGTAATATGATGCGATTTCACCACTATTAGAGTGAATAACTAATCTTTCAAGCTCTATCCCAATTTTAAAGTCTTCTTTTTGCTTATAGTTTTTTTTAAATTCTTTTAAAAGGTCAGATTTTGTAAGGGTTATTATTTTTTCATGATTTATCTGTTTCATAACTTTAAGTTTACAGTAATTAATAGTTAAAACATTTGGCTATTTGTATTATTATTAGATTACTTATGAACTACTTCGAAAGAGCAAAAAAATTTAGAGCAAAAAAAAGACTCGGGCAAAACTTCCTTGTAAATGAGGAGGTTATTGACTCTATCATTGAAAATTCAAATATTACAAGTGATGATATTGTTTTAGAAATTGGTCCTGGACTTGGTTTTGTGACCGAAAGACTTGTTAGACTTGCAAAAAAAGTTGTAGCTGTTGAACTTGATGAGGATATGGTTGATGAAATCAAGAAAATAGAGGCTGATAATCTTGAAATTGTTCACAAAGATATATTAAAAACTGATATTTCTGAGTATGGCGAAAATATAAAAGTAGTTGCAAATATTCCTTATTACATCACGACGCCAATACTTGCGCATCTTTTAGGTGAAATTAATGATTTAGATAATAAAAATAGAAAGGCTATAAGCCAAATTACTCTTATGGTTCAGTATGAAGTTGCAAGAAGGATTGTTGCAACTAATAAATCCCAAAACAAAGAATATGGGCTTTTATCCATACTTTCTCAGTTTTGGGCAAATCCTCAAATGATTTTAAAAGTTGGTGCGCGTTCATTTTTCCCTGCGCCAAAGGTGGACTCTGCTGTCTTAGTTTTTGATGTGAGAGAAAAACCTTTGCTCGAGCTTAAAAATTACGATTTCTTTAAAAAAGTTGTAAAGGCTTCATTTGCTACTAGGAGAAAGAATATAAAAAATTCCCTCGTAAACGGTGGATTTTCAAAAGATGCTGTTGAAAAAACTTTAAAAGAACTTGAAATATCTGAAAACACAAGAGGCGAAACTCTTTCTATTGAAGAATTTGGCGCTCTTTCTGAAAAGTTGAAGGAAAATTTATGAAAGAGATAAAAGTTAAAGCTCCTGCTAAAATAAATTTGACTTTGGAGATTATAAATAAGCGCGAAGACGGCTTTCATAATTTAAAAACAATAATGCATGCGATTAGTCTATATGACATTCTGGCTTTTAGAAGTGATGTTTCAGATTCAATAGCAATAAACCTTTACGGAAACTCTGATGAAATTCCTTATAACGAGAAAAATCTTGTTTATAAAGCCGCTATGGCGTTTTTTAATAAAGCAAATATAAAAGGTGCAAGACTTGATGTTTATATCGAAAAAAATATTCCGCTTGAAGCCGGTATGGGCGGGGGAAGCTCTGATGCTGCTGCTACCTTAGTTGCTTTGAACAAGCTCTACGAAAATATTTTAACTGATAATGAGATTGATGAACTTGCAGCAAGCCTTGGCTCAGATATTAACTTCTGTATAAAAGGTGGCTGTGCAGTTTGCACTTCAAGAGGGGAAGTAATCAGCCAAATCTCCCCTGTTGAACTACCTGTTTCGATTATCAAACCTAAAAACTTTGGGATCTCAACAAAAGAAGCATACTCAAAATATGGAGAGCTAAAGGATAAGACTATTCCAAATGCAACAGAAAAACTTTCAGCGCTTATAAAAAACGGCAAATTTGACGAAAAACTTTTATTTAACAGTTTTGAAAAAGCATATTTAAATGATTACAAAGAGCTTTTCACTGTCAAAAATGAAGTTAAAGGCTCTATGATGACAGGCTCTGGTTCTGCGTTTTTTGTTTTGCGTGATAAAATAAACTCAGAAATTAATCCTGAAAAATATATAATTATTGAAAATCTAAAAACAATCTCAGACGGTGTTGAAATCATATAGGAATTTTTATGGAAAATCTAAGCGCAACAGAACTTATAAACCCTTTATCTTGTGATATTGATATGCTAGATACTTTGTCTATGCTTAAAATAATCAATAATGAAGATAAAAAAATTGCTGAAGAAATCTCAAAAAATCTTGATAAAATAGCTGAAGCTGTTGATGTAATCTCTGAAAATTTTTTAAAAGGCGGAAGGCTTTTTTATTTTGGCGCTGGGACCTCTGGCAGACTGGGTGTTTTAGATGCATCTGAATGCCCGCCTACATTTTCTACAGAGCCTTCTATGGTGCAGGGAATCATTGCAGGTGGAGATAGTGCTCTCAGAAATGCTATTGAAGGCGCAGAAGACTCACTTAGCCTTGCGCAAGAAGATTTCTATAAACAATCTATAACTAAAAACGATACAGTGGTTGTAATATCAGCTAGCGGAAATGCAAACTATGTTGTTGAAATAATAAATCTTGCTAAAAAGATAGGTGCAAAAACAATTTCGATTTCATCTAATAAAAGCGGAAAAATCAATATCGCTGATATTTTTATCTGTATTGAAACAGGAGCAGAAGTACTAACAGGTTCAACCCGAATGAAAGCAGGAACTGCACAGAAACTTGTGTTAAATATGCTCACAACGGCTTCAATGATTAAAACAGGTAAAGTCTATAAAAACTACATGATTGATGTAAAGCCAACAAATGATAAACTTAAAAAACGTGCAATAAGGATTGTTTCTTCAATATCTGAAAAGGATGAAAGCCTTTCGAAACAAACGCTAGAAGAAAACGGTTATAAAATAAAGCCTGCCGTTTTAAAACTTAAATACGGTATTGATTTTGACAAAGCAACTGAGCTTTTAGAAAAGCACAACGGTATTTTGCGAAAAGTCTTTAAAGAAGTTGATTAGTCTTCATCTAAATAAGCAACAATTTTAGAAAGATTTTTCTCGAATTTGCCCATTTGATGTTCCATAATCTCAATTTTTTGGCCTAAAACTTTATTGTTCAATGAGTTTTCATTCGCTGAAATTACTTGTGTTGCAATGAAATCAAGCACAGCTTTTATGTCTGTTTCAGAGTCTTTTGATTTTGTTTCTTTAAGTTCATTTATTGTTTCAGACATCAGTTCAATTTTCTCTGTTAAGGTTTTAATTGTCTGATCCTGTTCAATAATTTTTTCTTGAAGTTCAGCGCATGCACCTTTTACAATGGTATCTTGATTTGTTATTTTGTTTTGAAGTTCAACAAATACAGTCTTAATAAGATCAGTCTTTGACTTAGATACATCTTCTATAGTTGTATTTGTAGAATCTAATTTTTCTTTAATTTCTTCAATTGAAACATCTGTCCCGTCAATCCATTCTGCAAGATACATAAGCGCTTCATTGATGCTTTTGCCTGATGAAATTGCCCCTGCAACAAGTTTTTTAATTGTATTTACTTTGTTATCTATTAAGGTAAATTGCTTTTCAGGATTGAAAGAATTTACTTTGTCGCCGAATCTTCTGATTAAGGCATGAAACTCATCAACGTGACCTTTAAACACTTTGTTAGCATCATCTGATGTAAGTATAAGTTTGTTGGTTCTCTTGCTTATGCTTGCAATATCATCATTTAAATTTTCGATTTCGTTGTTTAAACTTGCAAATTGTTCTTTTATTGACTGCAAATCTTCTACTGTTAGTTTACTTGTATCATCAAGCGTGCAGTGGAGTTTTGCAAAATCTGACTCAATATCAAGCAATGTATAAATGTAATCATCGGTGTCATCTTTAGTCGCTGATGTCATTATTGTAAATTCGTCAGACAACGTATCAAGTTTTTCTTTAATGTCGTGGATTTTATCTGTCCATTCGCTGAGTGTATTTACGTTGTTATAAATTTCATCCAGCTTATTTCCTTGAGAATTAACTTTTTCACCGATTTCATCAAGTTTTTGCGCCCAGTTGTTTAATGTTGTAATATTTTCATAAATGATATCAACTTTATCAGTAATATCTTCAATATCAACTGTTTCTAATGAAGTAGTAATTTTTTCATTGATTTCAGATACTGTTTCTGAAATTTTATCAAACTCGCTAATCCAGTTATTTATTATATTTATGTTGTCATAAATTACATCAATTCTATTTATTGATTCTACAAGGTTTAAGTTATCGACTTTTTCTGCGTGTGCTTTTATTTCATCGATTATGAACTTAGTTTGTTTTACAGAATCTTTGCTATTATTTCCTATCTGTTTTACCAAGGCAGTTTTTAAAGACTCAATATTGTCTTTATTTGACATAAGGTCACAAATTTTTGTAAGCTCTTCTGTCAAAAGATTAACGTTTTGATTTTGGTTCTCTTTTATAACTTCAAGAGTTCCAATGCTATCTTCGATTTCTTTTATTTTTCCCAATAATTCTTCTTTTGTCTTCTCTTGATATTCTTCAAACTCAGCATTTGTAAGCGTTAGGTTTTGAAGGTTTTTGATATTATCAAGCCCGTTTGCAAGGTTTTCAGTATTGGTTTTAATCTCAGTTATTTCTTCAAGGATATTTCCATTAAGATTTTCGTCATATTCTTTAAAAGATTTTTCGAGTTCTGAGAGTTTATCAGTGAGAGATTCAGTTATATTTGAAAAAGATTCTTTTACATCTTCAAGATTTGCCTTAACTTCATTATCAAGTTTTTCCTGAGCGTCTTTAAGATATTCTACAAGTTCTTCAATTTTTCCTTGTACAAGGTTTCTTACTGTTTCATTTGTACCGTCAAAGTCTTCTTTAATTGCAGCAACTTGATATGACATTTCTGTAAGGAATGTTTGTAATTTTATAATTGAGCTTTCGTCTGTATCTGTAATATCTGAAGTAAGAGAAGAGGATTGAGAAGCTATTTCTTCAATAAGTGAAGCTATTTTAGAATTTGATTCGTGTATAGAATCAATCTCTTCTTTTATTTCAATGATTTCATCTTTATTGCTAGAAGCTAAGTTTTCAAGCTTTTTGTATATTTTCTCTATTAATTTGTTAAAATCCTCTGGCATATTTTACTCTCTAGACATTACTCAATAAGTATATTTTATCAGACTCAGCGCTATGGTGCATTGTTTGTCTTTTTGTTAAGGCGGGCTATTTGAAAATTCGTCAAAAACCTTTTAATAATTGGTTTGTACAAATTGTCAAATATTACAATTTTTTAAGTTTTATAGGTTTTGAATTTCTTGTTTGATTTTTCTTAAATCTTTTTTAGTTAACGATCTCGGAGAATTTTCTTCCAAGGAATGATTTCTCAAAAGGTAAGAAGGGTGGAAAATTACCATTGCCTTTATTTTTCCAAAAAGCGTGTACCATTCTCCTCTTATTTCTGAAATCTTAAAATCTTTGTCTAAGAAAGATTTTGCAGCTGTTGACCCACAAAGAATAATCACCTTTGGTCTTACAATGTTTATTTGTGACATAAGAAAAGGCGAGCAAATTTGTTTTTCTTCATCAGTAGGAACTCTGTTTTCAGGAGGCCTGCATTTTATTGTGTTGCATATGTACAAGTCTTTTTCTCTTGATATTCCGCATTCTTCAAGAAGCTCGTTTAATAGCCTTCCTGCTCTTCCTACAAAAGGGATTCCTGAAGCATCTTCATCTTTTCCGGGAGCTTCACCGATGAGCATAATTTTTGCATCAGGATTGCCGTCAGAAAAAACAATGCTTGTCCTTGTCTTGCTTAATTCGCAGTTGGTGCATTGCATGCAAACATTTTGTATTTCTTTAAGAGCTTTGGTTTTGATATCCTGACTAAGCTCTTTTTCGTCAAACTCCAGATACGGCATATTATCTCCTAATTACATATTAATAATATTTCAAAAATGAATATAAATCAAAGCATAAAGCTATTACCAAAAAGTAGTATCTATGAATATTGCATTTTTGCGTAATGTTTTATCAAGGGTATGCAGTTATTCTATAAATGTAAATCCTCAACTCTTCTGATTGCTTATGCTTAGTGCTCACCCTCTTAATTGTGTTAAGGGGGTTTTTCTTTAAGCGTTTTAGACACTATAGGAGCTTAAGTTTCTTTATTTATAGTTCAAATGCCTGTTTTATGGATTTTTCAAAATCAGGTTTTAAGACGCCTTTTTCTGTTATTATGCCTGAAATAAGCTCATGAGGAGTTACGTCAAATCCAGGATTTATTATGTTAACTCCTTTTGCGCAGACAAATTCACCGTTGATTGTTGTAACTTCATCGTGAGAGCGTTCTTCTATCGGGATTTCAGCCCCTGTTTTTATATTTAAGTCAATTGTAGATAGCGGAGCTGCAATATAAAAAGGTACATTATGATATTTTGCTGCAATTGCGACGGTGTATGTCCCGATTTTGTTTGCAGTATCACCGTTTGAAGCAATCCTGTCTGCTCCAACGACAACCATATCAATCATACCTTTGCTCATAAAATATGAACACATTCCATCAGTGATAAGCGTTGTAGGGATTCCGTCCATTGCAAGTTCCCAGGTGGTGAGTCTTGCGCCTTGTTGGCGTGGTCTTGTTTCATCTGCAAAAACCTTGATTGTGTTATCTTTTGCATAAGCTGAACGGATAACTCCAAGTGCTGTTCCATATCCTACTGTGGCAAGAGCTCCTGCGTTACAGTGGGTAAGTATTGTCGCTCCTTTTGGAACAAGCTCTGCTCCAAAATCGCCCATTTTTTTATTTATTTCAATGTCTTCGTTTTCAAGTTTAATAGCATTTTTTATTAACAGTTCTGTTATTTCTTCGTTTGTTTTATTTAAATTTTCTTTTAAAACCTCTAGCTGTTTATCCACTCCCCATCTCAAATTTACAGCAGTTGGGCGAGAGCTTTTTATGTATTCAGCTTTTTCTTTCAGGTTTTTTATAAAGTCATTTTTATCAAGATTTTTAAGTTCAATAGCAGCAAGAGCTACCCCGTGGACGCCTGCAATACCAATAGCAGGAGCTCCTCTTACAATCATATCTTGAATTGCGTAATACATCTCTTCTGCTGTTTTTATATCAACTTGTTTAAATTCGTGAGGTAATATCCTCTGGTCTATCATTCTTGAAAAATTATCTACCCATTCAATTGTTTTTATTTTTGATTCAAATGCCATAAAATCCTCTAGTTATCTATAAAAAATGTTTCGTTGGTTTCTTCTTTGTTGATTATCTGTCCGTAAACATAAGCTGTGCCAAGACCAGCACAGGCATTCATTAAAGCTGCAATAATAGCAACGAAAATAACCATAAATACAAGTACTATAATTCCTGCAATACCATATGAAAACCAGATTCCAATGCTTGCGTACCATACAAGTTTGTGGAACCAAAGGTGATTTGCAAGCGCAATCAAAGCAGCAATAGGAATCATTGTTGTGCAAAAACCGATACAAGATGCAAAGCCGATTAATGAGCTTAAAATAGCTGCATCTTTAGGAATAAGTAGCCCCATCTGGTTTTGTTTATGCATGTAAATCATAATTAAAGAAGCTGAAGCAAACATCATAGTTAAAAATGCCAAAAGCCCGATAAAAGGAATTATTGCAATTACCCCTAAGATTCCGCCGAAAATAAGCGATAAAATTGTGCTTTGCTTAATTAATGTTATATTCATTTTTTAATTTACTCCTTAATTTTATAAAGATATTGTACTTCTTGCATGGCAAAGAGCAATTGCTATTGAGTCTAATGTATCATCCAATTTTGGAAGTTTTTTGTATTTAACAGACAGTTCAACCATTTTAGCAACTTCTTCTTTTGTTGCCCTGCCATATCCTGTCATAACCTGTTTTACAACCATTGGGGTATATTCATACGTTGGAATTTCATACTTTTCAAGAGCCATAATTATTACCCCTCGAGCTTCTGCAACAGGAATAATTGTTTTTTGGTTTTTAAAATAAAAAAGCTTCTCAACGCTTGCTACGTCAGGTTTGTACTGGTTGATTAGCGTTTCGACATCTTGATTTATTTCAAGCAATCTTGCGGCATCAGTTTTGTTTTTATCAGTTTTAATAGAACCTGATGCAACCAAAATGCTGTCATCACCTTCAATATCGACTATGCTATAACCGACAATAGCCATGCCGGGATCTATCCCAAATATCTTCATTAGTTAATTATAATA
>JAEZIX010000074.1 GCA_023415935.1 Cyanobacteria bacterium OH_CDB_20 | reverse complement strand
CGATTGTTGCCAAACATTCTTTTCTTATCATTCTCATTTCTGAGCTTGGTAATTTCAATGTTACGTAGTTGCCTTCTTTTGCCATTAATTGAGCGCCTGCACCTGCTGTTCTAACAAGTATGCCGCCGTTTCCAGGTACCATTTCGATATTATGAACCATTGTACCTAGAGGAATCAATTCCAACGGAAGTGCGTTTCCTACTACGATATCTGCTTCTGGGCCAGATACAATTTTATCACCTACGTTAACGCCGTGAGGAGTTAAAATGTATCTTTTTTCACCATCTGCATATACTACAAGTGAAATTCTTACGTTTCTGTTCGGATCATATTCGACTGTTTTCACAACTCCAGAAACACCGAATTTATCACGTTTGAAGTCTATTACACGGTAAGCTTGTCTGTGTCCGCCACCTTTGTGACGGCAAGTAATTCTACCTGTGTTATTTCTACCCGCCTTTTTTCTTAGAGGTTTTAGTAATGATTTTTCAGGTGTTGAAGTTGTTACTTCAGCATAATCTGCTTTCATCATACCTCTTTGGCCAGGAGATGTTGGATTTATTTTTCTAATAGCCATTGTTGTTATGCTCCTATTAATTCTTCTATTGGTTCTCCGTCAATAGTAACGATAGCCTTTCTGCTAGACTGAGTTCTTCCTGCTGAATAACCCACTCTTTTAGCGTGAGATGGCATATAAACTGTTCTCACTTTCTTAACTTTTCTTCCTGGAAAAGCTAATTCAACTGCTTGTGCAATTTCAATTTTTGTTGCGTCTTCTAATACTTCGAAAGTATATTGGTTTAGTGAAGTTGCAGTCATTGATTTTTCTGTGATTATAGGTCTTTTTAAGATATCGTATAATCTTTCTTTATTTTGTTTTACGTTGCTCATTATTTTGATAACCTCTCAGTTATTTCCTTGATAGCTGCTTCTGTAATAACAACATTGTCAGCTTCCAATAAATCCTTTACGTTTAAGTTTGAAGGTAAGATGATTCTTACATTCGGCAAGTTTCTTGCAGCTAATTCCATATTTGCATTTTCAGCTGCTTTTACATCAGCGATGATAAGAATTTTACCTTCAACTTTTAATGCTTTTAAAGATTCAGCCATTAATTTTGTTTTAGCTTCTTTAATTTCAGAAAAATCTTTAACTAATATTGTGTTAGCGATTCTTGCTGATAAAGCTGATTTAAGCGCAAGTTGTCTTGCTTTTTGTGGCATTGAGAAGCTGTAATCTCTTGGTTTTGGTCCAAATATTACGCCACCGCCTGCAAATAATGGTGATCTGATAGAACCTGCTCTTGCTCTGCCTGTTCCTTTTTGTTTCCAAGGCTTTCTTCCGCCACCAGAAACTTCTGATCTTGTTTTTGTATTAGCACTTCCAGCTCTACCGTTGTTTAATTGTCTTCTTAAAGCAAGATGCATAATGTGCAAATTAGGCTCAACTCCAAATACTTTTTCGTCAAGTGTAATTTGACCTACCGGTTTTCCGCTTGTGCTTAATATTGAAACTTCTTTTGTCATTTTCTCATTTCCTTATTAATTGTTCTTTGGAGTTAGTTCCATTTTGTTCTTGATGGAACAACAGTAACTAATTTTCCTTCAGTACCTGGTACAGAACCTTTTACTAAAAGTAAATTATTGTCGCTGTCCACTTTTACAACTGATAATTTTGTAATAGTAACTCTTTCGTTACCCATGTTACCAGCCATTTTTTTACCTTTAATTACGCGGCCAGGAGTAGTACCTGCACCGATTGAACCAGGTTCTCTATGGTTTTTTGAACCGTGAGCCATAGGTCCTCTTGAGAAATTCCATCTTTTAACTGTACCTTGGAATCCTTTACCTATTGATTTACCTGTTACATCAACTTTCGCAACTTCAGATAATACGGTTAAGTCGATTGTTTGTCCGACTTTGTAATCTTCAGGATTTTCAATTCTGAATTCTTGAAGATGTCTAAAGTTTTCTAATTTATTTTTTGCGAAATGACCGATTTCAGCTTTTGTTAAATGCTTTTCTTTAGCTGATTCTACACCAACTTGAACAGCATTATAGCCATCTGTATCAACTGTTTTTACTTGTGTTACTGTCAAAGGGTCAACCTTGATAACAGTCACAGGGATAGCAAGTCCTTGTTCATCAAAGACCTGAGTCATTCCTAATTTTTTTCCTATTACGCCTAGAGTCATGTTTTACCTTTCTTCTTGTGAGCGCTACGTTATCCTCTTTTGCCTCGTAGATCACATTCAATTCATTTGGGGGCGCTCCCCGCTATTAAATTGTATGTGTTATGTGCTAAGTTATTCCTATAACTTGACTTCGATATCTACACCTGCTGGTAGATCCATTCTACTTAGCTCTTCTGTTGTTTGTGCTGTTGGATCATAGATGTCGATAATTCTCTTATGAGTTCTCATTTCAAAATGTTCTCTTGATTTTTTATCAACGTGTGGTGATCTCAATACACAATAGATGCGTCTTTTTGTAGGTAGAGGGATTGGCCCTGCTACTTTTGCATCTGTTCTTTTAGCTGTTTCAACGATTTTTGCCGCTGATACATCTATAAGTTTATGGTCATAAGCTTTTAAGCAAACTCTTATTCTTTGTCTTGTGCTATTGCTCATATTTTTCTTTCCTTTTCATTAACGCACGAATGCATTCTAATCCTTGTCTCATTTCCTTTTACAACGTTTCCACTTGACTTAAAATAATAGGCAAATTTACGCTGCCGGTGCATTCGGTATTACCAATCTATATTAAACATGATTTGCCGTCAATCACTATTTTTTATTTTTGTATATTTTTCTTAATATTTACTATTATTAGCTAATAATCCGCTTTTTACATTGAAAAATAACATAAAATATTTGTAATTTATGCAAAATTTATTAAAAACTATTGACAAAATTTCAAAAATTAAAATACTTCAGTTTTTGTAGGATTTCTGAATTTTGTGATATTTGATTGGAATAAGAGAGGGACATTTCCGACAGGCCCGTTTCTATGTTTTGCAACTATAAGCTCAGCCTTGCCTCTATTTTCGCTCTCTTCTCTGTTATAGTATTCGTCACGATAAATAAACATTACAATATCAGCATCTTGCTCGATTGCACCTGAATCCCTTAAATCAGAAAGCATTGGACGCTTATCGGTTCTACTTTCAACTGCACGTGACAATTGAGAAAGCGCAATAATAGGAACTTCGAGCTCTCTTGCAAGAGTTTTTAGACCTCTTGAAATTGCAGAAATCTGCTGATTTCTATCATTTGGATTAGAGCCTGAGCCGCCTTCCATAAGCTGTAAGTAGTCGATTATTATAACCCCGAGATTTTTCTCTTCCATAGCTAAACGTCTACATTTTGCTCTTATATCCATAACGGTTACAGAACCTGTATCGTCAATATAGATAGGGGCATCTGTAAAGTTGTTCATTGCCATCGTTAGCTTTTCCCAGTCTTTTGACTGCATGTGACCTGAATTAACCCGTTGCATATCAACCTCAGCTTCAGAACAAAGCATTCTCTTAACAAGCTGCCCTTTAGGCATCTCAAGCGAGAATATCGCAACGCCTCTATTTGCTCTTAGTGCAACGTTTTGCGCAAGGTTAAGAACAAAAGCTGTTTTACCCATTGAAGGTCTTGCCGCAAGTATTACCAAATCTGATTTTTGAAGACCTGAAGTCATACTATCAAGCTCATAAAAGCCTGTACTTGTACCTGTAAGCTCGTCTTTATTGTTATATCTGTATTCGATTTGCTCGTAACTAGTAAGAACAATGTCTTTTACCGGAGTCAAATCATTTGTTGTTTTTTGAGATGCAATATTAAATATAAGCTTTTCTGCATTGTCTAAAGTGCTTTCAGTGGACTCGTTTTCATAAGCCATTGTGACAATTTCAGAACCTGCATTTATTAAAGAACGTCTTATAGCTTTTTCTTGGACGATTTTTGCATAGAATTCAATATTTGTAGTTGTAATAACATTCAAAGCCAAATCATTGATATAGGCTCTTCCACCAACTAGTTCAAGTTTATCAATCCCTTTTAAATATTCCGAAACCGTCAAAATATCTATTGCTTCATTTTTTGCATATAGAGAAAGAATGGCGTCATATATCGTTTTATTTGCGGGTTTATAAAAACTTTCAGGAGTAAGCGCTTCTACAACCCTGCTTAAGGTCATAGGATTTGCCAAAATTGCACCTAAAACAGCCTCTTCTGCTTCTAAACTTTGAGGCGGCAATTTTGAAAGGTTATTTTCCTGAGCTTTTACTAAATCAGTTGCCAATTTTGCTCCTTAGAGACTCTCACACGATAATATTAAATCTTATCTGTTTTCTCTTTAAATTTTATTATAAATAAACATGCTTAAAAAGCCAAGAATATTAAACTTAATATTAAAAAGTTTACACAAATAAAAAAGCTTTGTTTAAAACAAAGCTTTTAAAATCTTTTTCTATACTTCTAAAAATAAATGCCTTCCGACTATATTGGGCTTATTGTTGTAGTAGCCCGCAAAATATCCGCCTTTTACTGGTGTATTTTTACCGTAATACTGGCTGGTATTTGATGTTGTCTGCATAAAAGGATTTGCAAAAGGGTTATTTGATGTTTGAGATTGGGTAACACCTGTAGCACCAGAGACTGGAGCATAAAATACTTTTGCAAACATACTTTGTAAATTCTCAATCATAAAGGACCTTTCGCACTTATTTAAACCCTACTCGTCATGTTTAACGAACTTTTCAGATTTGTCATAATTATACAAAAGATCCGATATTTTTTTAACAATTCTTAAGAAATTTACTCTTAATGAAGTATATATTTAGACTTCAAAACAAAATTACTAATCAGTAAATGTTTTTTGGTCTTTTTCTAGTTCAACTTTGATAGGTCGTACTTTTACAAGTACTTTTGCTTCTAGTTCTTCTAGGTATCTTACTGCAGTATTAGCAGCGACTGCACCATCTGAAACAGCTGTTACAACTTGTCTTAAAGGAGTATTTCTAACATCTCCTGCAGCATATACACCTCTTACAGAAGTTTCCATATTAACATCCGTCTCAACAAAGCCTGACTCTGTTTGAAGAACCTGACCTGATATAGCAGCTACATTAGGGGTAAAACCAACATAAGGGAAAACTCCATCAACTTGAATTTCGCTAATCTCTTCTGTTAAAGTATCTTTCACAACAAGCGTTTCTACCTTATCATCACCTTTAATTGATTCTGGGATAGCATTCCATACAAATTCAATTTTTTCATTCTGGAAGGCACGCTCTTGAACGATTTTGTCTGCTCTTAACGCATCTCTTCTGTGAATAATATAAACTTTCTTGGCAAATTTTGTTAAGTACATGCCTTCTTCAACCGCAGCATTACCACCGCCGATTACAGCAACAACTTTATCTCTATAAAACGCGCCATCACAAACTGCACAATAGCTAACGCCTCTACCGATGAGTTCTATCTCGCCCGGAACACCAAGTTTTCTTGCTTGAGCCCCTGTTGCCAAAATAACTGTCTTTGCTTTAAATATATTGTCCTGAGCTTCAATTATCTTGATATCAGAGACCAAATCGAGATTTTGAATTTCTTGCATCGGATATTTTTCTATTCCAAATTTATCTGCATGTTCTTCAAATTTTTCTACAAGCTCATATCCTGTAATAACCGGAAACCCCGGGTAATTTTCTATCTCAAGATAGTTGCTGGGCTGGCCTCCAAACATCGAAATATCAATAAGCGCGGCTTTTACGTTTCCCCTGCAAGCATATATCGCCGCCGAGAGTCCTGCAGGTCCTGCACCTAAAATAGCTACATCATATAACAATTCATTTTTATTATTCATTTTTCTCTTCCTCTTACTAATTACCAAATATTTCAGGGATTGTATCACCTGATAGCTTGACTGCTCTTACTTTATATTCAATAAAATCTGTTTTAACAAGTCTATTCTTATTGTATGTGTTAATTTCAATTCTATCAATACCATAGAAATTTTCATTCCCGTCCAAGGTCAAAATAGGTGTTTCGATTGTTTTTTCGTCCTTGTTGTAAGTTACCTTCTCAAACTTCACTGTATCGCCCTTAACATCATTAACAGTAATGGATGCCCGTGCTCCTGATACAGGATTACTTAAAGTTATGACGTCATTAGTTTTAGATAAGTTCCATATATCTACATTATATTGCGAAAACTCTTGTGGGATATTGGTTTTAGACATAATTGAAACCACTTTCCATGACCCAAAAAATCCTTCTGGAACTCTGTCTGTCATGGAGACCCCACCTTGAATTAGATTGTTTACAAGCACATACTCCTCTGCACCCGTGTATCCGGGTGAAAGAAGCAACATACATATTCCAAACGTTATAAACTTTTTCACAAAACGCATAACATATAATTTAATATATTTTCTAAAATAATCAAATAGTACAATTAATATTACAAATAGTTATTTCAACTTTTTAGAAAAAAGATACCTAATATATTGTGCAATTTTTAACAAGACTTTATAAAATTTGCCCTAAGGTGGGTTTCTCTAGTATTATTATAATGATATGGTTTTTATTTTAGTAAGTTCAATCGGAAAAGTATGAAAATAGGAGTTATCGGAACAGGCGCTGTTGGCGGATATTTCGGGGCAAAACTTGTAAAAGCTGGTTTTGACGTTCTTTTTGTGGGAACGGAACGTTCTGCTGCTATTATTAAGGAAAAAGGCTTAACTGTTATCGGCAAAAAAGGTTATATTAGGATTGAAAAACCTGATATAACAAGCGATTATGAAAGACTAAAAGAAGTATCCATAATACTTTTATGCACAAAAGCGTACGCAACTAAATCGATTGCCAAAAGGCTTAAGGAAATTATTGACGATAAAACACTCGTCATATCTCTTCAAAACGGTATAGAAAACGAGGAAATTCTTGCTGAAGAATTATCTTTAAATCAAGTAATAGGTGGGTCTATATATCTTTCAGCAGCTTCAATGACGCCTGGAGATGTTGATCACGGGGGTTCTGGCGCAATCCTTATAGGAGAACTTCACGGAGCCGAAACACCAAGACTTAAAGAACTCAAAGAAATTTTTGAAAAAGCAGAAATTCCAATAAAAACAACGTCAAACATAAAGAGATATTTATGGAAAAAACTTATAATAAACTCTGCATATAACGGCCTGAGCGCAATAATCGGAAAAAGCCTTCACGGTATAGCCGAAATTGAAGAAGCAGAACAAATGTACTATGATATCCTGAAAGAAGGTCAAGCTATTGCCTTATACGATGGTTTTGAGTTTACTGATGATGAGATAGATGAGTGTCATCAAATGCTTAAAAATAACGTATTTTTAGATTTTAAATCTTCTACCCTTCAAGATAGAGAAAAATCAAAACCGCTCGAGATTGACTCCATTCAAGGAGCAATTATAAGAACTGCAAAAAAATACGGAATATCTGCTCCATTAAATAATATGATGTACGGGCTTTTAAAACTTATTGAACATTAATATTCTCAGTTTTTAAAAGTTTCTTTTTAATTTCTAAACCGCCTGCATAGCCTGTTAAAGAGCTATTTGAACCAATTACTCTATGACAAGGTACAATTATTGCAATCGGATTTCTGTTATTTGCCATTCCTACAGCCCTTGAATAGTTTTTGCCTTTTATTTTTTGAGCAATCTCACCATAAGTAGAAGTCTTGCCATAAGGTATTTTTACAAGTTCTTGCCATACTTCTTTTTGAAAGTCTGAGCCGTAAAATTTTATCGGAAGCTCAAAAGTTTTTCTTTTTCCTAAAAAATACTCCTGCAACTGATTGAAAGTCTTTTTAGTAAGTGATGTTTCTTTTTCAACTGTATCTTCAGGCAATGAAAAAAATGAGCACTTAATCAAAAATCCATCTTCTTCAACTATAGCGAGTCTTCCAACAGGTGTTTCGTAATAAAAACCATTCTTCAAAACTTATGAACTCCTATGTTTATCTTTATGATATAATTTTTACCATAAAAGAATTGAATTGAGGATAAAAAATGTCAACAGCAACTATTGAAGAATTAAGAAAAAAATATGAAGTAGTAATTGGACTTGAAGTTCACGCACAGCTTAAAACCAAGTCAAAAATATTTGCGCCTGACGGCAATGAATTCGGAAAAGAACCAAATTCGCTAGTAAGCCCCATTACTCTTGGAATGCCTGGCGTTTTGCCTGTTTTAAACAAAGAAGTAGTAAATATGGCTATTTTGACAGGTTTAGCACTGAATTGCACAATTCCAGAACACTGCAAATTTGACAGGAAACAATATTTTTATCCTGATCTTCCAAAAGGATATCAAATATCCCAATATGATGAGCCTATTTGTACAAAAGGCTGCATTGATGTAAACGGAAAAAGAATTGGTATAACAAGAGCCCATCTTGAAGAAGATGCTGGAAAACTTGTTCACGCAGGAGCTGACGGAATATACGGTTCAAGCTACTCACTTGTTGACTTAAATAGAGCCGGAACTCCTCTTCTTGAAATAGTTTCAGAACCAGATATGCGCTCTTCTGATGAAGCAAAAGCCTATATGGAAGAGTTAAGAATAACCTTAAAATATATAGGAGTTTGCGACGGGAATCTTGAAGAAGGCTCAATGCGTTGCGACGCAAACATTTCTGTAAGGCCATTCGGACAAAAAGAATTTGGAACAAGAGCTGAAATTAAAAACGTAAACAGCTTCAGAGCACTTCAAAAAGCTATTGAATACGAAATCGACAGACAAATAGAAATAGTTGAAGAAGGCGGCAAAGTTGTACAAGAAACTCGCCTTTGGGATGACAACCTCAGCGTGACAAAGTCTATGAGAGGCAAAGAAGATGCTCATGACTACAGATACTTCCCTGAGCCTGACTTGATGCCACTTAAAATTTCTCAAGAATGGATAAACGGTATAAAAGAAAAAATGCCTGAACTTCCTCAAGCAAGAAGAGAAAGATATGAAGCTCTAGGTTTAAGCGCATATGATGCAAATGTTATAACAGAACAAATGGAAACAGCTCTTTTCTATGACAAGGTCTTAGCTCTTGGAGCTGATTACAGAATCACTAATAACTTCTTAATGAAAGAAGTAACAGCATTCTTAAAAGAAGAAAAAATTGATATAAATGAATCAAAATTAACTCCTGAAGCATTAGCTGAGCTTGTTAATATGATTGAAAAAGGCACAATATCAAATAATATTGGTAAAAATATCATTACAACTCTTTTAAAAGAAGGTGGAAGCGCTAAGGAAATAGTTGAAAAACAAGGATTGAGCGTAATTTCTGATGAAGGTGAAATCAAAGCAATCATTGAAAAGATAATAGCAGATAATCCTGCCCAAACTGAACAATATAGAAGCGGCAAGGACAAACTGTTCGGATTCTTTGTGGGACAAGTTATGAAAGCTACACAAGGACGTGCAAATCCACAATCTCTTAACAAACTTCTAAAAGAATCTTTAGACAAATAATCTATTGATATAAACATTATAAACATGGGAATAGAGCTACTAGTTACTTTTGTTTTCTAACTCGCCGATTTCCATGTTTTTTATATTAATGCCTGAAATATTTTCATATCTATGAAAATGTTCAAAGGCTCAAGTTTGACTTGTTAAAACTGATTGCGCAGATAACAAAATTTCAGCCTGATAAATCAAAATTTACATAAAACATTACAAATAAAGGCTTTTACAAATATTCATCTAACATTAGAATTATTTCGTTATAAAACGAATTAAAAAAATATATCCTATAAAAAAATATTCTATAAAAAATCCCTTTAAAAGCTACTTTAAATATATTAAAAAACTTGCTTTATAAAAACATTTATGTATAATGTAGGTATAAAATATTGTATAGTATAAAAAGGAAAAAATAAGATGAAAAAGAGAAATGCATTTACCTTAGCTGAAGTGCTTATTGCATTGGTTATCATAGGTGTTATTGCATCTATGACAATTCCAACATTGTTAAACAACACTAATTCTCAAGAGTACAGAACTGCACTTAAAAAATCTGTTGCTATGATTAACCAAGCAGTTACTTTACATTATGCCTTAGAAGGAAAAACAGTTTCAGATTATACAACCGCTACTGATTTGAGAGACAACTTATTAGCTAAAAGATTAAATGTTGTATCAACAACAGCTTCATTAGCTTATAAAGGCGGTGCTACAGCTACAGTAGTTACGGCTGATGGTATTGCATATTCATTTGCATCTGCTGGTACTTGCGATGATAGCGGACAAACAGTTTGCTATAACGTTTTCATCGATGTTAACGGCGAGAAAAAACCAAATATTATGACAGCAAGTACAAAAGCACCTAAAGATGGCTACCAAGCTGCTTTATACTCACAAAGAATGGTTCCTACAGGAGCAATTACTCAAGGTGTAATGTATGATCAAGGTTTATATTACGACTAATAGAGACCTAAATACATAATTTTTTAAATAAACCGCCAATATCGGCGGTTTATTTTTTGCTTAAAAAAAGTAAACATTAAGCTATACTTGAATAATTTGTTATATAATAAAAGAAACTCAATGAGTTATGCACATCTAAGGGGAAGAAAATGGGATACAATTTCGAGATAATTACAGGACCAATGAGCTGTGGTAAGACGGAAGAGCTTTTAAGAAGAATAAGAAGACACACCATAGCTAAAAGGAAGGTCAAAGTAATCTCTCCTGAAATAGATACACGTGCAAAAGGTGACTACATTGAGTCAAGAAACGGCCTATGGCTTGATGCTTATAAAGTTAAGGCATCTATTGAAATATTAAATATTATTGATAAAGACGATGAAATTATAGCAATCGATGAACTTCAATTTTTCGATAAAGATATTGTTGATGTTGTGAAAAAACTTATTTCGATGAATAAAAAGATTATTGCAACAGGACTCGACCTTGATTTCAAAGCTGAACCGTTTGGCGAAATGGCAACACTTTTAGCATATGCCGATAAAGTTGATAAATTAACCGCAATATGCATGAAATGCGGCTGTGATTTCGCTACAAGAACTCAAAGACTTATCGACGGTAAGCCTGCTGATAAGAACTCTCCTCTAATTATGATTGGGGCAGACGAAACTTACGAAGCAAGATGTACAAAATGTTATGAGCTTCCTGATAAAAACAATCCCAAGCAAGAAGAATCAGGTGTTTTAAAATTATTAAGTTTTGCAAGAAAAAAAAGCGAGGTTTAAACCCCGCTTTTTTATAATCTTGAAATTTATTTGCTATCTAAAAGATAATTTAAGATTGTTCTTACTCCAAAGCCTGTTGCATTCTTAGCGCCAAGGTTATTTGCTTTTTCAACAAAGGCTGGGCCTGCGATATCAATATGCGCCCATGGGGTATTTTTCTGAATAAAGTTATTTAAGAATATTGCAGCAATTGAAGCTCCACCATATCTAGAGCCAGTATTTTTCATGTCTGCGATATCACTTTTTAAAGAATCTTTGTATTCTTCATACATCGGAAGCTGCCATAAGTTCTCACCCGCAGCTTTTGAGGCTACTTGGAGTTTATCCATAAGTTTCTGGTTATTACCCATAAGACCTGCAGCAGCATAGCCGAGAGCAACCATACAAGCACCTGTTAATGTTGCCATGTCAACGATTTCGTCTACTTTAAGGTCTTCAGCATATGTTAAAACATCTGCAAGTGTAATTCTGCCTTCAGCATCAGTATTATCTACTTCAATTGTTTTACCGTTTTTAGCAATCAGCACATCCCCCGGTTTATATGAATTTCCATTCACCATATTCTCGCAAGATGCAATCAAAGCGTGAATTTCAACTTGAGGTTTCAATTCTGCAATAACCTTCATTATGCCTATCATGCCTGCTGCAGCTGACATATCATCTTTCATATTAAGCATAGACGCAGGGGGTTTTAAATCCATGCCGCCTGAGTCAAATGTCAAACCTTTGCCTATAATTGCAATACGTTTTTTAGGATTTTTAGGAACATATTTCATATGGATAAATCTTGGAGGCTGATCGCTTCCTTGCGCTACTGCCAAAAACGCATTCATTTTTAATTTTTTTATCTGTTTTTCGTCAAAAACTTCAACTTCTATACCTTTTAGACCTTGAGCAACTTCAGCGAGTTTTTTAGGGGTAGCATACATCGCAGGTTCATTTGCAAGATCGCGGGCTTGATTAACCGCTGCAGCATAAAGTGTTCCTTTTTTTGAACCTTCTTTAGCTTTTTTAACATCAACATCTTTACCCGCAACTATTTTAAATGTTTCAAGACTTGTTTCATCTTTTTTAGATTTATATTTATCAAAAGCATAAAACGCGATCGATGAGCCTTCAGCGATTACCTGAGATGATGAAGAAGCATCAAAATCAAAGTTTTCAGTTGTTACTGTTGCCGTTTTTACATTTTTTATACTTTTAACTTTCTGCGCGATTTTAGCTGACAACTCTCTTAATTTATTTAAATCGAATTTATCTTTTTTTCCGAATCCTACAACTAAAACTCTATGAAAAGCTTTGTTTTTAGGTGTTGGAAGCAAATACATATCACCAAAACCGCCTTTAAAAGTTTCTTTTTTTAAAACAAAATCAGATATCAGACCGCCTACTGCCTTATCAACAGAAGCAGCGATACCTGCAAGTTTCTTGGTATCTTCAAAAAGCCCTACCACTGCTATATCAGAAGAGACTTCAGCCAAAGCTCCTTTTTCTACAACAAATTTCATTATAATCTCCTTTTCTAACCTATTATATTTCTAATTATCATTATAGTGCTTAATAAATTTTTCAACCCAGTTAAATATAGTAGATAACTCATAGGGTTTTGGAATATATAAATCAGCCCCTGCATTAAGCACTTTATGCTTGTCATGCAATGTTGTTGATAGAATTATGTTTGCATTTTTATACCTAATATCATTCTTTAATGTTTTGCAAATTTCAATTCCCCGCATTTCTTCAGTATTGCCGGCATCTAAAATTATAACAGCTGGTCTATAGTCCTCATCAATATTATAAATACTCGCGTAGTCATTTAATACGTATGGTACATAACCCTGCATTTGTGCTGTTGTATAAAGAAGCAAGGATAAGGCCTCGTCAGGTTCTACAATAAGAAGGTTATTGTTATAGTCTTTCTTTTGGACAGAATCTTCTGCACTTAATTTAGGTCTTTCAAAAACATAATTTGAACCGGTTTTAAGCTCTGCCAGTTTATGTGTTGAAATAAGGGCATTAACAACCTGCCTTAAACTTTCATACTTTGAATATTCATTAGATATAACTCCAATACTTGTTGAAACAAGAGAGATTTTATTCCCCTCTGATTCATCCCCTCTCGTAACTATATAGCCTCTTTGGGCATCAAGATCAGAGTAAAATTTTTCAACAATAGTATCAAAAGCAAAAACCAGATATTGCGCAATTTTTTCTGCTTTATATGTGTTTGTGATTATCAAGAAGTCATCATTTGAAATCTGACCTATATAATCATTCTCATCAATCGCAGAATTTATAATAGCAGCATATGTCTGAAGCATTTTGTCTGCGGCAAGGTCGCCATATATCTCCCTATAAAAATCAAAATTATCAATATCGATAAGTAAAGCTGCCCAGCAGCAATCATTATTTATAACTCTTTTTAAGGTTTTAAATGAAATTTTCGAATCAAAAAGATGAGTGCTATGGTTAATGTTATTTTCAAAATGTCTTCTTAAATGTGCCTGAATTCTTGCCTTAAACTCTTCCTGCTCAATAGGTTCACTGAGAAAATCGTCAGCGCCGGCATCAAGCGCTTCAATTTTGTCTTGGATATGCGCTGATTTTGAAAGAGATATGATGACAGGTCTTATCGTGTAACTTAAAATCCTTAGCTTCTTTATTGCTTCAGAAATATTTTCTTCAATACTGTCAGAAATAAGTACCAAGTCAGGCTCGTAGTTATTTAAAGTGTTTAAAGCGCTAAAGACATCTTTTGCCCAAAAAACATTTATTCCGACACTCTCAAGCATCTTCTTGTACTTGATTGCCTGCTCTTTTCTTTTATCAATTAATAAAACTACTTTTACCAACATAAAAACCCGCTTAAATCATAGATTTTTCATAATTTGATATAGGAAACTCAACCTCAAACGTTGAACCTTTTGAGGAAGTATTGTTATACACATTTATTGAGCCTCGCATATTCTGAACAAGATTCTTCGTTATAAAAAGCCCAAGGCCTGAACCTTGAACTTTCCTTGTGAGAGGAGAATCGATTCTTGAAAATTTATTAAATATTTTATCCTTATCATTTTCAGAAATACCGATTCCTTCATCTATAACCTTTATTATGACTGTATTTTTAGATATGTTTTGATAAGCTTTTACTTTAACTAAAGAGCCCCCTTCTGAGTACTTTGAAGCGTTATCAAGAAGATTGAGCAAGATTTGCTGAAATTTATCAATATCAACAAATATATTAGGCAGATCGTTCTCTAAATCAACTTGATATGAATGTTTTTTATATTGCGGTTTAACAATTTGAATGCAAGAGTCGATTACACTCTTAACATTGACCGATTTAAAGATCAAAGACTCTTGCTCAGATTGGATTTTAGAGACAGCCAAAAGATTTTCCACAAGATTGATAAGCCTGTTAGACTGGTCTTTTATGATATGCAGAAATTTCATTTGCTGCTCTGGAGAAAGTTTATCAAAAGAATTTATAAGAGTATCAGCAAATCCCCTTATGCTTGTCAAAGGGGTTCTAAGCTCATGGCTTACTGTCGAAATAAAGTCAAGATGGGCCTGAGTCAACTTTTTTTCATTGAAATCAACATCATTAGTCATAGACTTATTATAGCTGATTTTTCAATTATAACAAGTTCTTATCCGTATGAGGAATTGGCGCACCAACTACTCTCTCAACATTTGCAGCTGCTGTATTATAATTTAAAAGAGTGCTGTAATAATCAAGCTGAGCGTTTCTGTATGTTGTTTCTGCATCCTTAAGTTCAATCGCATCGCCCATACCAACCTTGTATCTTCCACTTGCAAGGTCGTATTGTTCTTTTGCCTGGTTCATAGAAAGTTTTGCAACAGGAATACTGTCTTGAGCATTATTTAAATCAATATACGCTTGCTTTAGTTCAAGATATACTGAAAGTTTAGCGTTATCGTAGTCAGCCAAATCTCTTTTATGAGTAGCTTTTGCTTCATCAACTTGCTTTTTTAATAGCAAAAGGTTAGTTGAAGAATATGTTAACCCTGCCCCAAGCTGGTAACCATAATCATTTGCAGGAGTTTTGCCCCCTAGAGTATAATTTCCAAAAGCTGTTACATTAGGCGCAAAAGCGCGCATTGAAGCCTTCACTAAAAGCTCTGAACCTTCAGATTTTTTCTTAGCTGAAAGCAATTCGGGTCTTGTTTCATAGGCTGTTTTTATAACATCGTCAAATTTTACGTTATAACTCCATGTATCAAGTGTTTCAGAAATTGAATAATTATCAAACTCAGGAAGACCCATTGAGCTACTTACCTGAGCAAAGGCAATAGCAACTGCATTTTTAGCCTTAATGTAATTAAGTCTTGCTTTTCCAAGATTATACTGAGCAGTTGTAACATCAATTTTTGCCTTAGTCCCGATTTTATAGTATGCTTCAGCTTGCTTTAAGTGGAGTTCAAAGTCTTTTACCGTATCAGCGTACACCTTTTCTTGCTGTAATGCGAAAAGCAGATTGTAATATGACTTTTTAACATTGAAAATTACATCATTAATATTCATCTGAACACCAGCCTCAGCAGATTCAAAAGACTTTTTCGAAATATCTGCAACAGCTTTTGTCTTACCAAAATCAAAAAGCATCCAGTTTACACCAATTCTTGGAGTATAGTACATACCATATTTTTGAGTTGGGAAGCTAAAATTCGTAACTAGCATATCATTTCTTGAATAATTTGCATCAAGCGAAAAAGTAGGAAAATATGCAGACCAAGCCTGCGCGATTTTCGCTTTGTAAATATCTGCGTTACTCAATGAAGATTTTATGGCAGGATGATTTGCAAGAGCCAATTTGAGGCAATCATCAAGCGAAATTACTTTATTAGTAGCAACACTTACTTGTATTGCAATTGGAGTCTCGCCATTTTTCAATTTTATTTCATTTTTAGATGAAGGAACATTTGTTTCCCCTTCAACTTTTACAAGTGCTTCAAGACTAGAAGTATCGTAATTACAAGGAGTTACAGAATCTTCAAGTATGTTTTCAGAATCTGCATCGGCTTCTCCTGCAGGTTTTACCTTACCGTGTTTCTTGAATTTCTGAAAGAAAGACTTACCTTCCTTTGCAATTTTAACATCTTCTGGTGAAGCTGCATCGACATTTTCAGGATTAGCTTGCGCAGGTGTCGGGATATAAACTGCCTTATCAAGTCCTTCTTTATTAGGCTCAGAAGATTTATCCTTCTTAAAAATCCTAACTATTTTGCTCTTTACTCCAATTTTATTATTTGCATTTTCTGCAAATACAGTATTTGTAGTCATCAGCATCATAAATATTAATAATATTGAAATTTTCTTATTCATACTCTCACTCCTGACAAAAGCCTGTTTACAACAATATAACACCTTTGCCTATATATGTTTTTTCTTTGAATGTTTTTCTACAAAAGACTGTACAATCACGTAGAAGGCAGGGGTAATTAGTGTACCTAAAGTACCTGCTGCCACCATACCGCCAAATACAGTGCTTCCTAGAGAAATTCTACTGTGCGCGCCAGCACCATGTGCAACAACCAGAGGTAATACCCCGAGGACGAATGCAACAACAGTCATCATTATTGCTCTAAATCTCAGTTTTGCAGCCATAAGCGCCGCGTCTTCTATACCTAAACCATTTTCTTCATGCTGAACCTTTGCAAACTCAACAATCAAAATAGCCTGTTTTGTCGCAAGACCAATAAGCATAATCATACCAACTTGAGAATAAAGGTCAAATGCTTGCCCCATCATCATTTGGAAGATCAAAGCTCCTAATGCCGCAATCGGAGAAATTAAAAGTACAGCAATCGGAATTGTCCAGCTTTCATAAAGCGCTACCAGGAACAAATAAACGAATAATATTGACAATGCAACAATATAACCTGTTTGCCCTGATGCTTCTCTTTCTTGAGCGGATGTTCCCGACCATTCATAACCGATATCTTTCGGCAAAGTCTTAGCTGCAACTTTTTCCATTTCATTCATTGCTTCGCCGGTACTTCTTCCTTGCACGCCTTGACCACTTATTTGAACAGATCTGTACTGATTGAATCTTGTAATAGAAGCTGCACCTACTGTTTGCTTTAAAGAAACCATAGTTGTCAAAGGAACCATCTGTCCGCGCATATTTTTAACATAAATTCTGTTAATATCTGTAGCCTTACTCCTGTATGGATATTCTGCCTGCATCTGAACTCTGAATACACGGCCCAACTTATTAAAGTCGTTTACATAATATGTACCAAGCATTGAAGAAAGAGTAGCATAAAGCTCTTGAAGACTAACCTGCTGGCTTAATGCCTTTTGATAATCTACATCAACAATATATTGAGGTACATTTGCCTGATATGTTGTATAAACACTCGACAAATACTTATCTTGATTTGCGGCAAAAATTAATTTGTTCGCATACTGTTCTAACTCTTGAGTAGAATACTCTCCTTTTGAAAGCATTTGGAACTCAAACCCGCCAAGCATACTCATACCTGAAATAGCAGGTAACTGAAAAGCAGCAATCGATGCTTCAGGCATATCAGCAGTTATTTTTCTTATTTCTCTTAATATACCATTTGAAGATAAATCTGTAGGTCTGCCCTGGAATTTTCTAATAACCCAATCAATCGGATCAACAGTTCTTTCATCCCATTCTTTCAGTCTTACAACTGAAAAAGCCTGATTGGAAGGTCCTGTACCAATAAAAGAAAGTACAAGCTCAACTCCATCAAGTTCTTTAACCTGATTTTCAAACTTCTCAACTACTTGTGATGTTCTTGTAACAGAAGCACCAGCTGGAAGATTTGTTTGAGCCATAAGAGCTCCCTGATCTTCATCAGGAATAAATCCTGTAGGTATAATCTTAAACAAAATACCCATCAATGCAATAATTCCAACATAGAAATATATTGTGAGTTTTTTGTTATAAACAAACTTTTTAACATATTCCATATAGATATCAGTTAACATTGAAAAATATTTATTAAACTCTTCAAACAAAATTTTAATGCTTTTGGTAAACCAATTTGATGCTACTTTATCTGGATTTTCTTCCTTTAAAAGCATTGAACATAATGCAGGTGACAAAGACAACGCACAAATCGCAGAAAGCGCGATGGAAACTGAAATACAAACAGCAAACTGTTTATACATCAAGCCTGATAAGCCCGGAACAAATACAACCGGAACAAATACCGCCATAAGAACAAGTGCCATTGCAACTAGCGCACCACCTACCTCTTGCATAGTTAGTTGAGTTGCTTCTATAGGAGTTTTACCCTCCTCAAGATGCCTTTTTACGTTTTCAATCACAACAATAGCATCATCAACAACGGTTGCAACAGCAAGTACCATTGCAAATAATGTCAGCAAGTTTATTGACATCCCCAAAGGAGGAAGCGCCATAAAAGTACCAATTAATGAAACCGGAATAGCAATACAAGGAACTAAAGTAGCTCTCCAATCCCCCAAGAAAGCAAATATTATTATCACAACGATTATCGAAGTCAAAAGAATTGTCATTTCAACTTCTTTCATTGATTCACGAATAAACAATGTATCATCGTGCATAGTTTCAATATGCATTTCATCAGGAAGTGTTTTTGAAAGCTGTTTAACTTTTTTATTAACTAAATTCATTATATTCACAGCATTTGCGCCAGGAAGCTGAATTACTTGTATAAGCGCAGCAGGTTTTCCGTCTACACGACCTACTGTTGAATATGTTTGAGCGCCAAGCTCAACTCTTGCAATATCTTTAATTTTTATATTTGAACCGTTAGAATTCGCTCTTACAATAATATTCTCAAATTCAGAAGGCTCTAAAAGTCTTCCTTTGGTTCTTAGTGTTAGTTTTAACATCTGATTGCCGTCATTAGGCTCTTGACCCAAGGCACCTGCTGAAACCTGAACATTTTGAGTTTGAATAGCTGATTGAACTTCTGTTACAGAAACTCCTAAATTAGCCATTTTTTCAGGGTTTAGCCAGATTCTCATACTGTAATCGCCTGCACCAAAAACGTTTACATCTCCAACTCCATCAAGCCTCTTTATCTCATCTTTGATAAAAATTGACGCATAATTTGTTAGATATAATTGAGAAACACTTGGATCATCACTGACTAGATTCAAGATACAAACACCTGGCCCGCTGACTTTTTTAGTAGCAGTAACGCCAAGCCTTTTTACTTCTTCAGGAAGTTTAGGATTAGCCTGTTGAAGCCTGTTTTGGACATTTACGAGCGCAATATCTTTATCCGTACCGACTTTAAAATAAATCGAAAGGGTATATGTTTCATCACTACAAGTTGAAACCATATAAAGCATATTTTCAACGCCGTTTATTTGAGATTCTAAAACTGAGGCAACTGAAGACTCTAAAACACTTGCGCTTGCTCCCGGATATGATGCCATTACCTGAACCTGAGGCGGGGTAATGTCAGGATATTTTTCTATTTGCAATCCAAAGATCGCAATCAGCCCGACCAATGTTATTAATATTGATATGACCATCGCAAATCTGGGTTTTTGAATGAAAAAATAAAGCCCCTTTTTATCTGATTTATTATCATTACTCATTATTATTTATTTTCCTTTGTTTCGTTTTTATTTTGGTCTTCTTCAGTTGAATCAACGAATTTGACTTTTATTCCCGGTCTGATTTTTTGCAAACCTTTATTTATAACTTTATCTCCAGGATTTAAACCTTCTAAAACAGTCCAACATTTATCAATTTCATCTCCGACTTTAATGATTTTTTGTTGAGCTTTACCTTTAGCATCAATCACCATAACGTAATACCCGTCAACACTGTCTTGAACAGCATCTTGTGGAACTAAAACCACCTTACGGCTGGTTACAGAAGAAGCAACAACTTTAATATAATCACCTGGAACTAACAATTTATCTGGATTTGGAAATGTTGCTCTTAAATCAATCGTACCTACCGAAGGATCTACAACATTGTTAACAAATTCAACTTTGCCTTTTGTCGGGTATTTTGAACCGTCTGCAAGCTCAATTTCTACCTGCATATTAGACAATTCGGTTTTTGAATCTGATTTTTTAAATTTAAGATAATCTTCACTTTTTAGATTAAATTTTGCATATATTGGATCAACACTTACAATTTGAGCTAATTTTCCCGCTTGAGTATTTACTAAATTACCTTCTGTGATAAGAATTTTACCGATTTTACCGTCAATTGGAGAAACTACTCTTGTATAACTTAGATTTAATCTGGCTTTTGCAAGATTAGCTCTGTTAACGTCAAGCATTGCTCTATTTTGATCACGTGTTGCTAAAGCTGTATCATAATAAGATTTGCTGACATAATCACTTTTTACAAGTTCTGCTGCTCTTTGGAGTTCTTTTTGCGAATTAGTAAGTGCTGCTTGCGATTGTCTGACTGCAGCTTGGGCATTTTGAACAGCTATTTGGTATTCATTAGGTTCAATAAGAAAAAGAGTCTGACCTTTGCGAACAAAAGCACCTTCTTGAAAATATCTTTTTTCAAGCCAGCCATTGACCCTTGCGATAACATCTACTGTATATTTTGCCTCAAGTCTTCCAGTTGATTCTGCTTTATCGTAAATTTCTTTTTCAACAACTTTTGTTACCTCTACTTCTGGAGGTGCCATCATTGCTGCTTTTCTCATATTGTCTATAACAAATGACATTACTCTTTGCCATACAATAGGTAAAATTATAACTAAAACTAACGCAATTATTATTAGTTTTTTCGTCTTCTCATTCATAAAAAAATCCTCTGCCCTTAAATCTTTACTAACCGCATATTATACATAGATTTTACTACACCTATAATGACACAATAATAAATGAAATAAAACAAATTATTTAGATTTATTTTTTAAATAATCATCCAGATATGTTTTAAGGCCTTCAAGTGTGCCGCATTTTTCAAGGTCAACAAATGTTCTGGTTTTACCTTTGTCGTCAACTATATATAGCGAAGGGAAAAACTGAATGCCAAAAGCATCAACAAACCTTTGATTGTACTTATCATCGCAATTTATCATCGCAAAATTATATGCATTACCAAATATTTCATAAAGAAGTTTATAAATGGGCAAAAAGTTTTGGCAGGCACTGCACCAATCTGTGTAAAAGAGCACTAAAACCGGCTTTGGCTGGGTAATTGCATAAGTATATGAATACCCTATTCTATTTGAAGAAGACTTTTTCAGGTCTGGAGGAGAAGAAACTGCATATACACTCATTATGCCTATCCCAATTGCTAAACCAACAACAAAACCAAGTAAAGCCTTTTTCATAATAACACCTTCTTTTTATTAATCATCATCTAAACTTAAGACTGCCATGAATGCTTCTTGCGGAACTTCAACACGTCCAACTGATTTCATACGTTTTTTACCACGTTTTTGTTTTTCTAAAAGTTTTCTTTTTCTTGTAATATCTCCGCCGTAGCACTTATCAAGAACGTTTTTCCTCATTGCTTTTATGTTTGTTCTTGCAATAATTCTGCCACCGATTGCAGCCTGAATAGGAACTTCAAACATTTGCCTCGGAATAATTTCTCTTAGTTTCGAAGTTAATTTTTGACCTATATAGAAAGAACTATCTTTATGGACAATCGCACTAAGTGCGTCAACAACTTCTCCGGCAAGAAGAATATCTAACTTAACCAAGTCTGAACGTTTATAATCCAAAAATTCATAATCTAAACTAGCATAACCTTTGGAGCGAGATTTAAGCTGATCATAAAAGTCTGTAATAACTTCGCTCAGTGGGATTTCGTACTCAAGATTAACTCTGATTTTATCAAGATATGACATATTCTTAAAAATGCCACGCTTAGTTTGAGATAAGTCCATTAAAGCCCCGACAAATTCATTCGGAGTAATTATACTTACTTTTACGTAAGGTTCCTCAATATATTCCCTATACTGCGCATCAGGAAGATTTGCAGGGTTATCTATCTCAACAATCTCACCACTTGTTTTGTGAACTCTATAAATAACACTCGGCGCAGTGGTTACAAGAGAAAGATTGTATTCCCTTTCAAGCCTTTCTTGAGCAATTTCCATATGAAGCATACCCAAAAAGCCGCATCTAAAGCCAAATCCTAAAGCAGAAGAAGTTTCAGGTTCAAAAGTTATACTTGAATCATTAAGTTTTAATTTTTCTAAAGATTCCTTTAAATCATGATATTGGTCGTTATCGACAGGATACATACCCGAAAACACCATAGGAAGAGCTTCTTTGTATCCCTCAAGTGGTTCTGTAGCTCCATTTTCTGCGGTTGTAACCGTATCTCCGACAAACCTTGTAATTTCTTTTATAGAGCAGGCCATATACCCAACATCGCCTGTTTTGAGCTCTTTTACAGGAATTCTGCTTGGGTTAAGATATCCTAACTCAACAATTTCGTACTTTTTACCTGATGCCATAAATTTTATCTGATCACCAAGTCTCAAAGACCCATCAACAATTTTAAAAAAGCATAAAGTACCCAAATATTGGTCATAAGCGCTATCAAAAACAAGTGCTCTTAAAGGTCTATCAGAAGTATCTAAAGGTGGAGGAACAAATTCGACGACAGCTTCTAAAACTTCTTCAATTCCAACTCCTTCTTTTGCACTCACAGGAATTGCCATTGAAGCGTCAATGCCCAAAATCTCTTCAATCTCTTGTCTAACCCTCTCAACATCAGCTGATGGAAGGTCAATTTTATTAATAACCGGTATTATTTCAAGGTTTTGTTCAATAGCTAAATAAACATTAGCGAGGGTTTGAGCCTCAACACCCTGAGTAGCGTCAACAATAAGCAAAGCGCCTTCGCAAGCTGCCAGAGAACGTGAGACTTCATAAGAAAAATCAACGTGCCCCGGAGTGTCAATAAGGTTTAACTCATAATCTTTTCCATCTTTTGCATGATATTTCATTCTCGCTGCATTAAGTTTGATTGTAATGCCGCGTTCTCTTTCAATATCCATGGAATCTAACAACTGATCCTGCATATCGCGCTCAGAAATTGTACCTGTTTTTTCAAGCAATCTGTCAGCCAATGTGGATTTGCCGTGGTCAATATGGGCTATTATGCAAAAGTTTCTGACGTTATCAATATATTTCATAAGTTTTATAATCTTTTTCTATGTGGTATTCCAATTAAAACAAGTATAAGTAAAGCGTTTTTTTAAAGCAACATTAAGGCCTAAAAAGTAATAGTTTTCCTAAAACTTTCTTCATGATACAAACCTCCACCACAAATAATTTCTATCACTTTTAGTAGAAACTCCCTTGGGGCTTCCATTTGATTGATTGGAAGTTCAGTATTTCCTCTGTGCTTAACTTTTATAATGGCAGCCTCTGTTTTTTCAGCAGGAACATATAGTGATGCAATTTCATGATCCAAAATTGCCTGCATATAATCTTCTTTATTTTCTTGAATTATTTTATGATAATCACCTTTTAAGGCCATTATTCTGCCTGTAAAAAGAGGAATTCCGTTTTCTCTTTGGAGAGCTTGAGGCTTGTTGTTTACATTTGTTATAAAACTGATTGTATGCCACAAAATGTTAAGCACAGCAATATTTTTTGAAGCATCGAGGTCATAATATATATTTTGGGTAGAAACACCGCGCGCATTAAAAGACTGCTTAAGAAACTCTACTGTCATATTCATATTTTCAAGCATTTTTAAAAAGACTTCAGCCATGTTTATATTAGAATGCTGGTACTCTAAAAACTGTTTGTACATATGAGTAGAAACAAGATTCATTCTCTCTTGTATTACAGAAGATTTTCTCAAAGAGGTTTCTAAATTATCTAGACTATCAAAACTATTCGACAACTATTTTTACGCCCACTTTCCTTAGTTAATTATATTTTATCTTAAAAAGCACATTATTAAAACTATTTTAAGAAATTTTTTACAATAAATCGTACTAAAGCGCATTATAATGTTCTTATTCAAATGGTATAAAATTGTAAAGGATTGGCAAAGTAAATGCAATTATGGTATTATCCATTAGGAGTCAATATATGAGAGATTATTCATGTCAAAGTTAATTAACTGTCCAAAATGTGGAAAATTATTTCTAAGTACGAAATGGGATTTTTGTGATTCATGCTACCAAAAGCATGTTGAGCTGATTGAAGGAATTACAAAGTTTGTAAAAATGTCTGAAGAACCAACTGTACATATTAACAAAATAATTGAAAAGTTCAACATTCCTGCAAAAGAATTTGAATCATATCTTTCAGCAGGAAAATTTATTCCTATCGCATCAAAAATGGTATTCAACTGCCGTTCTTGCGAAGAATTAACAACAGCTGAAGGCTGCTTTTCATTTGTTTGCCCTAAATGCAGCAGAAAAATCAAAGAAGATGTTGGACCACCTAAGGTATTAAAGAAAATAACTAAACCTGACAAAGATGCTTAAAATTGTTATCGCAGGATACGGTGAAATGTTCACCAACATTATACTTGGCTCAATAGAATCAGGTCATAATGTCGTTGGCGTTTTTAGACATGACCATGTTTTGCATTCTCCAACAAAGCTCTTTTTTAAAGATATCTTTAATCCCTCCAAGGAAAAACTATTTATTAACTCTCAAAATTTGTATGAAATCATAGCTCCAAGCATCAATTCTGAAAAGTTTAAAAATGAAATCATTAAACTGAACGCAGATATTATAATTGTTGCTTCTTGGAGCGAGAAACTCAAAAGGGCAACCATAAACTTGCCTAAAATAGCTTCAATCAATTGCCATCCATCACTATTGCCAAAATACAGGGGCCCAAATCCATATTCTCGAACTATTATGGCTGGAGAATCGAAGACGGGAATTACATTTCATCTAATGGATGAAAAATTTGATACCGGTGCTATATTACATCAAAAAGAAATCCCTATTATGCCTTTTGATAATGGGAATACGCTAAAACTAAGATGCGCAGGCACTGCGAGAAATGAAATCAAGACACTACTCACAAATATTACAAGTGACATAATTATTCCTATACCTCAAGACGAGAAAAGGGCAACTTATCAGCCACAATTAGATGAAAAAGACATCCTAATCGATTTTAACCAACCAGCAGAAGTAATTGATAGAAAAATAAGAGGCCTAACCCCTTGGATGAAATGCTATATTCCTCACAAAAATGACTTCTTTGAAGTATATGACTATAAAATTATTAACAACAATACAAACATAAAAACAGCAGCTAAAATAATTGATAAGACAAAAGAAAATATCACAATAAGCTGTAATGACGGAAAAGCTATAGAATTTATAAAACCAAAAATATTTGAAACACTTTTTCCCGTTTCAACAAGAGCTTATATAAAATTTAAAGTGAATATCGGCGATGACGCAAATTAAAAAAGGCAGAATATAATCTGCCTTTTTAAATATTATGTTTTCGAACCACAAACTAGCTAAACATGCCTGAAATACTGCTATATTGGGTATTCATTGTACTAATCATTTTTTCCATCGCAGAGAATTTTGCCTCTAAACGTGCCTGATAAGTTTCAATATCTTCATTCTTTTTATCAATCTTATTGTTTAGTGACGTAATCTTAGAATTCAAGTTTGTAGACTTAACATCAAAGAAACCTTTAGTTGACTTTAAAGATCCATCAACAATTTCCTGAAGTTTTCCTGTGAAACCTGTTGTTCCGTTGTCTAAATTACCTACAACAAGCTCTTTAACTGCTTCTGGGTCTTCTTGGAGTGCTTTATTGAATTTATCTTCATCAAGTTCGAGCTTGTAAGTACTGCTATAAGTGGCATTTCCATCAGAATCAGTTGAAGTCGACGAATTTGATTTAATAGAAATTCCAATATCCGCTAAAGTTCTATAATCTCCGTCTTTAAGCGTTACAGTTGAACTAGCAGATCTTAAACTCGTAATAATTGAGGACAATCCTGACTCATATTTGAAATTGCTGTCTGTTGAGCGTGTTGATTGAGCGGATGAAACAAGAGAATTGAAATCAGATATAAACGTTTTAATCGAGCTGACAGTAGAGCTTGCATCCTGAGTAATTGCAATACTTGCAGGTTTATTTTCTTCAGTTTCTGCCGTTAAATTAAGAACAACACCAGTTAGTCCTGTTGTCTCACTGGTAACAGAATTTGAGAAAGACTCAATGTCTTTACCATTCACGCTAAGAAGAGCATTTTTACCAAGAGTTTGAGTTCCGGCTTTTATACCGCCACCTGATGTAAGTCCTGCAAGCTCGAGGAAGTTGCTTGTTCCATCTTCCATACCTATATTGAAAGCACCTGTTGAACTTGCGGTGAATTTCAAAGTACCTGTTGTTGAATCAACAGAAGCAGTAACACCTGCATCAGTAGTAGCATTTATTTTATTTAACAATGAACTTAATGTTGTATTTTCATCTATTGTAAATTTAGCGTCACCTATTTCAAAAGTTCCAGCGGTAAGAGAGCTTCCAAAAGGAGAACTTGTTCCCAAAAGTTTTGCGGACATATTGAATTTATTGATAGCTGTTGAACTTGTGAATGAATTTGTACTTGCATCTTTTTTTAGAGACATTGTTGATACAAAGTTGCTCTTATCTTGAGTAGAACCAAGGGTTATTGAGCTATCGCCAGCATCAATAGAGAACTTTCCGTTAGAAACAGAATAGCTGACAAGACCATCAGGCTCGTCTTCTGTTTTTGTTGCATCAACCATTTTCTTACCGATATTATCAAGAGTATCAGAAGAAGTAATGTCTATTGAATATTTTTTATTATCAACATAGAAGCTAAAAGTCCCGGTAGAGGCACCTGTTAAGTCAGCAAATTTTGTGCTGCCTGTTACTTGTTGCCCCAATTTTATAGAACCTTGAGCTACTGTACTTGTTGCAAGTTGACTTACCTCAACATCAAGATTTTGAGCAACCGCACCGCCTGTAGCTGTTGCAGTAACTGCACTTGAATTAGTTGAAGTTGTTTTAAATTTAGAAAAAACGTCAGATGAAGCGCTTAACTTTGAGTCTGCTAATTTTGAAAGAGTAGAAGAAAAAGCACTAAAATAACTCTTCATTGTTGAAAGAGATTTTTGGCTGGTCTGCAACCCTGTAACTTTTGTTTGCAGGTCAGTAACTGCCTGTTGTTTGACTGATACTAATGCCTCAACCCAACTTGCCGTATCTAAGCCTGATGCTAATCCTGAAAACGTTATGCTCATAATATTATGCTCCTGTTAATAACGGAGAAATCCAAACAGTTAACTTTTGGAAATACCAATTAAAGCCTTAACTCTGCTTGTTGCGCCGATTTGTCCGTATCTTGCAAACTGTTATAATAGTTCCATCTATACAATATATTATACCCTATTTTCAATAAAACTATCCCTTAAATATAGGAGATGTATCATTTGGTTACAATACTTTGACACAAATTGTCTCCCCCAAATTATAATTTTTTTATTTTACAGTATATTTCTATTAAACCAAAAGTTATCCATTATGCTATAATTCAATCTAATAGGTTAAAAAAAGGTTAAATAATGTTAGATTTATCAGCAACATATGAGGTAGTGGTTTTTTCAATAGGAGACACAAAAGCCGGAACAAAAATGGGAAAACTTCAGCTTAGAAACACTAATGATTCAAATATTTTAAATTGTATATTATGGGAAGAAGCCCTTGGCAGAATTGAAAACAAACTGTTTAGAACAGGAAATCTTGTTAAAATATTAGGCGGCTCCTATAATGAAAAATTTAATAATTGTCTAGTTACAAGTCTTGAACTTGTTAAAGAAGCCGCACTAGGACTTTCTGAAGAAAAAAGAGAAGAACTCTTTAAAAATACTTTAGAGTACGTCAATAAATTTAAAGACGAAAAGTTAAAATCATTTGTAAGTTCACTTTTATTCGAAAACGAAGAAGCATTCAAAGTTTGCCCTGCGGCAAAACTTATGCACCACAACTATGTTGGGGGTTTACTTAAGCATACACATGAATGCCTTAATATAGCAGAAAATATTGTTGGCTTATTTAAAGGCAAGTTTGATACCGACACAGTTTTTGCAGCTTGTATTTTGCATGATTTTGGCAAAATTTATGAATACAAAATAGATTCTGAAACAGGGCTTATAGAGTATGACGAGGATTTTCACAAAGACTGGATAACTCACTCTCAATGGGGATTTGCAACATGCATGCAACAGGGCTTTAAAGACATTGCAAAAATGATTGCAGCCCACCACGGAAGAATAGAATGGGGATCAATTATAGATTTAAATCAAAAGGATTTAGACCCCATTGTTTATTTGATTCATCACATTGATGACATCTCAGCTAAATATGGAAAAATCGCAATCAACGATTTGAATTAAGAAAGAGGAAGAATATGAGATTAAAAAATTTGCTTAATGCCGTATTAGTAAGTTTAATATTGGCCGTGATTGCACAATTTTCTTTTGCAGCAACCAACAAAACAATTAACGCAGATATTATAACCAAGAGAATACCTGAAGGCACAACGCTTAAACTTCAGCTTTTAAATCCAATAAGCAGCGAGAATATGCAGGAAGGTGATCCTTTTAACTCAATGGTTACAGAGGATGTAAAAGTAAATAAAAGCATAGTAATTCCTGTCGGAAGCATGATTAGAGGCTCAATTGAAAAAGTTAAACCTAAAAAAATGCTATCTAAAGGAGCTACTATATATCTTAATTTTGACCACGTAGTAAGCCCTACCGGCAAACAAGTACCTTTAAATGTGGGCATATATAGAAACAAAGCTCTAACATATGATGGCGGCCTAAGCAGCAAAACTAATTACGGAACGGCAACTGTACAAAATGCTCATAATACAGCAAAAATAGTTAAAACCTGCACAAAATGGGGATGGGAAACAGGAGACAAAACTTTAAACGGTTATCCTAAATTTGCGCTTGCTCCAATCAGCGCAATAGTTTCGGTTCCAGCTGCAGGTATTTATTTTATCGGAGATTCTATCGTAGACATCTTTAAAAAAGGTGACGATATAATATTTAACCAAGGTGACGAACTTCAGGTTATGCTTGTAAAACCCTTAGACATGCCTGTATACTAGATAAATGCGAAAAATAAAATTTTTTATACAAAATATTATTACAATGTTTTTTCTTTTGCCGAGCTTTTTGAGCTTAAGAATAGAGAAAAAAATTGCAAAAATTCTAATTAGAAACGGGATTACGGTTTCTATTGCAGAATCATGTACTGGAGGCTTAATAAGTTCTCGTTTAACAGATGTTTCAGGAAGTTCTGTTTATATAAAAGAAAACCTTGTAACTTATGCAAACGAGGCCAAAATAAAATATTTAAATGTAAAAAAAGAAACAATTGAAAGCCACGGTGTGGTAAGTAAAGAAGTCGCAAAAGAAATGGCAGAAGGCTTGCTTGATATGACAGGAACAGATATAGCAATAGCAACAACAGGAATAGCAGGCCCAACCGGAGCAACTGCAACTAAACCCGTAGGCCTCGTGTGGATTGGGATTGCAAACAAATACAAATCTAAAGCACACCACTTTTATGCAAACGAACACCTTGCAAGAAGGATTATAAAATTTATATTTTGCGAAGTTGCATTGAGACACTTATACAAGTTTTTGAAGAAGAATTATTTAAAGGAAGAATAAGATGAAAACAATAACACTAATTGAAGGGGATGGAATAGGACCTGAAATATCAAAGTCGGTAACAGATATTATAAAAGCAGCAGGGCTTGAAATTGACTGGGATATTCAAACAGCAGGGGCTGATGTTGCTGATAGCGAAGGGACTCCGCTTCCTCAAAGAGTTATTGATTCAATCAAAAAGAACAAAGTTGCGCTGAAAGCGCCTGTCACAACTCCAATAGGCAAAGGCTTCAGAAGCGTAAACGTGCAGTTAAGAAAAGAGCTTGATCTTTATGCAAATGTAAGACCGAGCAAAAATATCGATGGAATAAAAACAAAGTTTGAAAATATAGACCTTGTTATTTTTAGAGAAAACACAGAAGATTTGTACGCAGGCATCGAAAGAAAAATAGACGATGATACAGCAGAATCAATAAAAATTATAACAAGAAAAGCATCTACAAGAATTGCAAAATACGCTTTTGAATATGCTGTTAAAAACGGGCGAAAACTTGTCCACGCAGTCTCTAAAGCAAATATCTGCAAACTCTCTGACGGTTTGTTTTTAGATGCGGTACGAGATGTGGCAAAAGACTATCCTCAAATAGAATACAAAGAAATCCTAGTAGATAATTTATGCATGCAGCTTGTACAAAACCCTGAAAAGTTTGACGTTTTAGTTCTTCCTAACCTTTATGGTGATATTGTTTCAGACCTTGCGGCAGGTTTAATCGGAGGCTTAGGAGTAGCTCAAGGCGCAAATATAGGTGAAGATGTTGCAGTATTTGAACCGGTTCATGGCTCAGCACCTGATATTAAAGGTAAAAACCTTGCAAATCCAACTGCCCTTTTGCTATCTGCAATTGAAATGCTTAAATATATTGACGAAAATGTTTATGCAGAAAAAATAGATACGGCTTTAAGAGCAGTAATTAAAGAAGGCAAAACACTAACAGCTGACTTAGGCGGAAGTGCAAGCACAACAGAATTTACGCAAGCTGTAATATCAGCTCTTTAATACAAATTAGTATTTTTCAAGACCGAAGTATTTTAACCTATTAACAGGCCAGAAAAGTACTTTTGCCCTGCCGATAAATCTTTCTTTAGGCAAAAAGCCCCAGAAACGTGAGTCTTGGGAGTTACCTCTGTTATCACCCATCATAAAGTAGCTTCCTGCAGGAATTACAAAAGGACCGCAGTACATACTTTTTAAGCAAGGAATGTAATCGGTATTATTTTTAATATATTTTTCTTCAAGAACTTTATCATTTATAACTATCTGGTAAGTGCTGTCTGAATTTTGCCTTACTTCAAACTTATCTCCAGGCATCCCAACAACACGCTTAATGTATGCAATATCTTTGCAAGCAAAGCCGGTAAGTCTTCTGAATATAGACCAGAAATCAGTTTTGATTTCCTCTTCAGGAGGATAAAAAACCATAATATCTCCCCTGTGAGGAGTTGCGTAGAATCTTGAAACTCTCTCTACAAAAACCCTATCGCCTTCTAAAAGTGTCGGATGCATTGAAGCTGACGGTATCCATCTGATTTCTCCGATAAAAAATCTTATCAAAATCACCATAACTATTACAAATACAACGGTTTCAATTAACTCTTTAAAGAAAGCTTTTACTTTTATTTTATCTATACTCAATTTTCTTCAACCTCTCTAAGATACTCACAAAGAGCTATAATATTATCTTTCGCCTGATTATCATCTACAAAAGAAATGGAATCAATAGCTGAATTAATATATTTATTTAACAATTTATTTGTATCACTAATCGCAGAAGAATTAAAGAGTTTTTTCAAAAATTCTTCATCATCTTCATATTGAGAAAAGCCATTTTGTTCATTAAAAAATATAAAAGGCGCCGTGTAAATACCTTCTTTATAATCATTCAATGCAGGTTTTGAGCTATCTGATTTTGAAATATTAATCAAATCATCTCTTATCTGAAACGCTATACCAAAATTTTCTGCAAAACCTTTAATTTGAGGAATATATTCTTCTTTTCCTAAAAGACAGAACAAAGAAACAAGACCTGCTTCAAATAGATTTGCGGTTTTAGCTCTTGATTTTTCAATATACTTTTCGATAGAAGGAACTGTACCTTTCTCAAAATATTGATTAATTTCGCCAAGACACATACCCTCAATTGCCTCTGTAAAAGCTGCAATAACATTTGTATTATTAAGTTTATAGAGCTGTTTAAATGCCATTGATAAAACATAATCGCCCGCAATAACTGCAAGCCTGTTACCAAATTTATAGTTAAAAGATATCTCACCTCTTCTTGTGTCAGAATCATCAATGATATCGTCATGAATAAGGGTTGCATTGTGTATAAGCTCAACAATAGCAGCTAGTTTTATTACTTCGGATTTTGCTTTTTTATCATCAAAAATTGATGCAAAAAGAAAAATCAAAAGTGCCCTAATTCTTTTTGAAGAAGAAAACAAATAGTTTTTAATATCTTTTGTAAGATAGTTTCTCCTGTCTTCTAAAAGAATCTCAAAAAACTCCTCAAGTTTTTTAAACTCGGGATTAAAAGACTCTCTAATATTTTTATAAGAATTCAACATTAACTCCATAAAAAAAATTATACCACCCAAGTATCGTCCAAACAAATCATTTAAACAAGCACAACTCGTATATAGACAATTATTGGGGTATTTAAGTTATATTTATTTGCTTGCAACAAATAAGCTATCTGAATATTCCATTACTTCATCAAGTGAAAGTTCACTTTCTAAAACACCCCAAGGATTTATGCAGGAATATGCGGTTATTTCACCGTTTTCGTTAATTACCGGCTCAATCCTATATGCGTGTCTTTCATAGATGCTCAATTCAGAATCTAATGCAAAACTATCAGCATCTCCTCTTGTTCCAAACCCTACAATACAGTCTTCAAATGTATCAGGGTCTAACAATAATGCTTTATATTCTTCACGAGATGTAATAGTTCTAGAATCAGCAAAGCCCATTAATGACCAAACATCATTAATATAACCGCCTTCCCTTAGAAATGTTGCATAATTATTATATTTGCCGTCGCATAATCCTTTTTCAACAGCTTCATCGTAAGTAGAATACTGAAGTCCATTCTCATCTACCTTAATCCAAATATCATCAGGATTTGTAGTATTTACAAATACTTGAAAGTCTGCCAATACTGAAGAAGATGGGCCATCAACCGCCATATTGTTAAGACAATATGATATAGTCTGAGCTTGCATTTCGCGCCCATCAGCATATTCAAGCATTGTAACCCCGGGAGCGCCATTGCTATAAAACTCAGGATTTGCAGATTCAGGCAAAACCCCGTTCTCAAAAACAATTTCTAATTGGCCGTTTGGATATTTAACAGTTATATCATCACCATTTTGAGTAAACATACTTAGTACCTGTGCTCTTGTTTCAGGATCAGCAAGTGCTGCATTTATTCCTGTCAATTCCCAGCAGTTTCCTATGCCATCTTGTGATGAACCAAATCTATCAACAGGAGGAAATAGCTTATAATATGTTTCTCTATCCATTTGAAGTTGTTGACTTGTGCCATCTGCTGTTTTTATGTAAATATTCTTTTCGCCTTCAACAGAAAAAACATCTCCAATCTCAACTTTTGAAACACCGTTATCAACTGTATCTACTGAAGGAATAAATACATCAATAGGATTTACACCTTTTATAGAAGCCTCATACAATTTATCAACATCATTTTTAACTTCATCAGATACATCACCTTTTTCATACATTGAACTCAATAAAGTAGGATTAATCATGCCGTTCTGAGCCAAATATAACATTCTGTTTACTGTTTCTGCAGAATTTGAATCAGAATCAAAATTAAGAAAATATTCTACATTACGTTCATCAATAATATTCTTACCATCAGGAGTCACATAGCCCATTAATTTGCTCATTTTTTCCAAATAAGAAGGAACCATCTGGGCGTCAGCAGGAATATGATCAAATAGTAATCCCAAGTTGTTAGAATCATTATCTTTTACATATTTATCTAAATCCCCCGTTTTTATTAAGGATTCTATAGTTGATACAAATAATTCTGAAGGTAAATTTACTTCAAGTATTTCAGAATTTACAAATTTACTAGATTCTTCAGGATATTTATCTTTTAAATCCTCTATATCTTGCATTCTTTGCATAAGCTCATCAATCTTCTCTGGCTTATATGAAATTTCGTTGAATAAATTATTCTTGTTGCTAATAATATCATCGTAAAAACTTTTTTCTTTTCCATCTGACGAAACTATTGGGAAGTTTTTCGCCAAATCAAGGAGATTTGTAAGCTTTTCAAAATCACAAGAAGTATCCGCGATAAAATTAGGGGATATATCAGAATTATTATTCGATTTATATATATCATTTATAAATTGGATTTGTTCATTAACTTTATCATAATCAACCTTTTGTCCATCACCAGTAATGCCTGACAATATTGCATATGCTGAATTAAAACCAATTTTACTAAGAGCCTGAGGATTGATGGAATTTAATACTGAAAGGTTCTCAGGTTTTAATTCACAACCTATAGTTAAAATCATACTTCCAGCAATCATCAAAAATTGCTCATACAAATTTTTATATTGACTGCCTTGTATAGGTACAC
>JAEZIX010000066.1 GCA_023415935.1 Cyanobacteria bacterium OH_CDB_20 | reverse complement strand
TTCAAAATTGACCAGTCTAAATGTATTAAATGCGGTGCTTGTTTAACAAGCTGTCCGTTTAAAGCTATTAAACAAGTGTAACAGAAGGAATATAAGAATATGAGTACATTATTTATAAACGGAAAAGAAGTTGAATATACAACTGAACCAAACCTTTTAGAAGTTATAAGGAAGGCAGGATTCAACGTACCTACATTCTGCTACAGACCTGACCTTACACCTTTTGGTGCTTGCAGAATGTGCGTTGTAGAGATTGAATACCCTAACGGTAGAACAATGATTAACTCTTCTTGCACAATGCCTCCTGAACCGAATATAAAAGTTCTAACAAATACTGCAAGAACAAGAAGAATCAGAAAAACAGTTCTTGAACTTCTACTTGCAAACCATGACCGTTCTTGCTTAACTTGCGAACGCTCAGGAAGCTGCGAACTTCAACAATATTCTGAAGAATACGGGCTTAAAACTCTTACATATGAAAAAGAAGCAGAAGATAAAATGGGCATCTTAGATGATACTAACCCTGCTATCGTACGTGACCCTAATAAATGTATCCTTTGCGGAGCTTGCGTAAGAGCTTGTGCAGAACATCAAGGACACAGTGTATTAGGTTTTGCAAACAGAGGCTGTAACACTGTTGTTCAGCCTATGGGCGGAAAACACTTAGACGAAGTTGACTGTGTATTCTGCGGACAATGCGTTGCGGTATGTCCTACCGGCGCTTTGACTATCAAGAATGATGTTGAAAAAGTTTGGGCTGAAATTACAAACCCTGAGAAAAAAGTTGTTGCACAAATTGCACCTGCAGTTCGTGTTGCACTCGGTGAAATGTTTGGCTTAAAACCAGGCGAAAACACTATAAAATTAATAAATGCAGCACTAAAAGCAATCGGCTTTGATTTAGTATTTGATACTAATTTCTCAGCTGACCTTACTATTATGGAAGAAGGAACAGAGTTCTTATCAAGACTTAAGGAAAACAAAAACCTTCCAATCTTCACATCTTGCTGCCCAGCTTGGGTTACATATGTTGAAAAAGCTCATCCTGAAATGATTCCGCACTTATCAACTTGCAAATCACCTCAAGGAATGCTTGCTTCAGTTATAAGAAAATTTGTACCTGAAAAATTCAACATTGATCCTGAAAAACTTGTAAGCGTATCAATTATGCCTTGTACTGCTAAGAAAACAGATACAACACGTCCTCAATTAATGACAGACGGAAGACCTGATGTTGATTATGTTCTTACAACTCAAGAACTTGGCAAAATGATTAAATCAGCAGGTATCAAACTTGACGAATTAGAACCAATCGATGGTGATTTCCCTTATGGCGAATTCACAGGTGCTGGAACCATTTTCGGTACATCAGGCGGTGTTGCTGAAGCGGCGGCTAGAACTGCATACGAACTTGCAACAGGAAAAACTCTTCAAGACGTTGATATAAAAACAATGCGTGGACTTGATAAATCAAAAATTACTGAACTTGACCTTAACGGAACAAAAATTAAAGTCAAAGTAGTAAGCACATTAAAAGAAGCTGAAAAATGCATTCAGGAAGTTAAAGAAGGAAAAGCTGACTATCAAATGCTTGAAGTTATGGCTTGTCCTGGCGGATGTATCAACGGTGGTGGACAACCTCTAAGCTGCAACGATTCTCACATAAAAGAAGAACGTTCAAAAGGTTTATACGCTGATGATAAAAACTGCAACTACAGAAAATCACACGACAATCCTGCAATCAAGAAAATTTATGAAGAATACTTTGGTGCGCCAAACTCTCATAAAGCTCACGAAATGCTTCACACAAGCTACGGAGACAAATACACAGGTTCATATAAAGACCTTAAATAATATTTGCTATCATCGAAATACTACACCAAAATAGCAAAATAAATATAAACCGGAAGTTAATTCTTCCGGTTTTATTTTTTAGCATCAATTTTATAATCTTCGACAAAAGGCTTAATCTCAGGGTTATTTTTTAATTTAGGGTATTTTTTTAAATAAGTTTCAAGGAACAGCTTTGCTTCTTCCTGATTTTTAGTCTTTTTATAAGCTGACATTACTTCTTTTAATATTGAGGCATTATTTGGGTCAATCGTAAGCCCTCTTCTTCCATATAAAATTGCATCATGGTACTTAGTTAGCGCAGAATATGATTTTGTCATATTAAGATACAAGGCAGGTTTTCTCGATGTAAAACCTACTGCCTTAAGATAACATTCGTTTGCAGCATAATAATTCTTTTTTGCAAAATAAACATCGCCCATTTTTTGCCACCCATCAGCATTTGAAGGCATGCTTTCAATTTCAAATTTAGCTTTTTCAAGTTTTGATTTATCTGAAGAAGGTTTAATTTCCTCTTTTGGTGCTTGATATGCAAGTTTAACAGTTCTGACATCTTGAGCAGATAGCTGTTTTATTGCCCTTTGATTGGGGTTTGACATAGCATCATACTGATCTTGAGTATTTGCAGATAGCCCTATGGCATGACCTATCTCGTGCAAAAGCGAATTATACAATGAGTCTTCGGGAACCTGCTCTCCACTTGCTAGTTTTGTTGCAACTTTCAAGTTAGCAGATGAAACATAATCTCCATTGAACTTACAATCAGCTTCTACAAAACGATTTTCGGGGTTTATGGCAGAAATATCTACAAAATTTACTTTTATATCAGCATCCTGGGCTGATTTTGCATCTTCAAAATTAACTGCTTTTGCAGTTTTTAGTTCCCATTCTAAAAATGCCTTCTGCACAACAGCTTTACTTTCATTTTCAGGAATATAAACTGAAACAGGAAGTTTCTGCCACTTTCTTAACTTTGTATTTTTATAGTACTCGTCAAGAAATTCTTTATCCCCATAATGATATTTTTTTAGCTCCAGTCTTTGCAGGCTGCCGTTTAAAAGAGCAAGAGAATTTCTTGCTTTTATAGCATCTTCAGAAGTAAAATCCTGAGAAATTGCAATTTTATACTGTTCTTTTGCAACATCAAAATCCCCAAGTTTTGCAAGAGTATCTGCTAAATATATTCTTGCTTTTTGATTCTTAGAATTTGTTTTAAGCGCAGCTTCAAAATACTGTTTTGCAACATTATAATTTCCGCTGTTGTAAGCGCTTAAGCCGGATTCTATATCGCCTGCAAAAGAAATATTCCCAAAGAAAAATATTAAAAATACCAATAAAATCTTTTTCATACTAAGATTTTACCACATGCATTTGTTATTTAACTTTTTGGAAAAGATAAATATATTCGTGCCTAAAGATATAGAAAGCGCCGTTTAAGGCTCTATAACGCCATAAATTAGCTGTTTTGCCTTTTGCTCTTTCATTTCCTTCAATATTTTTGACAATAATTGCTTTCATAATGAAGCCAAGATCAGTCATTCTTTTTGCGCATTCTGAGCCTAAAGGATAAATCTGAGCATTAGCATATTTATCGCCAATTATAAGCGCTGCAAATCTTCCTTTTTCAAGCAAATCATATCCGTTTTTGGCAACTTTTTCAAAAAGCTCATAAAATTCATCAGTTGAAGAACAATTTGACAAGTCTTCTTTCTTATCCGAAAACTTAATAATATCATCGTATGGAGGGTGAAGCATCAAAAATTGAGCCTTATCACGTCCCATTATGTCTAATCTTGCTTTTACTTTGTCTACAGCCAAACTAGAAGAGCTATCTGCGCAAATTATATTAACATCAGTAACAAGCTCTTTCGGAGTAAATTTTTCACTGACTTTTTCTGCAAGTTCAGGCTTAAGCTCAACTCCAATACATCTTCTGCCCATATTTAGAGCTTCAATAGCAGAAGTTCCAGAACCAAGAAATAAGTCTAAAACTATATCATCTTTTTTGGTAAATCTTTCATAAAATTGCTGAGCAATCTGAGGGATATAATTTCCATGGTATTCGTTTGAATGTTTACCTGTATTATCACGAGAAGAAAATTCCCACCAGGTATCGGTTTTAACATTCGGATATTCTTTCCATCTGTTTAAATCGATATCACTATATGGTTTTGTCAAAACCTTCGATTTTTCAACTATCTTTAAATCAGGTTTAGAAAAATCCTGTTTTACTTTTTTATTGCTTAAACGTGCCATACATCCCCAATTAAATATATCAACTATTTGTTTAGTATATTGCTTTGAAGAGTATTTTAAATCGTAGATTTGTATGAATTATTTTTTTGGAGCTGTAAATGAAGCATTGAATTGAGATACAACCCAATTTGTAAGAGTTATGTCCATACCCTTGTTGAGCTTAAGCATTAGCATGCCAAAACCGCCATTAGGAAAGACTTTTTCTCCATAAGCTCCTTGGACAAACCTCTTTAAGTAAGCTGTTTGGCCTTTGGAATATGAATCTTTTCCACTATAAACAAATAAAATAGGAGTTTTACCCAAATTAGCAATGGCAATTGGCGTATACAAACCCTTAAATTTTTCTGTAGGGCATATAAGAACCATAGCAACTGGATTGGTCTTTAGTTTTTGAGATGCAAGAATAGCGGTATTTGCACCAATATCAGCACCAATAAAAGCAAGATGATTTACCGCAACATTTTTATAATTATCATTTACATAAACAAGCAAATCCAAAACATCTTGCGGATAATGTGAATATGTAGTTTTAGGCATATAAATCCAGTTATATTTCCTGAACTTTGTATCATTTACACTGGTACCATGGCCTCTAAAATCAACAGCCAAAACAGCAAGTCCTGCTTTTTGAAAATCGGTAGGAATAGAACCCCAATATTTGCTTGAATAACCCAATGAGTGCAAAAGCACAACAAGAGGATATTTTTTGTTTTTCTTTGGAGGTGTATAGAGTTTTGCTGTTATAACAAAGCCGTCTTTTGTCTCCATTTCGATATCTATCGCCTTAGATGACTTGTTTTTTGAAGCGGCAGCTCCAAATGCAGTTGTTGCACTCAATACTATAAGCATTAAGCATATTAATATTTTTTTCATAATTTTTTCTCTAATATTTGTGGTTTGTGGACCTAAGATTTAATCTGAATCAAAGCATCAACAAGTATCGGATCCCATTTTATTTGAGACTCTTCTTTGATAATTTCTAATGCTTTTTCAACAGGTATTGCATCTCTGTATGATCTTTTACTTACAAGTGCGCAGAAAGCATCTGCGATTGCAACTATTCTTGAACCAAGAGGAATACTGTATCCGCTCAAACCTTCTGGTTCACCTTTTCCATCCCAACGTTCTTTGTGATAATGGATATAAGGTATAACTTCTGATAAGAAATTTATGCTCATAAGCAAATTTACGCCAACGTTAGGGTGGTTTTGAAGTTTTTCCCAATCTTCTTTAGAAAGTTTTTCTTTTTTATTGAAAATTTCTTGAGGAAGAATTATTTTTCCGATATTACGCAAAAGTGCTGCATAATATATTAAATCCTTAGTTTTTTCATTGAGTTCAAGATGCGCAGATATCTGATTAGCGAGTTCTGCAACCATTTCAGAGTGACGAACTTTAAAACTGCTCTTTGCATCAACTGCTCTTGCAAGATTTTCTACAAACTGTTGCTGCTCATCACCTAAGTCACCAATAATTGCAGTAAGTTCTGCTCTTGCGTGCTGAAGCTCTGTTAAAGAAACATCTTCTTGATTAATAAGGTTAGAAGTTTCTTCAGTAATCTTTTGCAACACCATTGAAGTAGCAAAAAGTTTTGCTGTTATTTCTACAAGTTCAATAAACTCATTGTTTAACTTTTTGTCAGTATAGTTCTGAAGAACAATAACGCCGACTGTTTCAGCATTATTATGCATAGGAATTGCAACGTAGTATTCTACTTTATCTTCATCCAATTTTTTAACTGAAGCAAAACCGCCTTTTGAGAATTCAGAAAATTCAATGCTTTGTTTAGATTGAAATGCTTTTACAACAATACTGTTATCTGAATATTTTGCTCCAATATCGTAAGCATAAATATCTTCAGTAAAATTCAACGAAGAACCGGCAAGCACTATATCGTTATTGGTTTTATCAAGCCCTTTTGCATTTTCTTTAGATAGATAAATGTGGCAAGCATCAATATCAAGCATTTGCTTAATTGTTTTCGCTATTGAATTGTAAATAATATAATCTTCTTTATTGTTAAAGCCTAAAACTTTAAGCGTATTATTTATAGAATATATTGAAATCAGTTCCTTTAATTGATTTTTAAGACTTTGAATCTTATCAACAGGGTGTTTTGCTATTTTTTCAGCAAGTTCATCAGAGATAAGATGCTCTGACAAAAAGTCACCCAAATTGAGGGCAAAAATCTCTTCTAATGGATCTGAATCTAATACTTCGGCACTTCTTGCAAATAAAGAAGCGTTATATGTCTTCTTGTCTTCCTTCATGAGTCTTCCTATTTAATTCTCATTTACTAACGATGTATTTAGTATACCTCGTGCGG